>DATGTS010000049.1:0-36078 GCA_035301745.1 Candidatus Avamphibacillus sp.
ATGTAATAATGAAAGAGGTTGTCTCTTTGTTTAACAAGATCAGTTTTGGAAGAAAAAATTCTGATAGTAATAAAAATAACACACTAATTATCATACTTTCTGACAATAAATCAACAATATAAACAATAATTAAAAAAGGTGGGTACATTTTATTGTACCCACCTTTTTATTTTAGATTTTATCCTTCATCGATTATTTTTCAATCCCAATCAATTATAATAAAAAGATGTGTCCCCAGTCTTTTTTAAGAAGTCTTTGTAGGTATCTTCTATATAACTCTTTCGATTCTTGGATGAATTCATTAGCCGGTTTCGACATATATGCAGGCAATAACGTAACGTATGTAGAATTGTTAATAGTAGAAAGTAATGCTTTTGATTTTGAAAGCAGGCTTAAATAGAGTGGTTATTTTTTGAAATGACAGAATAACGACAATTAATCTTTCAAAAGAAATCATGAGAATCATGCTTTGAAAAACTGTCACATTATATCACCCTCCTTTTCGAATAAAGGCGGGTGATATAATGTATTAAAATGGAAATAATCGTACATTTTATTTGTTGATATGACAGTATTCTTATCTTTATTCGCTTTTAAATGTATGATTGTGTGATATGATATAGGTAATTCATACATATAAGAAAAGGATGATTGCATGTCAAAACAAACGAAAATGTATCATGTGGAACCCCTCCGAACTACTGAAGAAATTGAAGAGATGAATTAAAGGAAAAAATAGCCATTTATTTTAGTTCAGAACGAGCTATGATTCGATTTGCTTTACAACTGTTTTAACTCACGCTTAGATGAAATTTCCTTACCAGAAGTGTTATCTAGCTTAGATAATAAAAATGAAAAAGTGATTATTCATTCTATCCTTTTTCGATATAAAATTGAATTATAAGATTCTAGAAAAAATCCATAAACCGACAATCAATATACTTTACAGTCTGATTATGTAAATCTAATTAAAAAAATATGACTGGTAATAGTATTTCTCTGGAGCTTATAAGACATTCATCTAATACCCCAAATGATCAAGAAAATAATTATTACTTATATTTATAAGCCTACATTATTTTAATTCGATTGTTGATACTTTTTAAGTAATTCTTCTAATTCCATTATTTCAGTTTCATCAACTAATTCTGCACTTGTTTCAGGAATATTATCTTCCTGCTTTTCCTTGAACCAATCAGGTATTATTTCTTTAGAATATGTATTTAAGTCAACTTCAACCACGCTTGGATTTTCACCATTATTATATAATTTTTGTTTTTCGTTTATAATATGTAACATAAACTCGATTGGACTCCTTTTTGTTTTTTTGTTAGTTAGTTCAACCAGCCCAAGTAGTTCACTTTCTATATTTTCTGTTTTATAAATAACGGAAGCTACAGAATATAATTTTGAAAACACACTTAAATCTATTTGATAATTATTAGCTTTATCATTAAGTTTTTCTAATAACAAAGTCTTATCCTTCTTAATAAGTATTTCAGATGTCGAATCATTTTGTTTTTGTGCTTTAACTTTAATATCGAAAACAAGGCTGCTAACTTTTCGACCAGATTTAATTTCTTTTAATAAAACTTTAATATCTGTTTCTTTATTTAGCTCTTTCCCATTTACCCACATTCTCCCACTTTTTTAGTAATTCATATAATCGTATAGAATAAGAGCTTCCAAGAGATAAAATATTAACTAAGCGATAAGAAGTATTATTTCCTTTTCTTTACTCACCCCGACATAGCCTAGTTTGTACTCTTGTTAGGCACAGGACGCTGGGTATAGATCCTAGATTATACTTACCTGATTTTTAGAGTATTTCCCCCTTGTTCACTCGTTCATTTATTTGCCGCGTTTTTACGTTTCTTCTTTTTTACAAGCTGTTTTTTACGATCTCGATGAACGATAAAACCAGCGACAAAAGCTATCCCAACAATAAAAAATATAAGGCCTACAGTGAATTGTATGCCTGTATGGAAGAATAATGGATGGAATTCATTAAACAATGCATCCCTCATAAGTTTAATTCCAATAGCAGATATAATACCTGGTATAATTAACAAAGAAATCGCAAAGATCCTAACCATAATTGTACTCCTCTTTATAGTAAATAAAAATGTATTGTGAAAATAACGCTCTATTCAGTATAACAGACCTATACATAAAAATGATATTAAAATAATTTGAAAAAACATGCATGTTGCTTTAAACTGAATATATGCAATTCCTTGCAAGGTGGGATAATAAATGAAAAGGGTACTTATAGTAGGTGCTGGCACAGGTGGAAGTACGCTTTTAAAAATTTTACATGGTACGGAACGTATGGAAGTTGTCGGTATTATCGACCATAAACATAGCGCAGAAGGTATTCATCTAGCCAACGAACTGGGAGTTCCAGTTGACAGTGAGTGGAGGACTTGGTTAAAAAAAGATATTGATATTGTTATTGATGCAACCGGAAATGAAAAAGTAATGGACAAACTGTTAAAAATGAAGCAAGACAAAACAGTTATCATTCCAGGTGCCATTGCCTATATTATCTCGGAATTGTTTGACGAAAAAGAAGAACTTGTTGATCGCCTTAGAATGCAATCGATGAATCAGGAACTAATTTTACAAAACATTAGAGATGGCATGGTTGTGATTGATACGGAAGGAATTGTACAATTTATCAATCACAGTGCTGAGGAAATTATTGGAGTACCTAAACAACAATTTCTGGGAAAATACATAGGTGAAACAATCGAAAACACAAGGCTCCCTGAAGTTTTAAAGCATAAAAGAAAAGAAGTTAATCAGAAATTATTTTTAGAAAATGGAAAAAAAGTGATTACGACAAGAATACCTATTATTAACCCTAAAAAACGTCTGGTCGGAGCTTTCGCCGTTTTTAAAGATATTACAGAAGTAGTAAACCTTGCTGAAGAAAACACAGATCTTAAAGAAATTAAAACAATGCTTGAAGCGATTATACATTCATCAGATGATGCAATTAGTGTTGTAGATGAAAATGGAATTGGGCTGATAATAAATCCAGCCTACACGAGAATCACAGGCCTGCAGGAAAAAGATGTAGTTGGAAAACCAGCAAACACAGATATTTCTGAGGGCGAAAGCATGCATATGAAAGTTTTAGAAACGAGACGTCCGGTTAGGGGAACGAGAATGAAAGTAGGTCCCGCGAAAAAGGAAGTAATCGTGAATGTTGCACCTGTTATTGTGGATGGGGTAATCAAGGGCAGTGTAGGTGTTATTCATGATGTCTCTGAAATCAAGACTTTAACGACAGAATTGAAACGAGCAAGACAAATTATCCGTAATTTGGAAGCGAAATATACATTTGATGATATTGTTGCGACCTCGGAAGAGATGACGATAGCCCTTGAACAGGCCAAGGTAGGAGCGAGAACGCCTGCAACTGTTCTTTTGCGTGGTAAATCAGGGACAGGCAAAGAGCTCTTTGCCCATGCAATACATAATGAAAGTGAACGAAAACATAATAAATTCATTCGTGTTAATTGTGCAGCTATAGCAGAAAGCTTGCTTGAAAGTGAGTTATTTGGCTATGAGGAAGGTGCTTTTTCTGGTGCAAAACGAGGTGGAAAAAAAGGTTTTTTTGAAGAAGCGAATATGGGAAGTATCTTTTTGGATGAAATTGGTGAGTTATCCTTAAAAACACAAGCAAAACTACTGCGTGTTCTTCAAGAAAATGAAATAGTAAGAGTAGGTGGAACCGAACCGATTCCATTAGATGTGCGTGTAATTGCGGCGACGAATGTTAACTTAGAAAAAGCGGTTATGAATAAAACATTTCGTGAAGATTTATATTATCGCCTGACCCGATTACCTATTACAATTCCGTCTCTAAATGAAAGGTTGGCTGATTTACCTGATTTAATTACGCGAATTATTCAAAAAGTAAATCAGGATTATGGAAGGAATGTAAAGCAAGTTTCTGAAGAAGCGTTGAAAACGTTGCAAAGTTATCCTTGGCCAGGAAATGTCAGGGAGTTGGAAAACGTAATTGGGCGAGCAATAATATATATGGATATGGGGGAGGAAATAATTGAAAGAAAACATTTACCAGAGTTAATTAATTACGTAAATACTCCCACTAACGGAAGCTTCCATCTGGAAACCGGACAGCCTTTACAGCGAGCTGTTGAACAGTATGAAAAAGAATATATTAAAAATGTTTATGAACAAAATGATTTTAATAAAACTAAAACTGCAAAATCACTAAATATCTCCATACGGAGTTTGTATTATAAAATGGAAAAATACCATATTGAATAAAATAGCATGCAAAAGATTGCAAGAATGCACTGAATTGCAGAAGGGGACCCTTGGTATTAAAGCGCTTTCAACATATTTGGACTTGGCATGGTTTTTGCATAATGATTAATAGCGAGAGAAAAAACATATGAAGGAAACTTTGACATCATTAAACTTTGTGAAAACGATCTTTGATAAAATGCTCGTATTTTTCTATAATCGATAAAATCACATCTAAAGTAATGATGCTAAATTTCCAATTTTACTTAGCTTTCGTATAAAAAGTAAAGTAAATGTACCAGCAACAAATTAAATCTAGGAGGGACTTTAAATGGAAATAATGAGTTATATGGAAGAGTATGATTATGAACAATTGGTGTTTTGCCAGGATAAAAATTCAGGTTTAAAAGCGATTATCGCCATTCACGATACGACACTTGGCCCGGCCTTAGGTGGCACGAGAATGTGGACGTATAATTCCGAAAGCGAAGCAATTGAAGATGCTTTAAGACTTGCCAGAGGTATGACCTATAAAAATGCGGCGGCAGGACTTAATTTAGGTGGTGGTAAAGCGGTAATAATTGGGGATCCTAAAAAAGATAAAAATCCAGAAATGTTTCGTGCGTTTGGCAGATATATCCAAAGTTTGAGAGCCCGTTATATTACGGCTGAAGACGTTGGTACAACCGTTGAAGATATGGATTTAATTCATATGGAAACAGATTATGTAACAGGCACCTCTGAGTCTGGTTCATCGGGAGATCCATCCCCTGTTACTGCATACGGTATCTATAAAGGGATGAAGGCTGCGGCAAAAGAAGCTTTTGGAAATGATTTACTGAAAGGAAAAACAGTGGCTGTTCAAGGTGTAGGACATGTAGCATATACCTTGTGTGAACACTTATATAGAGAAGGCGCCAAATTGATTGTAACGGACATTAATAAAGATGCAGTTAACCGAGCTGTTGAGGCGTTCGATGCAGAAGCAGTCGATCCAGAAGATATTTATTCTGTTGATTGTGACATATATTCTCCATGTGCCTTGGGAGCTACGATTAATGACGAAACACTTCCAGTTTTAAAGGCAAAAGTAATTGCGGGTTCAGCAAATAACCAATTAAAAACCGATAAACACGGAGAAATATTGCATGAAAAAGGGATTGTGTATGCCCCGGATTATGTCATTAACTCTGGCGGAGTGATTAATGTGGCTGATGAATTAAATGGATATAATCAAGAGCGCGCCCTGAAAAAAGTTGATGAAATCTATAATATCTTATTAAATGTATTTGAAATATCCCGAAAAGAAAATATACCTACAGCTATAGCAGCGGATCGCATGGCAGAAGAAAGAATCAATTCAATGAAAAAATCTCGAGGACAATTTTTATTGAATGAACATCATGTTTTAAGCCGCCGATAAGCATTTGTAAATGGAGGTTATCGGTCGTGCGAAGTGTCTTTAGAACTTTAGTCATCAATCCTGGAATAAATTATACAAAAATCGGTGTTTTTAACAATGAAGTTTGTATTTTTGAGAAATCAATACAGCATCATGTTGCAGATTTATCAAATTACCGTGATATTATAAAACAGCATGATTTTCGTAAAAAAGTTATCCTTGATCATTTGGACTATGAAGGAATTAGTATAACAAAATTAGATGCAGTATGTGCAAGAGGTGGTTTGGTTCGTCCTATTGAAGGTGGAACCTATCTTATCAATGAAGCTATGCTAGAAGATCTTCGTTCCGAAACCTACGGGAAACATGTTTCTAATCTTGGAGGATTAATTGCGTACGAAATAGCATGTGGACTGAACATATCTGCTTATATTGTTGATCCAGTAGTCGTTGATGAATTGGATGATATTGCTCGTTATTCTGGTGTTCCAGAAATCCCAAGAAAGAGTATTTTCCATGCACTTAATCAAAAATTTGTTGCAAGAAAAGCAGCTGATGAACTAAATAAAACATATGATGATTTAAGTCTTATTGTGGCTCACATGGGTGAAGGGATTACTATTGGAATTCATCATAAAGGAAAAGTAGTTGACGTGAATAACGGTTTACATGGAGATGGCCCTTTCTCGCCGGCGCGAGCGGGAACCGTTCCGGCGGGAGATCTTGTTTCATTATGCTATTCAGGAAAGTATTATATGAATGAAGTAATGAAAAAACTTGTAAGTCAAGGTGGGCTTAAAGCTTATTTACATACAAATGATACTAGAGAAATAGAAAATCGCATAAAACAAGATGAGAAAAAGGCGAGAGAAACGTATGAAGCAATGGCCTATCAAATTGCTAAAGAAATTGGTTCAATGAGTACGGTTTGTATGGGGGAAATACATGCTATTGTATTAACCGGTGGATTAGCTTGTAGTAAGACATTTGTTGAGATGATATCAAAACGTGTAGATTGGATTGCAGATACCCTGGTTTATCCTGGTGAAAATGAACTTCAAGCTCTTGCAGAAGGAACATTGCGAGTTTTACGTCATAAAGAAAAACCAAAAATCTACACTAAAAGGAGTGACAATAAAAATGAGTAAGGAATATGATTTGGTCGTATTGGGCGGTGGAACTGGTGGTTATGTAGCGGCTATCCGGGCAGTTCAATTAGGAATGCAAGTAGCTATTGTAGAAAAATCGAAATTAGGGGGTACATGTTTACATCAAGGTTGTATCCCTTCCAAAGCTTTACTTCGCAGTGCAGAAGTTTATACCCAAACAAAAGAGGCTGCGGATTTTGGTGTGGAAACGAAGGAAATTGCACTGAATTTCACTAAAGTTCAGGAGCGAAAAAATAATATTATCAACACCTTATACCAAGGTGTACAAAGCCTGATGAAAAAAGGAAAAATTGATATATATAATGGTTTTGGACGTATATTGGGTCCAAGCATTTTTTCTCCAGTCGCCGGAACGATTTCAGTAGAGTACGAATCTGGTGAAGAAAACACGATGATTGTACCAAAAAACATAATCATCGCAACGGGATCACAGCCAAGAAAACTCGGGGATATTGAGTTTGACAGGAAATATGTTTTGTCCTCTGATGAATCTTTAGAGATGGAGGCCTTACCATCTTCCATTATTATTGTTGGCGGTGGAGTGATAGGTATAGAATGGGCATCTATGCTTGCTGACTTTGGGGTAAATGTAACTGTTGTAGAGTATTTAGATCATATTTTACCTACGGAAGATTTGGATGTTTCTAAAGAGGTAGAAAGGCTTCTGAAAAGAAAAGGGATTACTTTTGTTAAAGGTGCCAAGGTTCTTCCGAAGACATTATCGAAAGACAGCGGAGTAACAGTAGATGTTGATATTAAAGGTGAAAAGAAAACATATGAAGCCGATAAAATGCTTGTTTCAATTGGTAGAGTAGCTAATACGACAAATATTGGACTTGAGAATACAGATATTGTTGTTGAAAATGGCGTGATTAAAACAAATGAGCTTTACCAAACAAAAGAATCACATATTTACGCAATAGGTGATGTAATTGGTGGGATGCAATTAGCACATGTCGCTTCACATGAAGGTATCATTGCTGTGGAGGCGATAGCCAATGAAACTCCGCTGCCTATTAATTATAACAATGTTCCCAGTTGTATTTACTCAAATCCAGAAGTTGCAAGTGTAGGTTTAACTGAAAGCGAAGCAGAGAAATTAGGACTAGACATTCAAATAGGTAAGTTTCCTTTTAAAGCAATTGGAAAGGCCCTAGTATACGGGGAGTCTGATGGATTTGTAAAGGTTATAGCTGATAAGAAGACGGAGGATTTACTAGGGGTACATATGGTAGGACCTAATGTAACAGATATGATTTCAGAAGCAGGACTTGCCAAGTTGCTTGATGCAACACCTTGGGAAATTTCCGAGAGCATCCACCCGCATCCATCACTATCTGAAATCATGGGTGAAGCAGCTTTAGCAGTCGAAGGAATTCAAATTCATGGATAGATAATATTTTGAAGGAGGGAAAACGATGACAACAAATCGTCATCAAGCTTTAGGTTTAACAGATGAACAAGTTATAGAAATGTATAAAACGATGTTATTGTCACGAAAAATTGATGAAAGAATGTGGCTTTTAAATCGAGCTGGTAAAATACCGTTTGTTATTTCATGTCAAGGACAGGAAGGGGCTCAGATCGGTGCTGCATTTGCCTTAAATCGGGATATAGATTACACTGCTCCTTATTATCGGGACATGGGGGTTGTTTTAGCTTTTGGTATGACAGCGAAGGAATTAATGCTATCCGCTTTCGCTAAAGCAGATGATCCAAACTCGGGCGGCCGACAAATGCCTAGTCATTTTGGTCAAAAGAAAAACAGAATTTTGACTGGTTCTTCTCCTGTTACAACACAGGTTCCACATGCGGTTGGTGTGGCACTTGCTGGAAAAATGGAGAAGAAAGACTTTGTAACTTTTGTTACTTTAGGTGAGGGTTCTTCCAACCAAGGTGATTTTCATGAAGGTTTAAACTTTGCTGGTGTCCATAAGTTACCTGTGATCACAATGGTAGAAAATAATAAATATGCAATCTCTGTACCATATAAAAAGCAAGTTGCATCTGAAAAGGTTTCTGATCGAGGGGCAGCTTATGGTATGCCTGGTTTTACAGTGAACGGAAATGATCCGCTTGCTGTTTATGAAGTTGTGAAAAAAGCTCGAGAGCGAGCTTTAAATGGAGAAGGACCTACGCTTATTGAAGCGATGACGGATAGATTGACAGCACATTCCAGTGATGATGATGACCGTTATCGTGAGAAGGAAGTTCTTGAAAAAGCAAAGAAAAAGGATACAATTTTATTCTTTTCATCTTATTTAAAAGAAGTTGGTGTATTGTCTGAGGAAAAGGAAAAAGAGATAAAGACTGAGATTGACAATATCGTAAATGAAGCAACAGAATACGCAGAAAATGCTGCCTATCCTGAGGCTGAATCAGCACTAAAGTATGTTTATGAAGAGTAGGGAGGGTGTAACATGTCAATCATGACATATATTCAAGCTGTAACATCAGCTTTAAGAGAAGAAATGCAACAAAATGAAAAAGTATTTATACTTGGGGAAGATGTTGGTAAAAAAGGTGGTGTATTTAAAGCTACAGATGGACTGTACGATGAATTTGGCGAGGAACGTGTGATAGATACCCCTCTTGCTGAATCTGCCATTGCCGGAGTTGGTATTGGAGCAGCGATGTATGGTATGCGTCCTGTAGCCGAGATGCAATTTGCTGATTTTATCATGCCAGCAGTGAATCAAATTATTTCAGAAGCAGCTAAAATAAGGTATCGTTCAAATAATGATTGGAATTGTCCGATTACAATAAGAGCGCCATATGGTGGAGGGGTAAATGGTGGTTTATATCATTCGCAATCTGTAGAAGCAATGTTTGCAAATCAACCAGGTTTAAAAATTGTGATGCCTTCTACACCATATGATGCCAAAGGCTTACTAAAAGCATCCATTCGTGATAATGATCCTGTACTATTTTTTGAACATAAAAGAGCATACCGATTACTAAAGGGAGAAGTACCTGAAGAAGATTATGTTCTTCCAATCGGGAAAGCAGACGTAAAACGTGAAGGTACTGATATAACAATTATCACTTATGGAATTGGTGTTCACTTTGCGTTGCAGGCAGCCGAAAAATTAGCAGGAGAAGGAATTGATTCACATATTCTTGATTTAAGAACGGTATACCCACTTGATAAGGAAGCGATTATTGAAGCTGCTTCAAAAACTGGTAAGGTCTTACTTGTAACAGAAGATAATAAGGAAGGCAGCATTATTGGAGAGGTTGCGGCTATTATTGCTGAGAATTGTTTGTTTGATTTAGATGCCCCAGTGCAAAGGCTTGCAGGCCCAGACATTCCTGCTATGCCATATTCACCAACATTGGAAAAGTATTTTATGATCAATCCAGATAAAGTAGAGCACGCAATGCGTGAGCTAGCTGAATTTTAGGATAAGGAGGTTTATCAATGGCTGAAAAAATCACAATGCCTCAACTTGGTGAGAGTGTTACAGAAGGAACAATAAGTACGTGGCTCGTAAAAGAGGGAGACTTCGTGAATAAATATGATCCAATAGCAGAAGTAATGACAGATAAAGTGAATGCAGAAGTGCCATCTTCATACTCCGGTACCATTAAAGAGCTTGTTGCTAAAGAAGGTGAGACGATAGATGTTGGAGAATTAATGTGCTATATTCAAACAACGGAAAGTCAAGGAAGTGAAGGTGAGAAGACTTCTGAGGAAAAAACAACTGATATGAACGCACAAGAAGCAGAACCAAAGGATCAATCCATGAAAATGCGTTATTCTCCTGCTGTGTTAAGATTAGCTCAAGAAAATAATATTGGTTTAGAACAGGTTACTGGAACGGGTCGAGCCGGGCGGATTACGCGTAAAGATATTGAAAAAGTAATTTCCCTTGGTAATTTACCGCCTCAACAAACGAAAGAAACAGAACCGAAACAAACCCAGGCCGGTGAACAGCCAAAAGAACAAGTTACTACAATAAATACACCTAAACCAGCATCACAACCGGGTGATAAAGAAATACCTGTTACAGGTGTTAGAAGAGCTATTGCCGAAAACATGGTGAAATCAAAAACTGAAATTCCTCATGCTTGGATGACGGTCGAAGTAGATGTAACAGACCTTGTCACATACCGAAATCAGTTGAAAGATGAATTTAGACAAAATGAGGGTTTCGGTCTTACATTTTTCGCTTTCTTTGTCAAAGCGGTTGCTCAAGCGCTTAAAGAATATCCGGAACTTAACAGTACGTGGGCAGGTGATAAAATAATTCAAAAGAAAGATATTAACCTATCTATTGCTGTTGCAAAGGACGAAGAGCTATTCGTTCCTGTTATAAAAAATGCGGACGAAAAGAGCATTAAAGGTATTGCAAAATCTATTTATGAACTTGCAACAAAGGCACGCTCAGGAAAGTTAACACCAAACGATATGGAAGGTGGAACATTTACTGTAAATAATACAGGATCCTTTGGTTCCATTTCTTCTATGGGTGTTATTAATCATCCTCAAGCCGCAATTTTACAAGTTGAATCGATTGTTAAACGTCCAGTGATTATTAACGATATGTTTGCAGCAAGAGATATGGTAAATCTATCTCTATCTCTTGATCACCGAGTACTTGATGGTTTAGTTTGCGGACAGTTTCTGGCTAGATTGAAAGAGATTTTGGAAAATATAAATCAAAAAACAACGAATGTCTATTAAATATTCCCTATTCCTTTTGAATTTTTATAATTGAAATTCATAAATAAAATTGATAAGCTAATTTATAAGTTGAAATAGCTTTTACTTTTTAAACTAAATAAAAAGGGGATGACTATTACATGGATTTCGATATATTTATGAATGATGTAGTCGATGCTGCTCGTAAAGATATCCGCGAATCAGGCTACAAGGAGTTAAGGACTCCTGAAGAGGTGGAAGAGGCATTTAAAGAAGATGGAACAAGTTTAGTAATGATCAATTCTGTATGTGGTTGTGCGGGCGGTGTTGCACGTCCAGCTGCAGCAAATGCTATACATTACGATAAACGTCCTGATCATTTATATACTGTTTTTGCAGGACAAGATCGTGAAGCAACGGAAAAAGCTCGTACTTATTTTGAAGGCTACCCACCTTCCTCTCCATCATTTGCATTTTTAAAAGATGGAAAGATTGTTACGATGTTAGAACGTCATGATATTGAAGGTTTTACAGCAATGGACGTAATGAATAAATTACAAGGAATTTTTGAAGAGCATTGTGAAGAAGTATAAGTATTTAAAAGGTATGTAATGATGGGGCTGTCTCAAGTGAACAAGGGTCAGCCTCATTTTATTGATTTGTGGGTAAATTAAGAAAGGCCACCATTATTTTAAAATGAGGCCTGCGAATTTTACATACTATTAAATTAAAAATGAAAGTCCAGCAGTCAGTGAGGATAGTAACATTGCAATAATCATGATATATACAGCTATTTTTGTACGACGTTCACGTTTAGATTTTCTTTTAGGGGTAGGTTTTTGTGTTTGTTTTTTAGCAGACATTTTTTAAATCCCTCCTCAAAACACCGAGATACCATTATATTTATTTTAACGTGAAAAGGGGATTTGGACAAGTATAAAAATTAGCCTTGTTAGAGAAAAAAATTTTCAAGGAATTGGTAGGAGGTTAAATAGGGGATGGAGAAAAATAATAAACAAAAGTGGGAAGAATCAGTCAATAAAGCTATAAAGCGTTTTCCTGAACGAAAAAAACCATTTAAAACTTCCTCAGATATTGAGGTGAAACGACTTTATTATCCAGAAACCAATGAAGAATATGAAGAAAAATTAGGCTTTCCTGGAGAGTTTCCATATACAAGAGGCATTCAGCCTACGATGTATCGTAGCCGGCTCTGGACGATGAGGCAATATGCAGGTTTTGGTTCGGCGAAAGAGACGAATAGGCGATTTAAATATTTATTGGATCAAGGGCAAACAGGATTATCTGTAGCATTTGATTTACCGACACAAATAGGATATGACTCTGATGATGCGATGGCTGAAGGTGAAGTAGGAAAAGTAGGGGTAGCAATCGATACATTAGATGATATGGAACAACTACTTCATCAAATTCCACTTGATAAAGTGAGTACATCGATGACAATCAATGCTCCGGCCTCCATTTTGCTTTGTATGTACATTGCAGTTGGAGAAAAGCAAGGGGTACCAATGGAAAAATTAACAGGTACCATTCAAAATGATATATTAAAAGAATATATTGCTCGTGGTACGTATATATTCCCACCAAAACCATCCATGCGATTAATTACGAATGTTTTTGAGTATTGTGGAAAATATGTACCAAAATTCAATACAATAAGTATTTCTGGTTATCATATTCGAGAAGCAGGTTCGACCGCGGTTCAAGAAGCAGCCTTCACTATTGCGAATGGTATGGCATATGTTGATGCTGCATTAGAATCTGGATTGGATATCGATTCGTTTGCACCAAGGCTGGCATTTTTCTTTAATGCACATAATAACTTTTTCGAAGAGGTTGCGAAATTTCGTGCAGCACGGAGAATATGGGCCAGGATAATGAAAGAAGATTATCAAGCTAAAAATGAAAAAAGCTGGAAACTACGATTTCACACACAAACTGGTGGCTCTACTTTAACAGCCCAGCAGCCAGATAACAATATTGTAAGAGTAACATTGCAAGCGCTTGCTGCAGTTATGGGAGGTACACAAAGTCTACATACAAACTCTAGGGATGAGGCTTTGTCTCTACCAACAGAAGATTCCGCCCGCATCGCTCTTAGAACTCAACAAATCATCGCACATGAGAGTGGTACGGCTGATACGGTTGATCCACTTGCAGGTTCCTATTATGTAGAGGAATTAACAGATAAAATTGAAGAAGAAATTGAAGCATACCTTGATAGAATTAAAGAAATAGGTGGTGCTGTCCAAGCAGTTGAAGAAGGTTTTATGCAGCGTGAAATTCAACATAATGCTTATGAGACACAAAAACAAATTGAAAGTGGAGAAGAGATTATTGTAGGATTAAACAAATTTCAAATTGATGAAGAGGTTAATCCGGATTTATTAAAAGTTGATGAGGAATTAGAACAGACACAAGTTGAAAACTTAAAAAAGATTCGTCAAAAACGCAATGAAGGAAAAGTTAACAAAGTATTAGCAGATATCAGAAAATATGCTAAATCTGAAGATACAAACTTGATTCCATATATCTTAGAAGCAGTAAAAGCTTATGCCACTGTAGGTGAAATATGTAATGTTTTAAGAGATGAGTTTGGTGAGTATATCGGTTGATAAGGGGGAAAATACGATGGAGAAAATTAGAGTTTTAGTGGCTAAACCTGGACTTGATGGCCACGATAGAGGGGCTTTAGTAATTGCTCAGGCATTAAGAGACCATGGAATGGAAGTTATTTATACAGGTCTGCGTCAATCCCCTCAGCAAATCGCACAAGCTGCTGTTCAGGAAGATGTTGATATTATTGGTTTGTCTTCACTTTCAGGAGCTCATAATTCGTTATTTCCTAAAGTGATTGAAGAACTCAAGAAGCGTCAGGCAGATGATATTCCTGTTATTGGCGGTGGGGTCATACCAAGTGAAGATATTCCCTTTTTAATTGAAAAAGGAATAAAAAAGGTATTTACAAGTGGGGCTTCAACCGATGCATTAGCAGCTTATATTAAAGAATTAATTGGTTTTGATTCAGGAAATCTTTCAGCGCCTAAAAAAATAGCGCATATCGGAATAGCTGTTCGTAGTATCGATCAAGTGTTACCTTTTTATATAGATGTATTAGGTCTTGAATTAGAAGCAATTGAAGAAGTAAAATCAGAAGCAGTTAAAGTTGCTTTTTTAAATATAGGGGAGTCACGTATAGAATTACTGGAATCCCTTGATGAAACATCGGCAATTCATACATTTATAGAGAAAAGAGGAGAAGGGATTCATCATATTGCTATAGAAGTAGATAATATCGAATCACGTATAAATTATTATCAGCAACATGGTGTTCGTTTAATCGATACGAATGCTAGGGATGGTGCAAACAACAGTAAAGTTGCCTTTATTCATCCAAAAGCTGCTAATGGTGTTCTGTTTGAACTGTGTGAACATAAAGAGGGGATCGAATAATCATGGATATTTTTGATAAAATCAATGAGTTGTATGATAAACGAAGACAAGCAGAGCTGGGTGGAGGAGATGAACGTATAAAGCGTCAGCATGAAAAAGGAAAAATGACCGCCCGGGAACGTATTGATTATTTATTAGACCAAGATAGTTTTGTCGAATTAAACACGTTTATCAACCATAGAAGCACTGATTTTGGCATGGATGATTCAAACGGAAAAGGCGAAGGGGTTGTGACAGGATTCGGAAAAATTAATGGACAGCCTGTTTATTTATTCGCACAAGACTTTACTGTTTATGGCGGGGCATTAGGAGAAATGCACGGGAAAAAAATTGCCAACGTGATGGATTTGGCTGCTAAAAATGGCGTTCCATTTATTGGTTTAAATGATTCTGGTGGTGCTCGTATCCAGGAAGGCGTTTCTTCCCTTGACGGATACGGACAAGTATTTTATCGAAATTCTATTTACTCAGGAGTGATTCCGCAAATCTCTGTTATTATGGGTCCTAGTGCTGGCGGAGCAGTATATTCACCAGCGATTACAGATTTCGTCATTATGGTAGAAAAAACTTCTCAAATGTTTATTACTGGTCCCAAGGTAATTGAAACAGTAACTGGTGAAAAAATTTCGTCAGAAGAATTAGGGGGCGCCCATATTCATAACTCAAAAAGTGGGAATGCTCACATTAAAGCAAGTACAGAAGAGGAAGCGCTAGATGCGGTTAAAAAATTACTAAGTTATTTACCTGCTAATAACAATGAAAAGCCTAGCTATAAAAAGTTTGAAAGTGAAGATAATTATTGTAATAATCTTACGGAAGTAGTACCATTTGATTCTGCACGTCCATATGATGTGAAAAACGTCATTCACGAAGTAGTAGATCCGAATAGTTATTTTGAAATTCATAAGGAGTTTGCAAAAAATGTAGTAGTAGGCTTCGCTAGGATAGAAGGGAAATCCGTAGGTCTTATTTGTAATCAACCCAAATACTTAGCAGGCGGACTTGATATCGATTCAAGTGATAAAACAGCTCGTTTCATTAGATTTTGTGATTCATTTAATATTCCATTAATTACATTTGAAGATGTAACTGGCTTTTTCCCTGGTGTGAAACAAGAGCATGGAGGTATCATTAGACATGGTGCTAAAATTTTATATGCTTATTCAGAAGCTACTGTTCCTAAAATAACAGTCATAACTAGAAAAGCTTATGGTGGGGCTTATGTTGCATTAAACAGTAAATCCATTGGGGCAGATCTTGTCTATGCCTGGCCAAATGCAGAAATTGCTGTGATGGGACCAGAAGGAGCTGCAAATATTATTTTTGCAAAAGAGATTGCTGAAAGTGCTCATCCAGAGGAAGTGAGACAAGAAAAAATTGATACTTACCGCGAAAAGTTTGCCAACCCTTATATTGCTGCTGGCTTAGGAATGGTTGATGATGTAATTGATCCAAGAGAAACACGCATAAAACTAATCGAGGCTCTAGAAATGTTACATAATAAGCATGAAGAACGTCCAAAAAAGAAACACGGAAACATGCCTTTATAACGTTAAATTTTTTTAAAAAAGTAGTTTCCAGCTATTACCTATGTAGTTAGGGCGTCAGCTAACTAATGGAGCTAATTTAATACTTAACAAATGTAGGAGGATTAACAACAATGATTGAAGTCAATCAAGATAGACTTATTAACGAATTTATGGAATTAGTGCAGATTGATTCAGAAACTAAATATGAGGAAGAGATTGCGAAAGTATTAAAAAAGAAATTTACCGATTTGGGACTTGAGGTTATCGAGGATAATGCGAAAGAAAAAACGGGTCATGGTGCCGGTAACTTAATATGTACTTTAAAAGGAAGTAAAGAAGACGCGGAACCTATCTATTTCACATCCCATATGGATACCGTTGTTCCAGGTAAAGGTATTAAACCATCGATTAAGGATGGGTATATTGTATCAGATGGTACAACCATTCTAGGTGCAGATGATAAGGCAGGCCTTGCAGCTATCTTTGAAGCGATCCGTACTTTACAAGAAAAAGATATCAAACATGGTGATATTCAATTTATAATTACAGTTGGCGAAGAATCTGGTCTCGTTGGAGCAAAAGCACTTGATAAATCTTTACTTAAAGCATCTTACGGCTATGCGATTGACAGTAATGGAGATGTTGGGGACATTATTATCTCAGCCCCTACACAGGCGAAAATATTCGCGAAAATAAAAGGAAAGACGGCCCATGCTGGTGTAGCACCTGAAAATGGAGTTTCTGCGATTACACTTGCAGCTAAAGCAATTTCTAAAATGCCCCTCGGACGCATTGATGAAGAAACAACAGCGAATATTGGTCGTTTCGAAGGAGGCGAGCAAACAAATATTGTTTGTGATTATGTGGAAGTTTTAGCGGAGGCAAGGTCTTTAGTTGAGGAAAAAATGGAAAAGCAAGTAGCAAAAATGAAAGAGGCTTTTGAATATACCGCCAAAGAACATGGTGGAGAAGCGGATGTAGAAATTGAAATTATGTATCCTGGTATTAATCAAAAAGAAGGCGACGAGGTTGTAGAAATTGCCAGAAGAGCCGCTAAAGCAATTGGAAGAGACAGTAAGTTATTAAGAAGCGGTGGAGGAAGTGATGCGAACGTTATTGCTGGGTTAGGTATTCCAACAGTAAATCTAGCTGTTGGTTATGAAGAAATTCATACGACAAATGAGCGTATTGCAACCAATGAATTGGTGAAAATAGCTGAACTAGTAACATCGATTATTAACGAAGCAGCTTCAAATTAATCCATAAAAAAAGGGATCCTAACCTCAGGATTCCTTTTTTTATAATGAATTTCTATGTATAGGTTTATTTTAAGCTGTTTCCTTAAAGAGATTTTAAATTAATGCTATAATAATAAAGCGAACAACCATTCGAAAAAGGGCGGTAAGCATATGCTTTTAAAACAATCTAACAAACGTAAAGGAAGAGTCATTTTTCACATTGATATGAATTGTTTTTATGCTTCAGTAGAAATGGCTTATAATCCGGAATTAAAGGGGAGACCCCTTGCCATCGCCGGGAATCCTGAAGAACGTAAAGGTATTATTGTCACAAGTAGTTATGAAGCGAGAGCGAAAGGGATTAAAACAACGATGCAGTTATGGCAAGCCAGAAAATTATGCCCTGAGCTCACTGTTATGCGTCCTAACTTTGAACGTTATCGTCAGGCATCTAAAGAAATTTTTACATTTCTTTCAGAGGTTACACCCATCATCGAACCTGTTTCTATTGATGAAGGGTATATGGATGTGACCGATGTAGAGCATGAAAATCCAGTGGAAATTGCTCAGTATATACAAAAACAGTTGAAATCCAACCTTGATTTGCCTTGTAGTATCGGAATAGCCCCAAATAAGTTTCTTGCTAAAATGGCTTCAGATATGAAGAAGCCAATGGGACTTACTATTTTGAGAAAAAGGGATATGCCGCAAAAGTTATGGCCTCTTCCCATAGAAGAGATGCACGGGGTAGGAGAGAAAACCAAAGACAAACTTAACACATTAAATATTAAGACAATCGGGGACCTTGCAAGGAAAGATGTGTATGTTTTAAAACAAGTACTTGGAATTAATGGTGAACGACTTAAAAATCGTGCAAATGGAATAGATTTAAGAGAAGTGGATCCTGAATCTGTTCACGACTTTAAAAGTATAGGAAGTTCACAAACACTCTCAAAAGACACAACAAATGAAACAGAAATCAGGCATCTTATGCATGTTTTAGCTGGAAACGTTGAAGCACGATTAAAACGTAAGGGAGCAGCGGGAAAAAGCATTCAGCTAATGATTCGGTATCATGATCGAAAAACGGTTACACGAAGTAAAAAGCTGCATTTATTCATTGATAAAAAAGAAGAAATTTTAGAGGTGGCTAATGAACTGTGGCAACTGCATTGGAATACGGAACCAATTCGACTATTGGGTATTACTGTTCAAGATATTGAAGAAAAGAAACATATTGGAAAGCAGCTTGACTTATTTACTTATGAAAAAGAAGCTAGTAAAGAAAAGCTTTATCAAGCGATGGAGAAGCTTTCTAATAAATACGGAAAGGATATTTTCAAAACACATAAAACTGAAAATATGCATCAACCACGCACAAGTTTCCAAAAGGACTTTTTAGATGACTATAAAAATTAGTCCTCACTCATTTTTTATAATAAGGTGAAGACTTGGAAGTAGATATGCTTCTTAAAAATGAGTGAGTTTTCTTATAAGACCAATGTATAGGGTTTAGCCCATTACTTTTTTGACAATAGAATGCGCAAGTTTGCTACCTGGATAACGAAAGGGCATATCAAATTTGGTAGTTTGCTTCATTACTGCTTTCTCATGGGAAAAAGTATCGAAACTATATTTTCCATGATAAGCTCCCATTCCACTGCTTCCAACGCCGCCAAAAGGAAGATGAGGATTTGCTAAATGGTATAATGTATCGTTAATAGAGCCTCCACCAAAAGAAATATTGTTCACTACTTTCTCCTGGTCTGATTCATTTTCTCCAAAATAGTAAAGTACAAGAGGTTTTTCAAATCGCTGCATTTTTAGGAGAAGATTATCTAAGCTTTCATAGGTGAGAATCGGTAAAACTGGCCCGAAAATCTCTTCCTGCATTACAGAATCGTTCCAAGTAATATTGTTAAGAAGGGTTGGCTCTATTAGTAACTTTTCTTTATCTACATTGCCACCATAAATAATCTTTCCCTCTTTAAGAAAGCTCTCGATACGTTCAAAATGTGCTTGATGAATCATTTGAACGTAATCTTTATTATTTAAAGGTTTTTTACCATAGAGACTTTTAATTTGCTTAATAAGAGCTCTCATAAATTTATTTTTTACTTTATGATGAACGTATACATAATCTGGTGCTACGCATGTTTGTCCTGCATTGGTGAATTTTCCCCACGCAATAGGAATCAAGTTTTGACTCGCTTTCTCCATAATAATTTTTCCTATTTTTGAGCTTCCAGTGAAAAAGATATAATCAAAAGGTTGTTCCAGCAAGGCTTGACTAACTTTTACTTCTCCTTCAATGACTGCTATATATTCATGTGAAAACGTCTCTCTGAACATGGATGCGAGCAGTGATGAAGTGTTTGCAGCAAATTCTGATGGTTTTATAACAGCTGTATTGCCAGCTGCTATCGCACCGATAAGCGGTGCGATCGAAAGTTGAATCGGATAGTTCCATGCGGAAATAATTAAAGTCACCCCGTAAGCTTCTTTATAAATATAGCTCTTCGTTCCTTTATGAGTGATTGGAGTTCTCACTTTTTTAGGTTTCATCCATTCTTTTAAATTCTTTTTTGCGACATCAATTTCCCCATAAAGCACTCCTAATTCCGTTGTTAATGTTTCAAAAGGGGATTTATTTAAATCTTTTCGCAGAGCTTGATAAATTTCCTCTTCATTATTTTCCAGCATTTTTTTTAGTGAATTTAATTGATTGATGCGAAAATCATAATCAAATGTATGGTTAAAAAAGAATTCTTTTTGCTTTTTAACAATTGATTTTATCTCTTTCATATTCAATCCACCTTTACCTTTTATGCTTCACATTATAACGATAAAAATCATTTGCCATCTCTGTATTTGGAAAAATACTTCGGGCTTCCTCTAAAAGTCGTGGTAGATCTTCTTTTTGATAACGTGATGAAATATGGGTAAGTATTAATTTTTTTACATTATTTTCTTTTGCCAACTGTGCCGCTTGTGTCGTTGTGGAATGAAAATATTTATAGGCAAGATCTTCTGCCGAATGTTCGAAGGTTGCTTCATGAATCAGGATATCGGAGTCTTGTACAAAATTGCTATTTTTTTCTGTTGATCGGGTATCCCCAAGAATTGAAAGGCTTCTGCCTTGTTTATTTGGCCCGATAAAATCCTGACGTTTGAGTATTTTTCCGCTTGGCAATTTCGTTATTTTATTTTCCTTAATTTGCTGGTATATAGGACCGGGGGGGATTCCCGTTTTTTTTAATTTCTCTACTTTTAATTGTCCAATTTGTTCTTTCTCTTGAATTCTAAAGCCGAAACTAGGAAGCCCGTGTTCAAGCTCCCTGCAATATACTTCAAACTGGTCATCTGCAAATACTTTTCCACTTGACAATTCAACGATCTCCAACGGATAAGTTAAATGAGTACCACTAGTTTTTAGACTTACTTCGATAAACTGTCTAATGCCTTTGGGTCCATAAACAGTTAGAAGATTATCTCCGCCTTGAAAAGATCGACTGCTAAGTAAGCCTGGCAAACCATAAAGGTGATCGCCGTGTAAGTGAGTAATAAAAATTTTATTTATTTTTCTCGGTTTAATCGATGTGTGTAAAATTTGATGTTGAGTCGCTTCACCACAATCAAATAACCAAATGTTATTGACTTCATGTAAGATGGATAGCGCGATGGATGAAACATTTCGTTCTTTTGATGGGATTCCTGCACCCGTTCCCAAGAAAATTAGCTCCATGAAAAATTAAACCTCCATTCTTCTATACCTTATTTCCAGCCTCTTTTATTTTGAGGGATGGACTCAGGAGTAACTCCTAGCTCATCTGCAGTAGCTTTCGGCCAGTAGGGATTTCTTAATAAGGCTCTTCCAAGAAAGATTAAATTGCCCGTTCGTTTTGTAAAATTTCTTCAGCCTGGATATATTTATATTGACGCGGGAACAACACCACCCGAACTACAATCTCTTAAGTCGACTCCTTGTTGTTTCATCTGCTTCGCATAATAAAAGAAGTCTTCCAGTGTGTTACCTTGTTTCTGAGTGCCGCGTAACTTAATATCAAAATCTGATTCACTTGCCCGCCTTGCTACCTCTTTAAAGGCTTGAATGGTTTCCTTTTATACGGAACCTCGGTAATGATTCCGGACAGCGATATTTTATATATTTCAGCATGTGCCTTGCTTTATTTACAGTATACACACGAATTGAATTTTTTTCTTGTTTAGACTGTTTGATAAGATGTAATTTAAGTAATGAGTGTTTATTTAACCCTAAGACTTTTAACGTGTGGTATCAAGTTTCGTCTTATTTTGACAGAATAGAGCACTTGAAAGGATTTAAGCATTTCATGTTTTCGATATGGTTATATTCTATTTTATTATTTTTCAATTCAATAGTTAAACTCAAATGTTTATCTTTTAAATAAACGATTATGTCCCAGCCTAGTAAGATAATACCTCTATAGCCAATTTTTAGTCTCATACGTGACTTTATTTTAGAAAAGGTTTAAACTGAAAGAAATAAATGAATGATCATTCATTATGTTTGGAGAGGATTTATTGTGAAGGTTTTGGATAAAACAGTTAATCAAATTACAATTCCTACACCATATGCAGTAGGAGATGCCCATGTTTATTTACTGAAAGGCGATACATTATCACTTGTCGATACAGGTGTAAAAACAAAAGAAGCCTGGGAAGCCTTAAATACACAGTTACGTGAAATCGGATATTACCCTCATGATATTGAGCAAATTATTTTAACGCATCATCATGTGGACCATATTGGCCTTGTGGATGAGTTTCCCCGGGTGGAGCATATTGTAGCACATGAAAACTTACATTCATGGTTAACAAAAGACAAGGCATTTTTTCAATACTATGTGAACTTTTTTAAGAAGTTTTTTGCTAATTGTGGAGTTCCTGAGGAATTTTATTTTATAATCGAACAGTTGCAAAAGATGTTTACTTTGGGTGGAGATGGTGAATTAACTGCTACCCTTTGCGAAGGGGACACTTTGCCAGGGCATGAAGAATGGCAGGTGATAGAGACGAAAGGTCATGCTCAGAGCCATTTATCATTTTTAAGAGCAAGTGATGGGACTTTTATAGGCGGTGATCATGTTTTGCAGCATATTTCATCTAATCCATTACTTGAGCCTCCAAAGATGGGAGAAAATAATAGGCCAAGACCTTTGCTTCAATATCGTGCTAATCTAGAGAAATGTTTGTCCCTTGGAATTGAGGTTGTTTTACCAGGACACGGGGAATTAGTCACAAATATTGATGAATTAATTCAGTCTCGATTAGCAAAACAGGAAAAACGGGCAAATAAAGTACTTACCTTATTAGAACATAAAACATTAACTCCTTTTCAAGTCTGTCAAAAATTATTCCCGAAAAAATATCAATCCCAACTCGATTTAACGATGTCGGAAACAATTGGACAACTTGATTATCTCGAGGCAAAGGGATTGGTAGCTAAAGAAATAAATGATAATGTTTTTTCATATTATGTGACAAAATATAAGGAATGAAAGGGAGCTGTTATCGCAGCTCTTTTTTCAAACTGGAAAAAAATAAAACTTGATAAACGAACACACATTCGCTTATGATGGATTATAATAAGAAATTAAGAAAGGTGTTTATAAATGAATCCCTCCATTGACTATAGTGTCTTTCCTAAGCGAAATATCTTATGTGTAGATATGAAGAGTTTTTATGCGAGCTGTGCAGCACTTGCTGAGGAATTAGATCCACTTACAGCTAAACTTGCTGTCGTTGCGGATTTAAATCGTAGGGGAAGCGTGGTGTTAGCTGCAACCCCTGCATTGAAACAAGAATTTGGAATTCGTACAGGGAGCCGTCTTTTTGAAATACCTGAACATGAAAATATTACTATCGTATCCGCTCAAATGAATTTGTATTTACAAGTTTCCACTGAAATTAGCCGTTTATTTAATAAATATGTCCCTAAAGAAGCAATCCATACGTATAGCGTCGATGAAAGTTTTTTGGAGATTGATGGTACAAACAAACTTTGGGGTAATGCGGAGAGGGTTGCAACCTTAATTTTGCAAGAAATACAAGAAACGTTTGGATTAACGGCTGCTATTGGAATTGGTCCTAATATGCTGATGGCAAAGCTATGTCTCGATTTAGAAGCTAAAAAGCGTAAAATAGCTCGTTGGACATATGAGGACATACCAAAAAAATTATGGCCACTGTCTCCTTTATCACAAATGTGGGGAATTGGACATCGGCTCGAAAAACGCCTAAATAGAATGGGGATTTCAACGATTGGCGAGCTTGCTAATTATTCCTTAAAACGATTGCAAAAAACCTTTGGAATTATGGGAAATCAATTGTTTTATCATGCGAATGGTATTGATTTATCAGAATTAGGTGCTCCCATTTTAAACGGGCAAATTAGTTTTGGAAAAAGTCAAATTCTGCTTAAAGACTATCATGACCCACGGGACGTTAGTTATGTTATTCTAGAAATGTGTGAAGAAGTTGGAAAAAGAGCTCGTTCTAATCAAAAAGCAGGAAAAACGATTAGCCTTGGAATAGGGTATAGTGAAACAGAAGGTGGCGGAGGATTTTATCGCTCTTTTACGATAGAGACACCGACAAATATAACAATGGAAATTTATCATACATGTATGCATTTATTTAAGAAATTTTATGCACATAAAACTATCCGGAAAATTTCCGTCACGTTAAGTAATATATGTGAGGATCAAGCAGTACAATTACAATTATTTCAAGAAAATAGAATTCGTGAGCGAAAACTTGGTTATACCATGGATGCTGTTCGAGATAAATACGGTCAGGACACACTTTTAAGGGCTGTTTCTTTTACATCTGCAGGAACAGCCCTAAAGCGTACAAAGCTCGTCGGAGGACATTATGCTCAGTAGTTTTATCGTTAGATAATAAAAATGAAACTTCATTTAGTGGGGATGTTACTGCCCCTTAAAATAAAAATTTCAGAGGTGTTTATAAATGCATAAATTTGAAGAGAAAACAATTGATACAAAAAAAATATATCAAGGAAAAGTGGTCAATTTACAAGTCGATGACGTTACTTTGCCAAATGGCAAAACAGCGAAACGAGAGTTAATTAAACATCCAGGAGCTGTCGCAATTATTCCTGTCACAAAGGAAAATAAGATAGTATTCGTGGAACAATACCGTAAACCACTGGAAAAAACAATTTTAGAAATACCTGCAGGAAAACTTGAAAAGGGGGAGAAACCAGAAATAACGGCAGTTCGAGAATTGGAAGAGGAAACGGGCTATACGACGAACAATCTGTCTTATGTTACTTCATTTTATACTTCTCCGGGTTTTGCAGATGAATTGATGCAAGTCTACTACACGAACGACTTGGAAAAGTTAGAACAACTAGTAGCAGGAGATGAGGATGAATTTGTGGAAGTGGTCGAACTAACATTAAGTGAAGCCAAGCAATATAAGAAAGAACAGCGGATTCATGATGCTAAAACAGATTATGCTCTTCTTTATTTGGAAATGTTGGAAATGAAGGGTTTAAATAGGGCATAACTAAAATGATTCATTTTAAAGACGAAGTAGTGGAGCTTTTAATTTCATAAGGTAGTAAAAGATATATAATTTTTTAGGTATTAGAACTAAAAAGTTTTAAAAAAAGGAGATATAAATTGAATAATAAATCGCTAGCTGATCCATCAATCAAATTTAAAGACAACTTAAAACCATATTTCGCCGATATGCATATTCATATCGGACGGGACATATATGATCGACCTGTTAAAATAACAGCAGCAAAAACATTGACATTAACGAATATACTAAAAGAATCAAGTCACCGTAAAGGAATTCAGATGGTGGGAGTTATTGATAGCCAGGCTCCGGCTGTACAACAGGAATTGAAGCAGCTAATTGAGGCGAAAGAGGCATATGAACTTGAAGGTGGTGGTATTCGCTATGAGGATGTAACAGTGTTACTAGGTTCTGAAATAGAGGTTTATGACGACAATTGCCAAGGACCGCTACATGTGCTATGTTATTTTCCTACTTTAATCAAAATGGAACGGTTCTCTGAATGGCTCACAACAAAAATGAAAAATATAACATTGAGCTCTCAACGTTATTATGGAACAGCAAAAGAACTCCAGTATAAGGTAAAAGAACTTTCAGGTATTTTTATTCCTGCCCATGTATTTACTCCGTTTAAAAGTCTCTATGGAAAAGGGGTTAGAGCATCCTTAAGAGAGGTTTTCGACCCTGATTTAATAGACGGAATTGAACTTGGACTGAGTTCAGATACACAAATGGCTGACCAAATAAAAGAATTGCATGATTACACGTTTGTTTCCAACTCAGATGCACACTCACTGCCAAAGATTGGTCGTGAATATCAACAAATAATAATGGAAGAACCATCTTTCCAGGAATTCTATTATGCACTTCACCAAGTAAAAGGCAGGAAAATTAGTAAAAACTTCGGAATGAATCCTCAATTAGGTAAATATCATACAACGGTTTGTAGCAAATGTATGAAGGATCTTTCCCTCAATGATAAAATCTGTTCTAATTGTGGCTCAAAAAAAATAATTAAAGGTGTGTTCGATCGAATTCAGGAATTGGCTGATGTGACGGGTGTAACGAGAGAGCGTCCGCCTTACATCTACCAAGTTCCACTCGAGTACTTGCCGAAGCTAGGGCCAAAAACATTTGAGAAACTATTAAATGCTTTCCATACCGAAATGAATATTATTCATCATGTTTCTTATACTAGATTAAAAGAGGTTGTTTCGGAAAAACTAGCAACATCTATTATCCAAAACCGAGAAGGAAAAATGGCAATAAAAGCAGGTGGAGGCGGTAAATACGGGAGTTTAGAATAGGTGGGCGAGATATATTAATATTTTAAACTAGATTTTTTGGTATTTTTTTGTGGAGTTCTTCATAGTTTTAACTATAAGCTGAAATTGCTCTAGTTGAGTTGAATGGAGGATTCCCAAATGTATAGCAAAAGAAATTTAATAGTTAATCATCTTAAAGAACATATGACCGTTTATATTTTTATGATTATTTTATTTTTAACAGGTATTATCTTTGGTGCTGTTCTTGTAAATAGTATGAACTTTATACAAAAGCAAGATTTGTTTTTTTATTTAGAACGCTTCTTTGGGCAGGTTGCTGAAGGAAGTTATATTGACAAAGGAGATATTCTCAAAAGCAGTTTTTTCTATCATGTGAAGTATTTATTACTATTGTTAATCTTGGGCCTTTCTGTTATCGGTCTTCCGATAGTCTGGGTGCTGTTATTTTTAAAAGGATTAGTTGTTGGATTTTCTGTCGGGTTTTTAGTGAATCAAATAGGGACGAAAGGCTTTTTAATAGCTGCTTTTTCTATCGCGCCCCAAAATATTGCTGTAATACCTGTTTATATAATTGCGGGAAGTCTGGCGATGATTTTCTCATTAACGCTTTTAGGAAAATTATTTACTCGAAAAGTTTCTCAACCAATTATTCAACCCCTAGCACAATATTTAATTGCTTTTTCACTATTAATTGTTGTATCTTTTATTGCTTCAGCACTTGAAGCATATGTGGCAAGTGGGGCAATGGAGTCATTAATCATGTCTTTTTCATCGTCTGAAGGCTGAAGTTGGATTTAATAAAACACCCTTTCCCTTGTAAAATACAGTATATACTATATAATAATGATTATAAATTAATTTGAATCCCAAATAATAATTATTATAAATTAAAAAAATACCTGATTTATTTTGACACTTGAATTAAGTGTGCATATAATGAAGATGGGATATGAGGGAGGGAACTTGCCATGGAACATCGAATTGACCGAATAAAAAAGCAACTCCATGCACAAAGTTACAAGCTAACTCCACAAAGAGCAGCGACTGTTAAAGTCTTACTGGAACGTGAAGAAGATCATTTAAGTGCCGAAGAAATTTATTTGTTAGTAAAAGAAAAAGCACCTGAAATAGGGTTAGCCACTGTGTACCGCACCCTGGAACTATTATCTGAATTAAAAATAGTTGATAAAATCAATTTTGGGGATGGTGTTTCTCGTTACGACCTCAGGAAAGAGGGAGCAGAACACTTCCATCATCATCTTGTATGCATAGAATGCGGTTCTGTGGAAGAAATTGTTGAAGATTTACTTGAAGATGTTGAAAAAATCATTGAAACAGACTGGGGATTCCAAGTTAAAGATCACCGTTTAACTTTTCATGGATTGTGTAAACAATGTCAAGAAACTGCAGTTAAAACAACCCCATAAACAAGTCAAGGTTGCCTTTTTTCATTTGAAGAAGGGCAAATTTTGTTTTTAGGTTAGAAGTTTCACTTTATATGTATAAACCTCTTCTATTTTGGCATATCTTTTACTAATAGAGGGTGTTATTGAAGAGGTGAATCCTAGATGAGTAAAGTGTTATGGGATATGATAAAAGTTTTTATTATTTTTATTGCTTGCACCTTTGTGTTTTATTATGGATTAAGGATGATGCATTCGGAATACGAACAATTTCATCGTTATGATCCTCCAGAAGGGCCAGCTGTTAAAGTTTTTAATGAGGAAAAGAGCTTCATAGATCGATTAAATCTATTTTTTAGATTAGGGGAGTGATGGTTGAATTGAAAGATACACTTCAAGACTTCTTCCATTATTTACAAATTGAACGTGGTTTATCAGAGAATACATTGAAATCTTACAAACGAGATTTAAGATTTTATTACGAGTACGTACATGAAAGTATGAAAAAAACATCATGGAATGATGTCGTAAGAAATGATCTTATCCGTTTTCTTTTTCATTTAAAAGATAGTGGGAAGTCCTCTGCAACCATTGCGCGACACTTATCATCCATTAGGCTATTTCATAAATTCCTTATTCGTGAAAACATAGTGGAACATGATGCAAGTTTACATATTGAATCACCAAAAAAAGAAAGAAAATTGCCAAATGTGTTATCGTCCGAAGAGGTTGATAGATTGCTTAACATAAATATTGAAACTCCACTCGATGTTAGAAATAAAGCGATGTTTGAGTTGATCTATGCAACCGGTTTGCGTGTAAGCGAATTGATTTCATTAGAAGTAAGCGATCTGCATCTAATGATGGGATTTGTACGATGTATGGGGAAGGGATCAAAAGAGAGAATTGTTCCGTTAGGAGATGTTGCAAAAGAGGCACTGGAAGATTATATACATCATTCAAGGTCTATATTGTTAAAAAATCAAGCAGGTATCCAGGCCTTGTTTTTAAATCAACACGGAAGACCTTTATCACGACAAGGATTTTGGAAAATACTAAAATCGGTGGCAAGTGAAGCGAACATTACGAAAAATATTACCCCACATATGTTACGTCACTCTTTTGCAACCCATTTACTTGAAAATGGTGCTGATTTAAGGGCGGTACAAGAAATGCTGGGACATGCAGATATTTCTACAACACAAATATATACTCATGTAAATAAGGCAAGACTTAAAGATGTTTATCAGCAATATCATCCTAGAGCATAGCTGTTTAGAAGACTCAAAAACATAAAAAGTTCATAATTGAACAACAGGAAGTGGCGTGAATAGAGGTAACTGAGATAAGTAATGGTCATTTAGAGATAGTCTTATATGTCATTTAAAGACTGTCCTGCACTTTTGTTCTTAGTTGTCTGACATCCTACAACATAGTAAAATAAACATAGAAATAAAAAAATAGGGAATATAACTAACTTAGGAGGGAATAAGATGACTAATTTTAAACGCGTATTTTTAGTAGTTATGGATTCAGTAGGAATTGGCGAGGCACCAGATGCAGCAGAATTCAATGATAAAGGTGCAGATACATTAGGACATATTGCTAAAGAAATGAAAGGGCTTAATATGCCTAATATGGGCAAGTTAGGTTTAAGTAATATTAGACAAATCAAAGGAATAGAAAAAGTAGACAATCCGAAAGCCTATTATACAAAAATGCAAGAAGCATCTAATGGGAAAGATACAATGACAGGACACTGGGAAATTATGGGGTTAAATATTCAAAAACCTTTTAAAACATTTCCAGACGGATTTCCTCCTGAGTTAATTCAAGCACTGGAAGAGAGGACCGGCAGGCAAGTTATAGGTAATAAACCCGCCTCAGGTACTGTGATTATTGAAGAGCTAGGGGAAGAGCATATGGAAACTGGAGCATTGATTGTCTATACTTCAGCTGACTCCGTTTTACAAATAGCTGCTCATGAAGAGATTATACCTATAGAAGAGCAATATCGCATTTGTGAAATTGCGCGCGAACTAACGTTAGATGAAAAATATATGGTAGGACGTGTCATTGCCCGTCCATTTATAGGCCAACCAGGCAATTTTGAGCGTACATCAAATCGACATGATTATGCATTAAAACCATTTGGACGCACTGTAATGAATGAATTAAAAGATGCTGGTTATGATGTTATCGCCCTGGGAAAAATTTCTGACATTTACGATGGCGAAGGTGTTACAGAAGCAATTCGTACCGTTGATAATGAAGATGGAATGACGAAACTTGTTGAGTCTATGAAAGAAGATTTTACAGGAATTAGTTTTTTGAATTTAGTTGATTTCGATGCAAAATATGGACACAGACGAGATCCCTTAGGTTACGGGAAAGCTTTAGAGGCCTATGACGCAAGACTCCCTGAAGTATTCGCTGAATTAAAAGATGATGACTTGCTTATTATTACAGCAGACCATGGAAATGATCCCGTGCATCATGGTACAGATCATACAAGAGAATACGTACCTCTCCTTGTGTATCATAATAAAATTAATAAAGCGCAAGAACTTCCGATTAGAAAAACATTTGCTGATATAGGTGCGACAATTAGTGAGAATTTTAATATTAAAATGCCTGAATATGGTACAAGCTTTTTAGGCGATGTTAAATAATTTAGCTGGGAGGGAAATGTATTGATCAAAAATAATACTATTTATGAAGCAAGCGACTATATCAAAAAGAAAATATCTTCAACTCCAAGCCTAGGGTTAATCTTAGGCTCAGGGCTGGGTGTATTAGGAGATGAAATTGAGAATCAGATAATAATTCCTTATGAGGAAATACCTCATTTTCCAAAATCAACCGTTGCAGGGCATAAAGGACAGCTTGTGATTGGAATACTTGAGGGGAAACAAGTGATCGCGATGCAGGGAAGATTTCATTATTATGAAGGGTATTCCATGCAGCAAGTTACTTTTCCGATTCGCGTGATGAAGGATCTTGGAATTAAGTCCATCATTGTAACAAATGCGGCAGGTGGTATTAATAAAGATTTTCAACCTGGAGACCTGATGCTTATTAAAGATCATATTAACAATATGGGTACAAATCCACTCATTGGTCCTAACAACGAGGATTTGGGTACGAGGTTCCCAGATATGTCAAATGCGTATGATAAGGAATATATTAAACTTGCTGAACACTGTGCAAAAGAACTTGATTTATCGATACAAAAAGGAGTTTATGTAGCAAACACTGGGCCAATCTATGAAACACCAGCAGAAGTTAATATGTTAAGAACAATGGGTGGAGATGCAGTAGGAATGTCTACTGTTCCAGAAGTTGTTGTTGCTTGTCATGCTGGACTGAGAGTATTAGGTATATCTTGCATCTCAAATATGGCAGCTGGTATTTTAGATCAACCTTTATCACACCAAGAGGTTATCGAAACTACTGATAAAGTAAGAGCAGACTTTTTGAAATTTGTAAAAAAGATCATTCATACACTATCTTAAATTATAATAAAGGATGAAAAAACATGCGAATGTATGACATTATCGAGAAAAAAAGGGATGGACTCACTCTTAATGAAGAAGAGATTAATTTTTTCATTAATGGTTATGTGAACGGTGATATACCTGACTATCAGGTAAGTGCCTTACTTATGGCCATTTACCTACAAGGAATGACGGAAGAAGAACGGGCATCATTGACTATGGCAATGGTTGATTCAGGTGATGAAATCGATCTTTCAGCTATTTCAGGTATTAAGGTGGATAAACACTCTACAGGTGGAGTTGGTGATACAACAACTTTAGTTCTCGCTCCATTAGTGGCTTCTTTAGGTGTTCCTGTAGCCAAGATGAGTGGCCGTGGTCTTGGCCATACAGGTGGTACGTTAGATAAATTAGAAGCTATTCCAGGGTTCCATGTTGAATTAGAAAATAATGAATTTATTCAGCTTGTCAATAAAAATAAAGTAGCAGTAGTAGGACAATCAGGAAATTTAACACCAGCGGATAAAAAAATATATAGCTTAAGAGATGTTACCGCTACGGTTAGTTCAATCCCGCTTATAGCAAGTTCGATTATGAGTAAAAAGATTGCTTCTGGGGCAGATGCAATCGTCTTAGATGTTAAAACAGGTGCTGGTGCTTTTATGAAAGAACTAAAGGATGCTGAAAAATTAGCACATGCCATGGTTTCCATTGGAAAACAAGTTGGCAGAAATACAATGGCTGTTATATCAAACATGAGTCAACCGCTTGGAAATGCTATCGGTAATGCCCTTGAAGTGAAGGAAGCAATCAACACATTACAAGGAAAGGGACCTGATGATTTAACTGAGCTGTGTTTAGCTTTAGGTAGCCAAATGGTCGTTCTTGGTGGAAAGGCGAAAACGATAGATGAAGCAAAAGAAAAATTGAATGAAAATCTTTCTAATGGGAGAGCATTTGAATTCTTTAAGCGAATGCTTGAATCCCAAGGCGGAGACATAAGTGTTGTAGATCATCCTGAGCAGCTTGCTCAATCCGAATATAAAATAGAGCTTCCAGCTAAGAGTTCAGGGACCATTTCAAATATTATTGCAGATGATGTGGGGCTAGCAGCATCTATGCTTGGAGCTGGAAGGACGACAAAAGATTCTGTAATTGACCTAGCCGTCGGTTTAGTTCTGCATAAAAAAATTGGAGATAACGTAGAAGAGGGAGAATCGTTACTTACTATTTATTCCAACCGGCAAGATATACAAGAAGTTAAAGAAAAACTTTATCAATGTATTAATATTAGTAATGAACCAGTAACAAAACCCACTTTAATATATGAAACCATTACAGAATAAATACAGATGGATCAAATGTTCTCATTAACTACTTTATTTAATAGCTGTATAACAAAAAGGCACACAAAATTTGTGTGCCTTTTTGTTATAAAAAAATTAAAAAATGGCAAACCTATATCTATATTGACTGCTGGAGGTAGAAAGATGAAAAAATTCGCTTTGCTACTTAGTATTGTATTACTGATTTTTGTACCAAATACCTACGTGTTTGGGGAGGAATCAAAAAATGAAGTAAAAGACTTAGCTCAAGCGGCTAAATCGGCTATTTTAATGGAGCAAGATACAGGGAAACTTTTATTTGATAAAAACGCGAATGAAAAACTTCCCCCTGCAAGTATGACTAAAATTATGACTCTTTTGCTTATTATGGAAGAATTGGATAAAGGAAGTTTTACGCTAGATGAGAAGGTGCATGTAAGTGAAAATGCAGCTTCAATGGGCGGTTCTCAAGTATTCCTTGAAGCAGGAGAAGAAATAACAATAGAAGATTTAGTTAAAAGTATAGCTGTTGCTTCTGGTAATGATGCAAGTGTTGCCATGGCAGAAAAAGTTGCAGGTAGTGAAGAAGCTTTTGTTAAAAAAATGAATGAAAAAGTAAAAGAACTTGGACTTGAGAACACTAAATTTCAAAATTCATCAGGTTTACCAGCAAAAGAGCATTATAGTACTGCACACGATATGGCTGTCATAGCAAAAGAACTCTTGAAATATGAAGAAGTAACAAAATATACTTCCATTTATGAGGATTATCTTAGAAAGGGAGAAGAAAATGAATTTTGGCTCGTTAACACCAATAAGTTAGTTAAGTTTTACTCTGGTGTTGATGGTTTGAAAACAGGCTTTACGAATGAGGCTAAATATTGTTTAACTGCTACAGCCAAGAGAGAGAATATGCGAGTGATTACTGTGGTCATGGGAGCGGACTCACCGAAAGAGAGAAATAAAGCTATTACTGAAATGCTTGATTATGCATTTAATCACTATGAAACAGAAAAATTATATGAAAAAGGAGATTCAATTACAAATTTAGAGTTTTTGAAAGCAAAAAATCAGATAAGTGATGTGGTAACTTCTCAATCTGTTAGCGTATTATTTAAAAAAGGCGAGTCAATAGATGCCGTTGACACTTCCTATCATATTAATAAAGATATTGAATTACCAATTGAAAAAGGAACACAAGTAGGTGTGTTAACAGTTAAAAACAACGATGAAATACTATCAGAAACCCCATTAGTTGTAAATGAGGATATTGATAAAGCTTCTTACTTTAAATTATTAAAGCGTTCCATGCAAAAAATATCGAAATTTAATTAATGATTAAATCTTATGTTGATTTATTTCTAGTTTTGTCTTATAGCAGGATTTCCTCAACCCTTTCTAGAATGGAGTACTAGGAAAGAATAAAAGGAGGAAATGTAATGGGATTAAACTATACATTTGAAGTAAGGCAAAATGTATTAATCATTCGCCTAGCAGGTGAGCTGGATCACCATGAAGCTGAACTACTTAGAGATAAATGGAAACAAATGATGTATCAAAGCCCTATAAAACATGTTATTGTCAATTTAGGCGAAATGTCCTTTATGGATAGCTCTGGATTAGGTGTTATTTTAGGAAGGTATAAAGAAACACTGCAACTAGGAGGTGAAATGGTCGTATGCTCCATTTCACCTTCAATCAAACGTTTGTTTGAAATGTCGGGATTATTTAAAATAGTTCGCTTGGAGGAAAATGAAGAATTTGCATTAGAATCTTTGGGGGTGGCTTCATGAATAATGAAATGAGTATTGAATTTTCTAGTATTAGTGAGAATGAGTCTTTTGCGAGAGTAACGGTGGGGGCTTTTATTGCACAACTAGATCCTACAATGGAAGAATTAACAGAAATAAAAACTGTTGTGTCTGAGGCTGTAACGAATGCCATCATACATGGCTATAATAACGAACCAACTCATAAAATATACCTCACTTGCATGATACATGATAATGAAATAGAACTGACGATCAAGGATCGTGGAATTGGGATAGGGGACATAGACCAGGCCAGAGAACCGTTATATACCTCAAAGCCGGAATTAGAAAGATCAGGAATGGGTTTTACTATTATTGAAAACTTTATGGATTCAGTTGAGGTTATTTCTAATGCAGGAGAAGGTACCATCGTTCACATGACTAAACAATTAACAACAAGTAAAACGGTATGTAAATAAACATGACTTTAAATACAAAGCATGATCAAGAAAGAAGTAATCAGAAGAAAACCTTAACTGATAAGCAAGTAAAAGAGTATATTAAAAGAAGTCAACAAGGAGATAAAGGAGCAAGGGACCTGCTCGTTGAGAGAAATGTACGGTTAGTATGGTCTGTTGTACAACGTTTTTTAAATCGTGGATATGATCCCGATGACTTATTTCAAATTGGAAGTATTGGCTTAATAAAAGCAATTGATAAATTTGATTTAACTTTTGATGTACGTTTTTCGACTTATGCTGTACCAATGATAATTGGTGAAATCCAGCGCTTCGTACGTGATGACGGCAGTGTCAAGGTTAGTCGTTCATTGAAAGAAATGGGAAATAAAATACGAAAAAAGAAAGATGAACTTACGAAAAAGTTGGGACGTTCACCAACTGTAAATGAAATTGCCAATGATCTCAATGTACCGGTAGAAGAGATTGTACATGCCCAGGAAGCCGTAAAACAACCACAATCTATACATCAAACTGTGTTTGAGAATGATGGAGATCCTATTACATTGCTAGACCAAATACCAAATAAGGATACGGGTTGGTTTAATAAATTAACATTGCAAGAGGCGATGCAAACTTTGGAAGAACGAGAACGTCTTATTTTGTTTTTGAGATATTATAAAGATAAAACGCAAACAGAAGTTGCAGAAAGGCTGGGAATTTCCCAAGTACAAGTATCACGACTGGAAAAGAAAATCTTATCAGAAATGAAAATGAAAATAGAAATTTAAAAATCATCACTACATTGTGATGATTTTTTTGCCTTTTAGCTTTTCTTCTTTCTTTCATCATAAAAATATGCTTTTTGCAGATACTAACACCACCAATTATTTTTATAAGGAGTTTTGGCTATGAAGGACCTTGTTTATCTGCGTATGAAGAAGAAACTTATCTTAAATTCAATGCAAAAAATAGTACTTAAGGATATAGCCTATTTATCATCAACTCAAGAAGTAAAGAAAAGATT
>DATGTS010000050.1:0-21121 GCA_035301745.1 Candidatus Avamphibacillus sp.
TGAAACTCGCCATTACGGTCTCTAGGGATACGAAGATGTAGTTCTCCGTATTCGGTTTTAAACGTACGATCGTAGTAGCCATTACGAGAATTGCCGGAATGAAAACCTTCTCGATCATAAGGCTCATAATCTAAAAAGACAGTTAATTCATGTTTCAACAGCTGATTGATAGCTGTTTCCAAATGGTGACGAAAAACTTCTTCGATATCTTGTTTTTGTGCTAGTGCTTCGATTAAATCTGTAGTAAGATGATTCATAGGGAAGACCTCTTTTCTGTGAATTTAGTAGGCTAACTTTATTCTACTGAAAGGGTCTTCCTTTTTCTATGAAATTGAGTACTCAAATCTATTTACACAAAATATTTTACACTCTCTTTTTTATTTCACACTATTTATTATCTCATATATTATATGAAAGACTCTTATAAGCATTAAAACACGATTTACGCTTTATTGATAGCAATATTATAAATAAATCATATTATTATAAAAAAGCAAAAGGATGGGAACAAAATCGATTGTTGTCCCCATCCCATCTTTATAGTAAGACATTCCTACATCCACAATCATAAATTTCAAACAAAAATACCTATGTGTAACGACTGATGATTTTTTTAATCGCTTGAATTCTCCCTTGATCGAGAAGTTTATACTCATAAAAATTAACAATTAGCACCAATATCTTTAATGAAAAAATTTTTAGTAACATATTTGTTAAATATTGAAGTAGATTTTCAAAAATATACTGGATTAAATACTAATTTATTGCTCCTTTAAACAAGAATTGTATAGATAAATCATTCAATAACTAAAATAGTATCATTCATTTTCTTTTTATCTGGTAAGTAGACTCAATTTTGAATTCTTGCTCCCATCTTTACTAGCTTTTAACATAAAATAGACACCATGATAATAAATACTTACCATGGTGTTATCTCTCATAAAATATATAAATTATCTCCTTTTATCTTAAACCCATCAATCCCCTTTCGATAATAAATTCTATAGGTTTTTTCTTGTTTGCTATAATTTCTGCCTGTGGTATCTCTCTGCTTACCAAATCAGTTAAACGACTTCTTACATAGTGATTATTTTGTAAAATTCCGCCTAAAAATAACAACTTAAACGATCTATCACTAATTCCTGCTTTTCGAACAGTAGAATCTATTAATAAAAATAACTCATCAATTGCACATTCGATGATGGATTTACTGACATGATCACCATCTCGTGCTGCCTTGGCTACAAAAACAGCTAAGGCTGCAATATGATGAATCGAACGTTCCTCGCTATATACCCAATTGTATAGCTCTTTATCATTTTTAAGATCAAGATGTTGTAAAACATTTTTTGAGAGCACTGTATCAGATCCTCTACCATCGTACGATTTTAAAATTGCACGAATAGCTTCTTTTCCAATCCAATAACCACTACCTTCATCGCCTACTTTGTGTCCCCAACCCCCACCTCGAACGGGATTGTTCCCTCCATCATATGCAAAGGCAATAGCTCCTGTCCCAGCAATTAGAATAGCCCCTGGATCACCTTTCGTCATACCAAATAGTACCGATAATGCATCATTTTCTACGATAAGTTTATTAAAGTGGATATTTAGTGCAACAAGAACTTCTTTGACAATTTTTGCAACATTGATTTGATCTGCTTCTGTATCGATACCCGCTAAAGCAAATATACCAATATCAAAAATATTACTCTTAACATTTAAAGAGTTAATTGCATTCCTTATAACCGTTTTTAAAGTTCGGATAGCTGCTGTTTTCCCAACAACATGATAATTCGAAGAACCTGCTTCGCTAGAAGCTAACACATTTCCCTTTTCATCTGCAATAACAGCTACTGTTTTCGTCGCACCACCATCAATTGCCAAAAGAGGAACATGGGATTTTTCCTCCTTTTTTTTGATAGTAAACAACGATGTACCCTTCGCGTTATAAATAAAGTAATCATTTGTAAAAATATCTTTTTCCATTCTCATTCTACTCATCATCCATTAAACTCGTAATTCTCTCTTCAATTCTTTCATGAGCCCTTTGTAAAATATTGTTTTTCTTTTTTAGCCAATCAATAAGATCATCTTGTCGGGTTATCTCTTTCTCAATAGCTGTATTCATCGCCTCTGCACTTGGCCCCCCTTCAAGAGATCGAATGTGAACAAAATAATTAGCATCTAAAGCTTTTTTTAACTCCGTCTCCGTTAACTGTAATTTATGACCAAGGACTTGTTCAGCATGTTTATTGAGGTAATGTAAACGAAGTGACTCTAATGATGCTTTTCCTTGATTAACCAATTCCCTTACAGCAGAGCTAACAATTTCATGGGCTTTTCTAAAGGAAATCTTTTCAGAACGTACCAACGTATCTGCTAGCTCCGTTACGTTCGCAAAACTTTTCTTTGCACGTTCAAGCAACGTTTCTTTATTCACCTTCATCGTCATTAAAACACTTGATAATAAATAATAAATTTTTTCTAGGCGTTCAATTGCATTCCAAATAAACGGTTGCATATCATCTTCAGTATCGACAATATCGCCATATGGTGTATTATGCATCATCATTAATACTGTCTGTGCATCACCTACTACACTAGAAAGTAAAGAACGAATATGCTCAATCGATACCGGATTTTGTTTTTGAGGCATAATTGAACTGATTTGCACATATGGCTCAAAAAGTGTAAACACATCAAATTCTTGCGTTCCCCATAAGAGTAAGTCTTGTGTTGATCGTCCTAAATTTATCGCTGCTAATTGAACAGAAGTAGCTACCTCACCAATATAATCAGCAGCAGAAACTGCATCCCAGGCATTTTCAATGATTTCTTCAAAACCGAGTAATTCTTGTACACGTTTGCGATTTATTGGGAAACCTGAAGTTGTTAGTGCTGCAGATCCCATGCTACTGCGATTAACTGTTTGATAAGCCGATATAAACCGTTTAATATCTCTTGTAAGCTTATTAGTCAATGCATGAAAATAATGACCTAAAGTAGTTGGTTGTGCCTGTTGTGTATGTGTATAACCAATCATAATCGTATCGATATGTTCTTTTGTTAATTCGATTAAACTCTCGCGTAATTCCAAAGCTGCTTCGATAAGACGTAGTAATCTCTTTCGTAAATTCATTCGATAAAGTGCAATCCCCATATCATTTCGACTGCGCGCAATATGTAGATTACCTGCGACTTCTCCAGCTTCTTCGATTAAAAAATGTTCAACTTCAAAAAATAAATCTTCAAATACCGGGTTATAACTCCCTTTTTCTAGTTTAGGAATATTTATCTTTTGTATCGCTTTTATAATCTTTTTAGCCTCTTTTCGCTGGATTATCCCTTCTTCCTCTAACATGATTAAGTGTGCTAAATGAATTTGAATCATTGGACGTAGTGAATTTACTTTTGCCTGATTATATGCTGGTTCCAAAACAAGTTCCTGATATGTTTTTGATGGAAATTTTTTCCCCTCTCTCTGCATAATTTTTTTTCGAATTGATGGTTGCATATTCATCATCCTTTTTTAAAATTATCATTACATCGTAGGAGTTGCTCCACTATCTCCTTTAATTTTTTCATTAATAAATAAAACAATAATAATCAGGACAGTTTGTAACATTCCATACGCACTAGCTGTTCCGAATTCAAACGAATACATTTTATTCCAAATTCCTACAGACAATGGAACATTTGAAGGTGTATAAATTAAAATCGAGGCAACAAATTCTGTCAGTCCCTGAACGAAAGCAAGTAATGTACCAGCTAAAATACCCGGCATAATAACTGGAATAACAACCCTTCGAAAGGAATACCACCAAGTTGCTCCAAGACTTTTAGCAGCTTCTTCAATCGATTCATCCATTTGAATTAAACTAGCTTGTGAATTTCGAAATACAAGTGGTAACTGCCTAACAAAATAAGCTAGTGGAATGATCCAAAATGTTCCAACTAAAACTTGATTAAAAGAGAAAAGATTTCCCTCACTAAAAGCAGAGATTAGATTAACGGCAACAACTGTTCCTGGTAAAGCCCATGGAACCATAATTAAAATATCCATAAATAATTTTCCTTTAAAATCAAAACGAACCATCGCATACGCAGCAGCAACACCAAAAATAATATTTCCTATCACAGCTACTGTGCTCATCTTAATACTATTCCATATCGGTCCCCACGTCTTTGCATCTGTAAATAAGTCAATATAATGGTCTAACGTATAAGACGTTGGAATAATTTGTGTTGTCCATTCCCCATCAACTGAAAAAGAAATTAGTGCAATGACTAAGATTGGAAGTAGTAAAATGATAACACCTATAACTGAGAACAATAGAAATAAATATTTGACAAGTGGTGTACGAACTTCTGTACGATGCACGCCCACGCCTTTACTTTGACTTTGATAATTGCGACGGTTTTGATACCAAGTCATCAATATTAAGAAAGCAATGGAGACAATCGACAAAATGGTAGACTGAGTAGCAGCCATATCAAGCTTTCCGTTTGTTCGAGATAAAACAATTTGCATCGTCATCGTCCGCTCTACATTAAACATTAACGGTGCTGTATAAGATGCCATGGAAATCATAAAAACGAGTAACGATGAAGCAACCATAGCGGGTGTTAACATCGGTAAAATAACTTTTCGCCAAATCGTAAACCGACCGGCTCCTAAACTTGTCGCAGCCTCTTCTAAAGATAAATCAAGTCCCTGAAATGTTGCCGATGCACTTAAATAAAAATAAGGATACATTGTAAAAGTGTGAACGATTACAACAGCAGTAAGACCACTTAATGCAAATGGTACATCCTCTAACGAAAAAAGATGTTGAAATAATCGAGGGAAAATACCACTATTTCCATATAAAAATGAAAAAGAAATCGCACCAATTAATGGTGGTAAAGCCATTGGTACAAGGGCAAGAACTGATAAAAACCTTCTGCCCGGAAATTCATATCGATTCAATAAAAATGCCATTGTAACACCGACGATGCCACATGTAATCACACTTAAAATCGAAATCAAAACACTATTATACAAAGACTCAAGATTTGCTTCTGTTGTAAAAAAACTTACATAATTCATGAGTGATAATGATCCCGAATCATCTAATACACTATTTGTAAATGTTTTATACATTGGATAGAGAACATAAGCTACTAAGACAAAAACTAAGGGTGAGATTAAAAGATAAACAAAATACCTTGATTGAGTAATATTACGCCAAATACTTTTTTTGGGTGCTGTTGTTTGATATGTTTGACTCATACATCTTACCCCATTTCATTCATAAAATAAATTCCATTTTTCGGTATACTAAGTGTTATGGAATCGCCACGATTTAAAATATTAGAACCTGTATTGATCGTCATGACATGTAATTCATAATCCCCTACTTTAACAATATATTTCATACTAACCCCAGAAAACTCTGTTAATATAACCGTTCCTTCTAAAGCATTTTCATCCTTTCCAATTTCAATGATTTCTGGTCGAATAGATAATTGGATACTTTCTCCTTCTGTAAAAGTTACATCAGGTGAATGATTTTTACGCAACCCTTCTAGTATAACGCCTTCGCCTATATCTACCACGACAGTTTCATCTCGTACTTCTTGAATTGTTGCACGAAATGTATTCGATTCACCAATAAACGAAGCTACAAAATAATTTGCAGGTTGATTATAAATTTCTTGTGGTGTACCAATTTGTTGCACTTGACCATCTTTCATAACCATAATTCGATCAGACATCGCCATGGCTTCATCTTGATCATGAGTGACATAAACTGTTGTAATCCCTAATTCCACTTGGAGTCGTTTGATCTCTATGCGCGTTTCTTCACGTAATTTTGCATCGAGATTTGATAATGGTTCATCAAGAAGTAAAATATCCGGTTCAATGACAATAGCCCGTGCTAGAGCAACACGCTGTTGTTGTCCACCGGATAACTCTGTAATTTTTCGGTTCTCTAAACCCTCTAAACGGACAAATTCCTGCGCCCTTTCTACTTTTTCTTTAATTTTTTTTCGTGAAAATTTCCTCACCTGTAATCCAAAAGCAATATTTTCAAAAACAGTCATATGGGGAAATAAGGCATAATTTTGAAATACCATTCCAATATTTCGTTTATTAGGTTTCATAGCTGTTACTTCCTCGTGATCGAAAAAAACTTTTCCACTGGAAGGTAAATAAAATCCAGCAATAACTCGTAAAGTAGTTGTTTTCCCACAACCACTAGGTCCTAAAAAGGTAAAAAATTCACCATTTTTAATATGGACATTAATATCTTCAATAGCTGTTGTATTGGCAAATTTTTTCGTGATGTTTTCTAGTTTAACACTCTTCATATTGCTCACCTTTCTTTGTATGTAAAGTAGAAGCTGGGAACATAGATAGTAATTTAGATACTCAATGTAAGGATAATTCTCAACTATTTTTCATAAGGACTCTCTTTGTTCTCTATATTTCATCTACTGAAGTGTATAATATTGTCAACTATTTGCTAGAAATGACTCGTTCCAATATTAGATGTGATATGCGAATTGTGAGAGAAATCTTTATATATGCCCTCAACGCAGATCATAAATAATTTTGAACTTTTTCTTCAGCCCAGCTTCTACGCATTCATTTTTAATTTTGATCTTTTATATGGTTATCCCAATGCTCCATCCAGTCCATCTCATTTTCAGATAATACTTCCCAATCAAGATCAAGCTCTTTTAACTCTAGTTCTTGGTACCATTCTGGCATAGCCTCTTCATCAATGTCTGTTCGGGACGGAATTTGATATGTTTCCTCAGATAATTCAATCACTGTATCTTCTTCAAATAAGAATTCATAAAATAACTCAGCATTTTCTCTGTTTTTCGCATCCTTAATAATTCCTACACCGTCTACTAAAATAGGTGCCCCACTTTCAGGAACAACGTAATCAAAAGGTTGATTATTTGCATGTGCTTGGATTAAAATATCCTGCAAATTCCAAAGAGAGATTGTTCCTTCCTGCCGAGCTAGTTTTAAATATAAGTTTGTAGGATCCTGTGCATATTCTCTTGTGTTTGCATCTAATTTTTCCAGCCATTCATATCCTTTTTCCGGATCATCTGGATCTTCTTTGTAAATCATTGCTGAGTATATTGTTCTCATCGTTCCAGACGGGAGAACACCTCGGATGATGATTTCATCTTCCCATTCAGGATCGAGTAAATCATCCCAGTCTTGAGGAGCAGTTTCTGGTGTTAGCTCATCACTGTTAATCATAATCACTTCAGGTAGAAGCATTTCCCCATACCAATGGTGTTCAGGATCTTTATGTTCTTCCTCGATCGCATCATCAAAGCTTGGCTCATAAGGTTCTAACAATCCTTCCTCTGTTGCTTGCATAAACGCTGATTGTGTACCACCCCACCAGAAATCACCACCTGGGTTTTCTTTCTCACCTCTGACTCGTTCCATAATTTCCTGTGCTCCCATCGTTAATACCTCAAGATCAATATCAGGATATTTTTCATTAAACATTTCTGTCACCTTATCGACCACTTCCTGATCACGAGCTGTATAAATAACAAGTTCACCTGATGCATCATCATTGTTGTTATGATCATTTGTAGTATTATTCTCCGATGATTCCGACGAGTCGCCACAGGCAGCTAACAATACCATAAGTAGTAATGAAAATACTGCAGGAAATAACCTTTTTCTCAAGTTTTCATCCCTCCATGAAAAATTATTTATACTTAAAGCCAGTAATATGGAATTGATCAAGTGCTAAATGGAGCGCCCCATATATACCAGCTTTATAACCTAATTTGGTCATCTTTATCTCAGGCATTTTCGGAACATAGGTCCGAATCGTTTGGGAGAACTGTTCAAAAGACTCATAATCCATATTTTCTAGTTCACCTGAAATAATAATTGCTTGAGGATCGACGATACTTATAATGTTTATAGCAGCTAATGCCCAGTGATGAATAACATCGTTTAAGAGATCTCTAATCTCAGGATTATGTTTATTCCTTTGCAAGTATTTTAAAATTGAATAATCATATGTCTTTTCTACCGTACTAGCGATTTTTTTTAGGCGGTATAGGATTCCCATAAGTCCATAATTTGTTTCAAATACGCCTAAATCTTTTTTCTTTTGATGTTCATTACCAACCATCATGAAACCAATTTCTCCAGAAGCAGAATGATAACCTTTATAAAATTCACCGTTTAAAAAGAGGCCACTTCCGATTCCATTACCGATGAATAAATAAACGAAATTATCTATATCTTTAGCCTGACCCTTATAGTACTCACCTATCGTCATCAAATTGACATCATTTTCGATAATGACCGGTTTTTGCAAACGATTTATTAATTCTTCTCTTACATGAAGATTTCCCCACTGGATGGTTGGTGAAGATTCGATAATTTCATTTGAATCCATCTTGATGCCAGAAACACCGAGTACAATTCCGATTATTTTTTCAAATGGTACTTGTTCATGTTCTAGCAAATGCGTAATACCTGTAAAAATCATATCAATCATTTTTTCAGCCTCTGTTTGGGGACTAAAATCTTGTTGAGTAATATGAATGATATTGCCATCCATATCTCCTAAGGCAAAAAATACCGTATCATTTTCAATTAATGTTCCAATCACATAACAAAAGCAAGTATTGTACATAAGATACATCGGTTTTTTTCCGCCTGTAGAAGGTCCATAACCAGTTTCATAAATAATTTCCTCTTCTATCAGTTCCCTGACAATTTCTGAAATTGTCGGTTTACTTAATTTTGTTTGTTTTGATAAATCCGCACGGGATTGTTTAGGATTTTTTCTTAATTCTTGAATTACTAATTCCCTATTCATCATTTTTACCATTCTTGGTGTTGATTTTTTCATTGTTTACCACAAACCACCTTAAAGTGTTTTCTAGTTTAGAATTAAGTAAATAATGTCATAAACAATACTTTTTCAAGAATTAAAACTACATTTTTAAAACTTAGTTAGGATTCCTACCAAAGTTGAATTTATTATAAAATGTTATCGCTTACATGTCAATAAAGTACATGTTTTAGAATTGAATATTATTTAGTCTCCATTACATTTTCATTCTTAAACTACGGTAAAATCATAATCCATTTTCTGTAGTTCTCAAAATGACTTCAATACCTTTCGATTAAATAATCTTTTATTAATAAATCCTTATAACTAATTTATTAGTAACAAAGTTTTTAAGGGTCTTTTATTTGTATTTAGTCATAAAGGTACATTTTTAAATTTTATTTATGTAAGTGTTTACATTATCGGGAGGTATGATAATATTCCAACTAATAACACTTAGTTATGGACATTAACTTACTTTGACTAGGGTATGTTGAAACTACATGCAAAGTAAATCCAGAAGTTGCTCCTACACAATCTAGTGAAGATTCATTCTATTCCCACCCTATCTAGTTCAACTTTTTAAATCATTAAGGAGGCGAATAAGTTGCTTGATCATTTGAAGATAAGGAAACTTATAATTTCAATCTTATGGTTCCTTTTGCTATTTACAATCCTGCCAAATCAAAGTACTCATGCAGAATCTGAGCATGATATCGAACTCTGGAATGTCATAAAGCCTTTAGAAACAACAGTATCTTTTGTAAATACTGGTGCACATCCTGATGATGAACGAAGTGATTTTCTTGCCTATTTATCCCGGGGTCGTGGCATCGAAACCCACAGTATCATCGCTACTCGAGGTGAAGGTGGACAAAATCAAATCGGAAAAGAGCTTGGGAATGCATTAGGAGTTATTCGGACAAATGAAATGGCTGAAGCTGCTGAAGTTACTAATGTTCAAGCACACCATTTGAGTGAAAACACGGAGGACTCTATTTATGACTTTGGTTTTTCAAAAACACCTGAAGAAACTCTAGAAATATGGGGAGAAAAAGAAACATACAAACGATTTATCCGTCTGATTCGCGAATTAAAACCTGATATTATCATGCCTTCATTTCGTGATGTTGATGCACAACATGGTCACCACCGTGCGATGACGGTTTTAAGCATGCGTGCTTTTGAAGATGCAGCAAATCCAGATGTATTTCCAGAACAAATCACTGATGAGGGACTCTCCCCTTGGCAACCGAAAAAGCTTTATTTACCTTCTGGAGATGATAATGACGTAACACATTCGTTTGAGATTGGAATCGTCGACCCCGTATATGACATGACATATCCACAAATCGGAGAAGAATCTCGTTCCTTGCATAAAAGCCAAGGTATGGGAGTAGATTTACCGGTAGAACCACGTCAATTTAACTTAGAATTAATCAAAAATGAAACTGATGCTTCCTCAGATGATTTTTTTAGCGGTATTCCATATGATTTCCAAGAATGGGCTAAAATTATTACTGATTCGGAAATCTCCCAAGAACTCAAAAATCTACAAGTAAAATTAGAAGCCACTATTGATGCTTATCCAAATCGATCAGACGTATTTACTGCAAGTCAAGAAGCACTCGAACAATTAGAAACTGTTCAGAATTTAGTAGAAAGATCTAATCTTGATCTAAAAGACGATGTACAACACAAACTATCCATTAAAAAAGAACAATTAGCGAAAGCAAACTTTGTTGCAGCAAATCTCAATATAGATATAGATTTCGATTCGACAACCTTTGTACAAGGACAGGAAGTAGAAGCTGAAATAACGATTGAAAATCAAGGGGATCATCCGATTAATGATCTATCATTTAAACTTATTGGACCAAAGGACTGGAACATTAATCATGAAAACAACAGATTACATGTAAAAAGAGATGAAAATGATCAAACAGTGATAACTATTCAAGCTCCTGAAGATGCGGATTATTATAACCCCTATGCCGATCCTATTTTTAACTCGAACATCTCCTATTCCGTTCATGATACAAAAATTGAACATACTTTTGAAATCGATGAAACAATTGCAGTATTACCAGAAATAGGTCTAACCATCGATCCTGAAGATCTCATCATTAACACTACAGATTTTCCTAATCGTATACCCGTTACAGTAGAAGCAAAAAATTATACAAGTGGAGCACTTGAAGCAAATGTTGATCTCAACGCTCCAAAAGAATGGGAAGTTGTCGATCAAAATCAAAAAGTGAAATTTTCTAAACCAAATGAAACGAAAAAATTAACATTTGAACTTTCTCCACCAAAGAATATATCCAAAGATGAATTTGAAATTGACGTGGAAGCAGAAGTCGATGGAAAAGTATTAACAAATACTGTACAAGAGATTTCTTATGATCATATTGATCAATCGTACTATATTTATCCTGCAAAAATTAATGGAAGTGCCTTTGAGTTATTATATGACAAAAAATTAACAATAGGTTATATCGATAGCGGCATGGATGAAGTATCTAAGTATTTAAGCGATTTAGGATTGAATATTACTGAAGTTACAGAAGAGGAACTATCCTCAGGTGACTTAGATAAGTATGATACAATTTTTACAGGGATAAGAGCATATTTAGCTAGAGATGACTTAAATAAACATAATGATCAATTACTAAAGTATGTTAATGAGGGCGGACATCTTGTCGTACAGCATAATTTACCCGGAGAATGGGATGAAAATCATATAGCTCCGTATCCATTAAAACTAGGAACACCTTCGATCGATTGGAGAGTTACAGACCAAGATTCAGATGTAAAGATCCTCAATCCTTATTCACCTTTGTTTCATTATCCGAATAAAATCAATGAACAAGATTGGAAAAATTGGGTACAAGAAAGAGGATTGTACTTTCCTATGGAATGGGATGACCGCTATGAAACATTTGTCAGTATGGCGGATCCAGATCAAGAAGAACCCTTTACCGGAGGGATTTTAGCAACTGATTATGGAGAAGGAACATACATTTACACAAGTCTAGTATTTTATCGACAAATTCAAAATCAAGTCCCTGGAGGCTATCGAATCTTTACAAACTTACTACACTATTTACAAGATGATCCATCCTTAGCCATTACAAAAGTAGAATCCTTCGACCCAATAGTCGTTGATAAAGAAACAACACTTAATGACCTGCATCTTCCAACAAAAGCTGAAGTAACATTAAGTGATGATTCAATAATTTCGATTCCTGTCGATTGGGACAAGGGAGATCCAGTATATGATAAAGATACTCCTGGGAAATATGTATTTACAGGTACTTTACAACTGCCTGAAGATATTGTGAATGAAGAAAGCTTAAAGCCAGAAATAGTTGTTCATGTAAAAGACAAGAAACCAAAAGAGGACCCTAGAGAAACAGGAGGTGAAAATGAAACTGATGAAGACGAAAAAGTTGAAAAGGATGAAAACGGCGATCGAAACGGAGAACGACTCCCTAAAACTGCTACACAATCTTACAATATGTTATTGATCGGTAGTCTAGCTCTTCTCATTGGTTTATCTACGTACATCTGGTATCGCTTTCAGCAACGGAAACAATAATTATAAAATTTTATTGATCATCTTAAAAATCTTCGAATGATCAAAATAAAGCGTGACAAAGTGATCACAAAACACTTTTGTCACGCTTTTATTTCCTCAATACTCTTTCATAAAACACATCTTTAAGTTGATTTGAGTGTATATACTGAAAAACAACCATCTCACAAATAACAATTCACCATCGACGCACCCCCCAAACTTTCTTTAATCAACAAGCCGATCCAATATAACTAAAACCTATCCCTAAGAGAGGCTAATAAAGTCTATCATTTCAGCCGAGTTAACTAAAATATCATGCTTTTCAAACCTTGTTTAATCCAGTACATCATTTCGATTACAACTGTCAAACACTTTTAGTACTTACCAATCACTAACGATTACACAACTCACCCATTGATCATATAACTTTTAATTCGTTTCATCACTTATTAATTCCCGCTTGATACTCTGATATCTCTTGATAAGCTGGCTTAAGAATTTCAGAAAGTCGAAGATAAATTAACCGCTCATATTGTTTAACATTTGTTGCTATTGGCTTATGCCTGTATGTTTCACCGATTAAATCTGTACGATATGAAAAGAGTCAATTTTTCCGAGGGCATATAAACCTAAAATACATGCACCTAAACAAAAAGATTCAGAGTTTTCTGGTACAATAACTTCTTGATTAAAAATATCAACAAGCATCTGTCTCCACAATTCAGATCGAGCAAAGCCATCGGTAGCCTGCAAAGAAGTGATTTGATCTTTTCCAATAACTTCCCGCAATGGTAAATACACCGCATATAAATTATAAATAACCCCTTCCATTGCAGCACGTATAAAATGTTCACGTTTGTGGTTTAACGTCAGGCCGAAGAAGGATCCTTTCACGTCCGAACTCCACATCGGCGCACGTTCTCCTTGCAAAAACGGATGAAAAATTAACCCTTGAGAACCAGCTTGAACATTTTTAGCAATATCTGTAAGTAAATCATAAGGATCGATTCCTAAACGTTTAGCTGTTTCTACTTCATTTGCAGCTACTCATCGCGAACCCACTGTAGGACAATTCTACCATTATTGATTGGGCCGCCAACTACCCATTGATCTTTGGTCAATGCATAACAAAACGTTCGCCCTTGGGGATCAACTGTCGGTTCAGGTAACACTGTTCGAATGGCACCACTTGTTCCAATGGTAATGGCAATTTCTTCTTCTGCTATAGCATTCACACCGATATTAGATAGTACACCATCACTTGCTCCGATGACAAATTTAGTTTCCGGAAGTATTCCCATTTGCTTCGCATAACGAGAAGAGCAACCTGTAAATACTTCTTGTGTAGAAACAATTGTTGAAATCCCTGCAACTTTTAATGCATCTTCGTCCCACGTAAACGTTTGTAAATTCATCAAGTCTGTACAAGAAGCAATTGAGTAATCGACGACATATTGCTGGAAAGATTTATGAAAAATAAATTCTTTAATCCCGATATATTTTTTCGTTTTTCGAGCAAGTTCAGGTTTTTCATGTTCAATCCACATAATCTGACTTAATGGAGACATCGGGTGAATAGGTGTTCCAGTTTTTTGATAAATTTTGTTTCCATCATACTGTGTATGAATGATTTTTGCATAATCGGAACTCCGGTTATCCGCCCAAGTGATACAATTTGTTATCGGCTCTCCCATTTTATCGATAGCGATCACACTATGCATTGCCGAACTGAAAGATATAAATGATATATCATTAGGATCAACTTGCGATGTTTCCATGACGTTTTTAATCACTAAAACAACCGCTTGCAAGATCTCCCTGAGATCTAATTCCGCTGTATGAATATCTGGTGAATAAAGTTTGTAACTTTGATGATTAGTAGAGATAATCTCCCCTGTTTCCTGATAAAGGACAGCTTTTGTGCTTGTTGTTCCAATATCTACACCGATCATGAACTTATTGCTTGCATAAACAATCTCCTTTTGTACGAATCCTTTAGTATATTTTAAAAGTACCCATTCATTCCTAGTTATGTATATGTAGCAATTGATTGATGCCACAAATCAATGATAAACCTTATCATAAACAATTTCAAAAAAGCGACTTTACACGTCATATAAAGTCACTTTTTGTATCATTTTTTCCAATATTTCATTCTTTAGAACTATAGTGTAGTGTCTCTACTATACCATTTAAATAAGTAGCCCCTAATGCTCGGTCATATAAACCATATCCAGGTCTTCCTTGTTCACCCCAAATCATACGCCCATGGTCTGGACGAACTGGCCCAGAAAATCCAGTATCAACTAGCTTTTTCATAATGCCGACCATATCAAGAGAACCGTCACTAGATAAATGAGACGTTTCTTGGAACGATAACTTACCGATCCGCTTAATATTTCGAGCATGAACAAAGTGAATGCGACCTTTTGCCGCGTCAATGATTTCATATAAGTCGTTTTTAGGATCAGCTCCATATGATCCCATACAAAATGTTATTCCATTATTAGGACTATATACTGTTGTTAAGATGCGACGAATATCATCTGCATTTGATACAACTCTTGGTAAACCAAAGATTGGCCATGGCGGATCATCCGGATGAATCGCTAGTAAAACATCTTCTTCCTCCGCTACAGGAACTATTTCTTGTAAAAAATAAAGTAAATTTTCCATTAATTGCTCTTCTGACATGTTTTGATAATAATTCATAATTTGTTTTAAATCTTCTTTCCGATACGATAAATCCCAACCAGGTAATTCAAGCTCTCCACTTAAAGGATCCATTTGGCTCGCTAACTCGTGATCATACAGCAATGAATTCGATCCATCAGGTAACTCTGCTTCTAAATCTGTCCGAGTCCAATCGAAGACAGGCATGAAATTGTAACAAACAGTTTGAATACCCGCTTTCGATAAATTTTTGATCGTTTCCTTATAATTTTCTATCCAATGGTCCCTCGTTGATAATCCCATTTTAATATCTTCATGGACGGGAACACTTTCAATAACCGTAAGCTCCAAACCATGTTTTTCTATTTCCTCCTTTAACTGTACAATTCGTTCATATGGCCATACCTCGCCTGTAGGAATATCATAAATAGCGGTTACAATTCCTTTCATACCAGGTATTTGTTTAATCTCATCTAACTTTACAGGATCATCTTCTCCATACCAGCGAAAACTTAATTCCATGTTTATATCCCCTTTCAAATGTAAATATTTATCTAAACAAATAAGCTAAGTAACAGTGTAAACATCAAACCACAAATTGAAATTAACGTTTCTAAAACAGTCCATGTGGCAAACGTCTCTTTAACAGTTAACCCAAAAGACTCTTTAATTAGCCAGAAACCTGTATCATTTACATGTGAAGCTATTACACTACCGGCACCTGTAGCGATAACCATCAATTCTAAGTTGATATCTGTTGATGACATCATCGGAATAACTAACCCAGCCGTCGTTAAAGCTGCTACTGTAGCAGACCCCTGTGCCACTCGAATAATAGCTGCAATTAACCAAGCTAATATAATCGGTGAAATTGAACTCCCCTCAAATATTCCAGCAACATAATCCCCTACACCACCATCTAAAAGGACCTCTTTCAGGGAACCACTTGCCCCGATAATTAATAGGAGCATTCCGATAGATTTGACAGAGCTTTCTGCCGATTTCATGAGTTGTGACATAGGGATATTTCGAGCGATCCCCATTGTATATATAGCAATCAAAACAGAAATAACCATAACCGTTGATGGTGTTCCTAAAGCTTCTACAATATCAAAGAACAAATTGTTACTTAATCCTAAAGTATCCCGAATGAGAATGACGATCGTTGCTGTTCCCATCAAAATAACTGGAAACAAAGCCGTCAACGCACTTATCCCAAAAGAAGGAGTTTCTTCGATTTTAAATTGCTTTGCATCACCTATCTGGGCAATACTACCCTCAGATGTTTTTTCAAAAGCAGATGGGATAAATTTTTTAGCATATTTCGTAAAAAGTGGACCAGCAATAATAACAGTAGGAATCGCTATCATAAAACCATAAACGAGCACCATTCCTACATTCGCTCCATACTGATCAGCTATCACTGTAGGGCCAGGGTGTGGCGGTAAAAATCCATGTGTAACAGATAAGGCTGTAACCATCGGTAACCCTAACCATAAAAATGATGTATTCGTCTGCCGAGCGATCTGATAAACGATAGGAATGAGTAATACTAAACCGACTTCAAAAAATAACGCAATACCTAGAATAAAAGATGCTAACATAACCGCCCACTGAACACGCTTCTCACCAAATCGATCAATGAGTGTAACAGCAATGCGTTGGGCTCCTCCTGCATCCGCTATCAATTTCCCTAAAATGGCTCCAAAACCAAATATTAATCCAATCCCTGCAAGGGTATCACCGAAACCACTTTCAATGACAGACATCACTTCATGTAAAGGTAACTTTAACGATAAACCGATTAAAAATGAAACGACGATTAATGTGATAAAAGTATGAATCCTTAGCTTCGTAATCATAAATAAAAGTAATAAAATTCCAACAGCTGTAATCAATAATGGCAAGTTCTTTCACTCCTTAGCAAATATTTAAGTTTAATGGTCCGCCATTAAATGTACAAGTTTAGATGCTTCTTTTGTTAATTGTGTTAACTCTGTTTGATCAGTAATTTTCTTCGGCACTAATGAACTACCTAGTCCTACGGCAGTCACACCTGATGTTACATATGACTGAATGTTCTCCTTATTGATCCCCCCTGTTGCTATAAGTGGAATATGCGGTAACGGTCCTGATAAATCTTTAAAATAATTTGCTCCAAGAGAACTAGCTGGAAAAACTTTCACCATATCTGCACCGTTTTCATAAGCTGTTAAAATTTCAGTCGGTGTCAAACACCCTGGAATGCTGATTGCTCCATGTTTTTTCGTCATTTGGATCGTTTCTAGATGTAAAGTAGGTGATACAATAAAATCTGCTCCATATTCAATGGCTTTTCGGGCAGATGCTGGATCTAGAACTGTTCCGGCACCAATTGAAATATCATCTCCCTTTTCTTTTGCTAATGTTTGAATCATTTCATAAGCACGTGGTGAATCGAGAGTTACTTCAAAACTTTTAATGCCACCTTTTGTTAATGCACGAAAAATTGCCAACACATCATCTGGTTGAACACCTCTCATAATCGCAATAATTTTTTGAGATTGTATAGATTTTATAAGTGACATTTTCATTTCCACTCCTTTTATCGCTCGATAAACTCATCTTCACCTAGATACTTTTTTACATCTTCTAAATAAGGCAGTCCTTCATTATCACCTAAAACAGACACAACCATAGAGCCAACTGTATTTGCAAATTCAAGAGAGGCGTGAAGATCTTTTCCTTGTAAGTACGCATAAATATAACCAGCATTAAAACCATCTCCTGCTCCAACCGTATCAGCCACAACTTGGGGAGTTTTAGCATCTACATCCACCATTTTTTCTCCTTTAAAACCAACCGCACCTTTGTCACCGCGTTTAATAATGATATGTTTTGCACCTAAATGTTTAAATTGATCAATATATTGTTTAAGCGAACCCTCCCCAAAAATCCATTTCGCTTCTTCTTCACCTGATAAGACAATATCAGCATATGGTAAAAGTCTTAACAATCCTTCTCTTGCTTCATCAAGATCCCACAAGCGCAAGCGAATATTAGGATCAATCGAAACCTTAACACCATGTTTTTTTGCTAATGTAACAGCATGTTCCAAAATATCTATATTTTTCGGTTGTAGAGCGGCAAACACACCTGTTATATGAAGAACTTTTGTGTTTTGGATAAAATCTTCTCGGATATCGTCCTGTGTTAACACCTCCATAGGAGATCGATCACGGTAATAAAATGTCCGACCAGTGCCATCTGCAAAAATTTCCTTAAAATTGATCGACGTAGGGTACCCATCAATTAATTTTACTTCTGATGTATCGATCCCTTCACCACGGATAAAATTAAACAAATATCTACCGAATTCGTCATTGCCAATTCGACTGACAAATCCTGTATGTAGTCCTAATCTTGAGCAACCGATAGCAAAGTTTAACTCAGCACCACCTGCTTTTCGCTCAAAAGAATGAACAAATTTTAAAGGTCCACGCATAATAGGATCAAATGTTATCATTGCATCTCCAATCGTAATTACATCTTTAATCATTCATCTACCTCATTTCCTCAAATTCTTTCGACTCGAAGCTCGTATATTCATTTCTGGCTCAAAACGATAAACGTTTTTTACAGAAGCATCATCACTATTCATTTTTTCAAACAACAGTTCAGCCGCTTTTTTTCCCATCTTAAAAGTAGGTTGTGCAATCGTCGTAATACTCGGTTGAAATGCATTCGCAAAAGGGACTTCATCAATACCGATGATTGCTAATTCATCCGGAATTAAAACATTTTCTTCCTTGCAAAGTTTAAGAATTTCCAGTAATGTTAAATCATTTCCTGCAATTAATCCTCTCGGTGGGTGTGATGATCGAAGTAAATCTTTCACAGATTTTTTAATGTTTTCCAAACTCGTATGAATGATAAACTCTTCTCGTATTGACAAATTGTTATGTTTTAAAGCTTTTTTATATCCCTCAACTCTTTCCAATCGAGGGGTTAAATGTTGATTAATTGTCGTTGTTACAATTCCAATCTCATAAATACCCTCATCTATGAAATGTTGGACAGCTAGTTTGCTCGCAACTTCATTATCAAGTAAGACTGAGGGGCCTTTGCTATTTGATCCGAGCCGGTCCATAAATACAACTGGATAGCCTTGATCGATTAATGCTTCATAAACATCTAAATTTTCCCCTGTTGGAAATACGATGAAACCATCGACTTGCTTAGCTCTTAACATTTCGATATATTCTTTTTCCTTATCAGGCTTATCATCAGCGTTACATACAATAACGTGAAATTGATGCAAATGACAGTAATCTTCTATCGCACGAATCACTTCAGTCGAAAACGTATGTAAAATATTAGCAACAATCACGCCGATTGTAGAAGTTTTTTTCTGTCTTAGCCCACGAGCAACATAATTTGGTTGATAGTTCAATTCTTCAATTGCAGTTTTAATTCTTTGTTTCGTTTCCTCACTCATATAGTGATAACGTTTATTGAGATATTGTGAAACTGTACTTTTAGAAACTTGAGCAACTTTAGCAACGTCCGCAATGCGAACTCTTTTCATTTCAGTGATACCTCTTTCTTTTACTAAAACGATTTACTAAATCGATTTATGTATACGATAACATGGTTTGGATTCGTTTTCAAAGAAAATAGCTTATGAGTTATTTATAAAGGAATAAAAAGACTGTCTCAAATGTTCTAATGTTAGCTACATATTGGACACACTGTGAGTGTTGTGGAGTTAAAAATGAAAATTATACTGTTTATAAAATGGATCTAAAACATCACATATTACCTTACCAATGTTCAGAGTTTATCCAACTTATTTAAATTTAAAGAAACAAAGTTTTTACGGTAAAACTTGTCAATGTATGTTTATCGCACAAACACCAATCGTTGATAGGCTTTATTTTATATTTAAATGCACAAAAGCAAAAATACTTATAGAATCAACTGACGCACAGGACTTACTGATATTGCTAAAGATTGTTTTGTTCCAACAACAGTACAACGTGTTATTACAAAAGAAGCAAAATTTCCATCATTCATTACCATCCTTTAATGAGTTTAAGTATGCGAAAGGCTAGACGGCTTTTGCATACGTTGATACTGAAACTGGAGATATACTTGAAATTTTAGATCGGCGTGATGTGATCGTTATACAATTAAAAACCACTTTGTTGCCAACGATCAGCGTCGTGATTTAAACATACTAGAAACAGTCACAAAAGATATGAATGCTATTCGGTTACTATTTCCACAAGCGAAGATTATCATCGATTGCTTTCACTTAGTTCAATTAATTAGTCGGGCAATGAATAAGATGCGCATTCGTGTGATGAATGCACTACGAACATCAAATGGGGAAGATATGAATAAATACCGTCGTTTAAAAAGATATTGGAGGCTTTTATTGAAATATAAAAAGGATTTATCTTATACAGAATACAAGTATTAGCGCCTGTTTGGACAACGTCTAGAAGTTAATGTTGTGGATAAATTGCTAAGTTATCATCCTAATTTAAAGGTGGACTATGAAGTTTATCAAGTATTATTGGAAAGTATCAAAGAAAAGGACTTTAAGGGGCTTGTAAATATATTAACAACAGTTAAAGTAAACATAATCTCCCGCTATATGAAAATAAGTGTAAAAGCACTTACCTTATATAGAAAATAGCCTTACACATCTATACAATAATGGGCGTATTGAAGGAATAAATAATAAGATCAAAGTATTAAATCGAGTAGCTTACTACTACCGAAACTTTCTTAATTTTAAAAACAGGATTATGCTTCATTTCAAGTTAAGAGAGGCTATAAATTAATAATCCGAAACTCTGTAAGCGTCAAATACTCAGCACCTTCTAGTTGTGAATGTAACATGAGATAATCTCCATAGAAAAAATGCTGGAGGTTATGCTATGAATGATGCTGACAAAAGAATAGAATGGAAATCCAGGTATGATGCTTGGAAAACAAG
>DATGTS010000051.1:0-3093 GCA_035301745.1 Candidatus Avamphibacillus sp.
GAAAGTCATAATTAAAAAAGGTACGGCGAATCCTAAAACATAAAATGACATATACAAAAGCCCCTTGCCTGGATTCGCTACTCCCATCGCCATTACAGCTGCAAGTATTGGCCCGGTACAAGGTGTCCATCCAGCTGCAAACCCTATTCCAATTAATATTGATCCGAAATAGCCTGCGGGTCTTTGTTGAAACTTTATCTTTTTATCTGATAGTAGAAAGTTAAAGTTAAGAACCCCCGCAAGAATTAATCCAAATAACACCATCAATATGGCTCCTAATTGACGTAACAGACCTTTATAAGCTATAAAAAAGGAACCTATAAAAGAAGTGGTTAATCCGAGTGCTAAGAAAATGATGGAAAATCCAAATAAAAATAGGATTGTATGGATAAAAGCTTTCTTTTTTAATATACCTTTGTCAGCCTTCAATTCATTTACAGTCATTCCTGTTATATAAGATAGGAAGGCTGGATAAAGAGGTAGTGCGCATGGTGATATAAAGGACAAAAGACCAGCGCCAAAGGCAAGAAATAGATTGATCTGTTCCAATTAGACTTCACGACCTTTTTCATATTTTGACATAATCATCCTCATCATAGGACATGATTGTGCAGAATCAATCGAGATGAACAAAACACATATAATGACTCAAAGTTGTTGGAATTAAGATAAATAATCAACTTTCTCTGCAATTCTTAGTAGTTTTGGTTTTAAATAATTCATTACCGCAACAAATTTCGGCAAGGCTCATGAGATGAAGGCCACGAACAATCTAAAATGAATAAAGAAAAGGTGGTAAATTTAATCAATGAACAACATTATCAGGGGAGGAAACCAACAAAACAAAATACAAATAGTTCAGAAGGTTTCCGTATGAAAAAAGCCGGTTCTCTTCATCTAGGGATACCGGCTTATAGTACAATGGAGCGATTTTTTTAATACACTTCATTTTTTGTTATTTTCCACGTTTCCTTATTTCAAACTTTTTGTACGCCAATACTGAAGTAAACATAAATACAGATGCAACCAGTGAACCTAAGGGCAGCATTGCTACAATATCATCGGGGAAAATAAACGGGAGCAATGGAAAAGCATACACCGCTGGCAATCGGATGCCAACTATCATAAGTAGAATAAGCATTAAAATGACACTCGATATCGTGACTAAGATCCATGAATTAATGGCAAAGTATAACCATGTTCCGACAGTTGCAGAAAGAGTCAAAACAAGCCCTTGCTTAAAAGCCATTTTCCCATTGTACATCGTTTTCTGAAGTACTTCATACACAACCACAAGAATTGGAGGGATAACAGCTAGTTGAGGTTTTCCAACTATCCAACATAAACCAATCCACACAAAATTGATCGCCAAGAATACAATCATATACTTGTATTGTATTTGTACCTTTTTTCTAAGCCCTCTATGTAATCCAAATACGAGTACTCCGAGCATTAAAATAAAGGTTAAGATAAAAACCGATATGATAAATGACCATCCGTTTGCATTCATAACTAACGGCAATAAGCCTGTTGCAATAGATGCCGCCAAGTTGGACTGAATGATGCGCAAAAAAAGCATAATCAGTGCTAGTGTAAGGGTAACTTTTGCACTATAAGTCATATCTAACTGATTCACTCCGAATCCCATCGTCGCGGTGACAAATGGTGCAATAAAAATTTTGGATGGCTGTCTTATCCATTCGGGGTCTCGGTATACCCATAGAGCAATCGCCATTGCCGCGGCTTCGGGCAATATAATTTCATGATCTCTCAGTATTACTGCGGCTATAACCATCGCCATAATAAATATAACGGCAATAATATAAGAAATAATCGTTTCTTTCTTTGAAATAACCGAAATCATAGCATGAAACACTCCTCTATTCTTTAATTGCAGCAATATAATAAGAAAACAAGGATGATCATGCCATCCTTGTAATAAGTTGATTAATGACCTATGCCCGTCTTTTTTAACGCATCGATACTCACGCCATTATTGTTACAGCAATCCACTAACTTCCCATTGACAGCAACTGCCGGAACGGATTTCACACCATATGCTTGGGCTTTCGTTTCACATGCATTAGTGTCACATTTTTTATTCAGATCATAAACAATCACTTCACAATTGGAACAGGCAAGGTCTTTAACTTGTTGTACAACGCCATCACAAACGTAACAACCGGATGAAAATACCTCAACTAATCTTTTAGCCATTTTCATTCTCTCCCTCAGTTAACTTTTTAATAATTGAACATTGATTTCTTGGCACCCCTGGGCCTGGACACTTTCTCGCCACATCTTCTAAAAGCGACTTCATGTTGTTAAATTCTCGTATTTTTGATTCAATTTCTTGAATTTTTTCTGTCGCAAAATCATACAATTCCTCTGCTTTGAAGCTTTCTTCATCATTTGAAGCAGATAAAAGCTTTTTTATTTCTTCAAGGGTAAATCCTAAACCCTGTGCACGTTTGATAAATTTAATGTCTTGAATCGCCTCCTTGGAAAACATTCTATATCCAGATTCATTCCGAGGAGGTTCCGGGATAAGTCCCCGTCTTTCGTAATATCTGACGGTTTCAATATTTATATTAGATGCTTTCGCAACCTGACCGATCGTTATACCTTTCAATTTGTCTCCCCCTCTGTCATGATTATAGGGTCTGTACCTAAGTACAGAGTCAACAGCCATTTTATCGAAAAGTGAATGATATGTATTTTACGTGGTGTGAAAGAGATACAGCATCTATTTCAATTTCGTTAGTAGTAAAAGCGATTTGCCACATACTCAATATTTAAATGGATAGTTCTTCTAGAGTTAAACAAAATAAAAGCCTGTTTTGAAAGAGGAACAATCAAAACAGGCTTTACAAATGTTTAGGAACATATTATTTAGTTTAAGCTCTACCTATTACATATTTTTAAAGCATTCTAAATAACTTTGGACTTTATTCAGCTGAAAGTTCACTGTCTGTTACCCATTTATGATTTTTTACTTCTTCTCCGCCAGTTGTAGGCGTGTAATCAATCATATAAACAGTTGTTTTTTCAGAGGATTCAATTTCAGCGGTTGCACCCTCCATCCCTTTCATA
>DATGTS010000052.1:0-9287 GCA_035301745.1 Candidatus Avamphibacillus sp.
CCTGCTTCGATTGCTGGAAAAACTTGTTCATCATCATAATAACTCGTTAAGATGATAATTTTACATTCGGGGTACTGGTCCATCACTTGCTTCGTCGCTTCTATTCCATTACCATTTTCCATCATTAAATCCATTAACACGACATCCGGTTTTTCTTCAAGAATCAATTTCGAACCAGTATGACCACTATCAGCTTCCCCAATCACGTTAATTTCACTGTCAGTTTGTAAATAAGCGATTATTCCTTTACGCACAATATCATGATCATCCACTACAATAACACGAACCATAACCTTCCCCCCATTGCTATTAAACATCAATTTGATTAGGAATCTTTATGTCAATATATGTACCTTCATTGATATTCGAACGAACGATAAAAGTACCACCAATTTCCTCACTACGCTCTTGCATTGTTTTTAAACCATAAGATGCCTTTTTATTCTGATTATTATTAATATCAAAACCTTTTCCATTATCAGCGATATAAACGAAAACTTCATCTGGCTTTTGAATAATATCTAACCTTACTTCCGTAGCGAATGCATGACGTAATATATTAGAAAGTGCTTCCTGAATAATTCGGAATATATGCTCTTCCATCATTTCTGATAAGTTCAACTCGCTGCTAATGGAAACATGAAAATCAATTTGACATTTTTGTTTTAATTCATCAATCAACTTATGGATTCCTTTTTCCAAAGGGTCTCCAGACAAATGCACCGGTCTAAGGTGAAGTAATAGTGCTCTCATTTCTGCTTGTGAATGAAGTGCAGCTTGTGTAACATCAATCATTTGTTCTTTTGCAAGACTTGGGTTTACGTCGATTTGTTTAATAGCAGCTTCAGATAACATCGTTAAGGCAAAAAGTTGTTGACTCACCGCATCATGCAAATCCCTTGCTAAACGCTGTCTTTCTTCAATAACCGCTGATTTATGAGCTGATTTAGCTAATTCAGACTTTTCATCTGCCATACGCTGCAAAGATTTCACTTGATTTTGAAGTTTTTCACCCAATTCATTCATTTCAGTCCAAATTCGAGCAAATTCATCCTTTTCATTAAAATACAATTTAGAGTCATAATTCCCATTAGCAAATTGTGTAATAAGTACAGATAGATGGTCTAATTTTTCCCGCATATCACCGCTCGATTTAAATCCTACATATAAAGAAATAATAATTGAAAGAACAAGATAAAGCCCTATAAATAAAAAGATACTTTGAATTGTTAACCATTCTGGATTAAACAGCACATGAATTGATAATAAGATCGATAAAAGAATGACCAGCGTCAAAAATAAAGCTGATAAATGAGAACGAATATAGCGATAACGGACACTAATAAACTGCTTATACATCATCCCTTCCCCCTATTCGATCGATGCGAACAGATCCGGCTTTCAATTTAAGTGTAAAATCTATTTTTCGCACTGCATCTTTATAACCTACCGTTTCATAGGTTAATGAACGATTAATACCATCGACAGATTGTCCAACGATATCTATGTCTCCCGCTTTCACAGATGCATCCACACGAAAATCGACATTTTCAGGCATTAAAATATGCACATCCCCAGCTAACGCATTAATCGTAATGGGAGTTGCCTTCTCAGGGATAAATGCTTTCGTAAAGTCAAAATAAAAATCACCAGCTAAATTACTTAAATATAAAGGCTCAACTTTCCAGTTTTGTTGATTATACTCATAGCTCGCAATAGAAAAGCTAGAATTTTTATAATATGTTTTACCTTTTTTTCCTCTTTCCCTATGAATAACCATACCACCTGGGGATTTGAAAAACATAAAACCTATATAAATAATTAACAAAGGCCATAGCTTAAAAACATCTTTAAATTGAAAATGAATCAATTCAAAACGATCCATTAAAAGTAAAGAACCAAATATAAACAAAAAGGAGCCAAAACCAATACTTCCTCCTCTATACCTTATTCGATTTATAATTAATTTGAGACCGTATAAAACAAAAATAAGTGGATAAATAAAGAGCCAAGCATCTTGAGCATGGAATGTAGTGAAACCTAAATTTTCTAGAATAAGAATAACACCAACACTAATCATTGATAGTGCTAACACAAAACGAATAAAGCTGTTTCCCATCTATCTTCCTCCCATTTAACTGCATTCTGTCTAACAGATTCCATTATTTTCAGATAGAGGATACACGTACAAACTTAGTGTATAAATCAATTATACCAAGCAATGAGAAAAAGGAAACAACCTAGAGATTGTTTCTTTCTCCGTCTTAAGACTGAGTTCGTCTTTTCATCACCCATTTATCTATGGAAATGAGCAGTATGAGACATCCAAAGCCTATAAAAAATCCTGTTATAATATCCGTTAAATAATGTACATTAATTACGTAGCGACTAAAGCCAATGAGAAAAATTAGGAGAGCAAACAACACTTTTACAAGAAGTTTTAATTTAGTAGACTTTATTTTTTTACTAATATAATAAGCAAATATTCCATAACAGACAATCGGTATCATCGCATGCCCCGATGGAAAACTAAATCCTTCCGCATTCGCTTCTTCCCATATTCTAGGCCTTTCCCTTTCAACCAAACCTTTGATAAACTTATTGAATAGATGTACCCCAAGTGTTCCACCACTAAAGAGTAGAGCCGGGAACCAGTCTTTGAAAATATAAAATAAAAATAACGCAGCAATGATGGTAAATGGAACCAGAAAGGAACCTGAACCTAGTTCTGTAATCACGCGAAAAAAATCAAATATTGCTGTATCTTGAAGACTAGCTACAAACCCCCTTGTCCACTCATCAACTAAGGGAAGTTGGTCCTTATATATTTTTATAGCCCAGATACCTATAATCAATGTCGTAATTCCTACCATTGGAAGGTATATCGCTCGCTTATGTATCATTCAACCACTCCTTACTTCTTTTATCATACCCTATTTTAAGTTTCAAAAAAATATTTTACGGGAATATAACATGTATCCCCAATAAGTGACCGTTTGCTTGGTATTTTGCTACTTCGGCACTTATACATGCAATAAATCTCAAGTTTTGGAAAGGTAGGATGAAGTATGAGTGAAAATATTAACAAATTAATAGACGGATTAAATGAGGATTTAGCACATGAATATGGTGCAGTTGTTCAATATACGTATAGTGCTGCCGTTGTTTCTGGTTTGGAACGTGTCTCACTTAAACCTTTTTTCGAAAGTGAAATAAATGATGAACTAGGACATGCCCTTTATTTATCAGAAAAAATTAAATCTCTTGGAGGAATACCAACAACAAAAGTAACAGAAAATCCGCAACCAACTAAAGTAAAGGATTTATTAGAGGCAGCACTTAAAGCAGAAAAAGATACAATTGAGCGTTACAAAACACGATTAAAACAAGCCGAGAACCTAGGATATACAGAACTTGCTGTTACATTGGAAGATATGATTGCAGATGAAACACGCCATAAAGAAGAAATTGAACATCTTCTTGAAGATTAATATCCATTGAAATTTAAGAGAGGCGAAATGGTAAGCTGACGTGAGTGTCACTTTAGGTGACTTTTTCGTCAGCTTTTAACTTTATTTATGTGAATTAAAAATCAGTAATGCCTGGAGATAAAGTTCCCTTAAACCATCTAAACAGCAACAAATGAACTTTTTATGTCTGAACATTCACTATAGGGATGTCTAAATGTTATAATTACTATAAAAGAAGGGGGAGATTTATAATGCTCGAAAATATTTTTCAATCGATCGATAATTCCTATACTGAAATGGTGGAAATTCGTAGGTATCTCCACCAATATCCGGAATTATCCTTCCAAGAATATAAAACAGCAAAATACATAGCAAACTTTTACGACGAATTAGGGATTCCTTATCAAAAAAATGTTGGTGGTAATGGTGTAGTAGCAACATTAAACGGAGGAAAACCTGGAAAAACAATTGCACTTAGAGCCGACTTTGATGCACTTCCAATTCAAGATGAAAAAGAGGTTTCCTATAAGTCAAAAGTGGATGGAGTGATGCATGCATGTGGTCATGATGGGCATACAGCTACACTTCTTACACTTGCTAAAGTGATGAAAGAATACCAGGATGAACTACCTGGTACGATTGTTTTCCTGCACCAACATGCGGAGGAATATGCCCCAGGGGGAGCTAAGCCGATGATTGAAGCGGGATCTATTGACGATGTTGATGCTGTTTTTGGAACTCACCTCTGGGCAACGATTCCTTTAGGTGTTATGCAAACTTCAACTGGTGTATTTATGGCAGGAGCTGATCGTTTTGAAATCAAGATTCAGGGTCAAGGTGGACATGGCGCCTATCCTCATGAAACAAAAGATTCTATCGTCATCGGTACCCAACTCGTTTCGCAACTACAACAAATTGTCAGCAGAAGAATCGATCCACTTAAAACAGCTGTTGTCACAGTTGGTGCATTTGAAGCCGGAGAAGCTTTTAACATTATCGCGGATCAGGCTAGAATACTTGGAACGGTTCGTTATTTAGAAAATGATGTTCAAGCAACGGTCATAAATGAAATGGAAAGAATTATTGAAGGAGCATGCGCCTCTGGAGGTGTTACTTATGAATTTGATTATTTTAAAGGCTATCCCCCTCTTGAAAACAACGTTGAAGAAGCTGAATTAGTTCTTGAATCAGGTAAACATATAAAAGAAATAGAGCAAACTGAAAATGTTATTCCAGTCATGGGTGCAGAGGATTTTGCTTATTATGTACAAAATAAACCTGGTGCTTATTTCTTTACAGGTGCACAAAAAGAAGGTAATGAATATCCACACCATCACCCTAAGTTTGATATCGACGAACGCGCATTACCAATTGCTGCGAAAACATTAATACAAGTCTATTTTGATTATCAGGAAAAACATAGATGAAAAGGCTAAGTCTAGACAGATTAAGCTAGCACAACCAAAAACGATGCAAAGATTATTCGGCAATAACCTTTGCATTCGTTTTTTATATTGTCAATCTCTTTCTTCTAATTTCGCCTTCACATAACCATGAACAAACAGATAAACAAACGCTACCCCACCAACTAAAGCGAGAGTAAAGCCAAGATATAATTTTAAAACGATAAATAGAAGTGAAAAAAGAAACGCTTGTAGCAATCCTAATTGAATAAGCCATTTGATTAATGCCTTCTTTCTTACACTTGATTCAATTGGATAAATATCAAGCCACATCACTGTTCGATGATGCTCATATAAAGACATCATCTGGAAGATACTCATGTATAAAAACAAAACAGTAAACAAAAGCTTCATCCAGATATTGGGTACAATATAAATAAATAATCCCCCAAGTATAAGTAAACGAACATACATGCCTAAATAGTCGCCACTTCGAATAAATGTTATTCGATACAAGTAATCATATGTATATTTTTGCTCAAATGGAACATTTTTTACAAGTGAAACAAGCCATGAACGTTTTTTTATTGGATTTTTCAAATGTGGAACATCTGTAAATAAATTAGCTAGTCGATAAAAGGATTGCATTCGATAACGATCTTTTTCAATTAATAATTCCCACGCGAGACCAGATTGTTTCCTTGATAAAGTAAAAGCATACAAAAATAAGATAATAAACAATAAAGTCATCAAACAAGCCAATAATATCTGACCACTTACAGCAAAATAAAAGACCGCACAATTAAACACGAATCTAAGCCCTGCATCAATATAGCGAATCGTTGCATCATGGACTTTTAACATCCACCAATTTGCAAGCAAGTTCCATATTTTAAAAATAAGTAAAGCAATCAACGTATATAAATACATGTTGCCAGTACGCTCAGGATACGTAGCAAAATACAGAGGACCTAGAGCAGCGACGACAAGTAAAACAAGATAAAGTTGGATGATAAAACTATAAATAAGCGAGTTACGAAAATAAGCCCCCATTTTTTCTTCCGCAACAGTGAGAAAGACAAGATCAGGTTCTTTTAATAAGGTACGAACAGGACTATAGCTTGCAACAAACCCAAAGGCAATACCTATAATCCAGGAGCTAGGAAAGTTTTCCGGAAGTTGTGCTAGCCACTGTTGGTAATAAAAAGCAAATGCCGATACTAAAAAAAGCAAAACGATCGCGGTATGACCAGTAAACATATATCTTAAATAACGACTTGTCTCTTTCAAATGCTCAGAAAGCCGCTTCTTATAAAACGCATGTGAGTCAAACATGGCTATCTTCCTTTGTTAATTGAACATAGAGATCATCCAGTGTTGCTTCCGGCATATTGAATTCTTTTCTTAATTCAACAAGGGTTCCGAGTGCTTTAATGTTTCCTTCATGTAAAATAATAAAACGATCACAATATCGCTCCGCTGTTGAAAGGATATGAGTCGACATTAGTACACCAGAGCCATTATTTTTCATTTCATCCATTAACTGCAAATATGATTTAATACCAATAGGATCAAGTCCAACAAAAGGTTCATCCACAATATATAAAGAAGGTTCAATTAAAAAAGCACACATAATCATTACTTTTTGACGCATTCCTTTTGAAAAATGAACCGGGAACCAATGAAGTTGTTTTTCCAATCGGAATTCTTTAAGTAATCGAGGCAGTCTTTTTTCAAATAAATCTTCTGATAGTCCATATACCATAGCTGTTAATTTCAAATGTTCATATAACGTTAATTCATCATATAAAATTGGCATTTCTGGTATGTATGCCATTTGATTTCGATAAGATGTTGGGTTCTCTTGAAACGTTTGTCCATTAACAGAAACCTTTCCTTCTTTTGCTTGCATAATGCCAATTATATGTTTAATGGTTGTACTTTTTCCAGCTCCATTTAAGCCGATTAATCCTACAATTTCCTTTGGATAAACTTCAAATGATATACCATGTAAAACATTTTTATGTGTATATCCTCCTACAAGGTTTTCAATGCTTAACAACGATTCCACAACATTTCCTCCTAGCTTGATCACTTTAGTAAATTTTATCACTTTTACAGTGCTTTGCCAAAGCATACTCTTTGATCAATTTCAACAAAAACATTTCACAAAACATGTATAAAAAGATTCCATTCGCTCACAATAGTTAATGAAGAAATGAGGATGTTTCACTATAACGAGGTGTTAGTGATGGATAATCTAATGCCTACAACCCTTTTGTCGGAAAGAGATCTCTTACGTAAGAGAGATACCGTCAAAAAGGTTTTTGTAAAAAACGTTAAATACAGGTAGTATTTATCAAAGTTTTTTTACAATGCCCCCAACATTAGATTATATTAACATCTTCTTTCTTCATGAAAGGTCTAGTCCGATAATTTCGGTCTAGGCCTATTTTATTATCTATATTTATATCTGAATTTTAAAATAATCTATTCTAAAGACTTTACACCCGTCACTCCTACACTATACAATAGATAAAGTGATACTTCATTCCATTGGAGTTTTCTTCACCGGAATGTTAATTGAATCAATCGGGCTGTTACTGGCTGTTTATCTCCAGAATTTTTAAGAACCTTCCATTCTTCAAGTGGGAGTTTTACGACGCACAGGACGTGCTAGTGCCGACTATACCATAGGACATGGTGTTTTTAGTCGGTCAGCCAGTTACACTGCGATAAAAAGAGATGAGGAGTTGTGATAATGATGACACATGATGAGAATTGTATTTTTTGTAAAATAATTAATGGGGAGCTTCCTTCCGCTAAAGTTTATGAAGATGATCATGTTTACGCTTTTCTTGACATTAGCCAAGTTACAAAGGGACATACATTAGTTATTCCGAAAACACATACCAAAAACATCTATGAAACACCTCCGGAAGTGGCAAAGGAGTTATTTGCACGTATTCCAAAAATTGCAAACGCTATTAAGAAAACATATAACCCAATTGGCATGAATCTTTTAAATAATAATGAAAAGCCTGCAGACCAATCCGTATTCCATTTACATATTCACCTACTTCCACGATACGGCAAATCGGATGGTTTTTCATCAAATTGGACTACACATGAAGATGATTATGAAATGGCAGACCTAGAAGAGATTGCCAAAGCTATTGGTGAAAATACCGATAAATAATTCCACTCTTTCCTATCGATAAAGCGGAACTTCAATCAGTGGGGGGTTTTTCTTTATCCCCCACTTATCTTTCTTCGTTTCTCTCGAAATCTTGAAGTGGGGGGTATTACTGCCAGTTAACGGGGGTAAAATAGCTAACTAAATGGAAATAGTCCTTTTTATTTCTTCTTTAGTTTGTTATAATAAATACAAGATTCTCGCAACTAACGATGAGCGTATAGTTGGAGATGATAGGCGGAGTCTTTAGCCCGCAAAGCTAAAGAAAATAAAAGATGAGATGAGAAGAGGAGAGGTACAAGTGAATACAAGAAACTTAGTTATTATTTCACTGTTAGTGGGGATTGGTGCAGTATTACATGTGATCATACCACCAATATTATTTGGAATGAAGCCGGACATGTTACTAGCTATGATGTTTTTAGGAATTTTATTATTTCCAAAGCCGAAATATGTATTAGCAATAGCGTTGCTTACTGGGGTAATTTCTGCATTAACCACAGGAGCACCTGGGGGACAAATAGCTAATTTTATTGATAAACCAATTACAGCTTTTGTCTTTTTCGGTTTACTCTTATTAATGGATAAACTAATATCCAGAACGATTAGTGCACCTATCTTAACTGCTGTTGGAACCATTGTTAGCGGATCAGTCTTCCTGTTTGTCGCTCTATTTATACTTGGACTAATGGAAGGCGGATTTATGACACTTCTGTTAACCATTGTACTTCCAGCTGCGGGTATGAATACAGTTGGTATGATTGTCATCTATCCAATCGTTCAAGGTATACTGAAAAGATCTGACCCAATTACACTTACTTAAATATCACATAACACGTATATCCATCCTCTGGCATATCATCTGTCAGAGGATTTTTTAAAGAAACCAATTCTTGTAATAAACATGCTTTAAGAGGAAAAGATAACAATATAGGGAGGAGCGAATTTTATGACGAAAGGGAAGTCTTTATTACTTGGAATCCTTGTGGGAAGTGTTGTAGGTGCGGGTACGGCTTTAATAACTACCCCTTCCACAGGTAAAAGCATGAGGTCACTAATCAAAGAACAACTGATTGAATGGAGACAATTAGCGAATAATCTAAGAAAAGACGGGAAACAGTTGAAAGAGCAATTAACAGAAACATCTAGAGAAGGTGCCCTTTTAGTAAAAGAGCTAACCCAAGAAATGAAAACATCAGTGGAAGACTGGAAAAATAC
>DATGTS010000053.1:0-5521 GCA_035301745.1 Candidatus Avamphibacillus sp.
GGTTGTAAGCAGCACACCAAATGACGCAAAGGAAGCATCCCCACCAAATTTTTGCGCATAGACTGAGGTCGTGGAGGCGCTCGGCATGGCAGATGTCAACACTGCAATGATGATTAATGGGTATGGTACTTGAAAAAAGAGAAAAACAAACAAAAATAATGGAAGGATGAGTAATTTAAAGCTGGTCGCAATCCAGATATAGATATTTTTACTATATTGCCGTAATTCATGCCATTGTATGTCTGCCAACAAACTTCCTATCAATATCATCGATAATGGGATGGTCATTTTTCCTACACTATCAAACGTATCCAATAGCGGGGCAGGCCAAGTAAATGGAAGAAACAACATGAACAACCCAATCAGAGTGGATAGAATACCAGGATTAAGAAACAATGCTTTCCAATTTACACTTCGTTCGCTTTTGGTGAAAATGTAGATGCCATATGTCCAAATTAAAATTAAGTAACAGATATTAAAAAGTGTTAAGTAAATAATCCCTTGTTCTGCCATCAATATATAGCTGATGGCAAATCCAATAAAACCCTGATTTCCAAAAATGATCAAACTTTCATAAACACTTTTTTGCTTTAAAGGCAGCGCGGCTTTTTTCCTAAGCCATGCTCCGATAAAAACGGATATACTCAATATAAAAATGGACATGGTAATCAACCAGGCGAAATCTATAATGATATCTTTTGAAATGTTTGTATTAAGCGAGTATAAAATCAATGCTGGTAAGGTGATGTATAACATTATTTGGGTAATGACTTGATTTGCATGCTCATTAAGTATTCTTATTTTGCGGCTCATAAATCCAATCAAGGCCATAATATAGAGCGGAACCATTGCTTGTAAAAAAGCACCTGTAGACAGCAATTACCTTCTCTCCTTTCTCTAATGTTTTAACGTATGATTCCAGAGGATAGAAGGTGTTTGTGAACTAAGTAAATTGAACACTTTCACCTAGTCTAAGTTTTTTTCGTATCCACTTTTTCCTAAGTTCTTTATTATCTATTCATTATTCAACATATGGGATAAATTCTGTTCAGACATTGGTATTAATAAATTGAAATGGTGAAAAATAAAATTGATATCTCAAGAGTTTTCCTTATGTGAAATCGGAGGTGAGAAATTTATGGAGATAATTAAAAGAATTTTACTTGGCCTTGTCATTATTGGTGCTATTAACTGGGGTCTCATAGGATTGTTCCAGTTTGATTTAGTTGCTTCATTATTTGGCGGTCAGGACGCTGCACTATCAAGAGTGGTGTATACGCTTGTCGGTTTAGGCGGGGTATTAAGTTTGGGAATGTTATTTGCGCCAATGGAAGAAGATAGTGGCAATTCTTTACGTACTGGAAGCGTAAATTACAGTACGGAATTTGGAGAAGATAAGGTTCTTTCTAGCGAAGATAAAGATAAACGTGAATAACATATTTTCAGGTTGACTGGGATTATAACCCTGATAATTGTAAGGTTGCTATCTAGTAAACCAAGAAATGCTGGATACCCAGCATTTCTTGGTTTAAAGATGTGGCAAGCATATCCATCGACATTGCTTTTTGCCTTTCCTGGACTTTCAAAATAAATTTATATGAATTCAGGCAGAGATAGAATCGCTGAATCAAATCAATAAATCACTGCTTCGTATATTTTATTAAATGAATCGCATAATAAATCAAAACGGACTATACTTTCGATGAGATTGTAGGTGATATTGTGAGGATTCTACTGATTGCAGGAAGTATCATTTTGCCTTTATTAATGTTCTATTCTCAAAAACTTTGGTTACAATTAAGGTTTATTTATAATCTTGTTGCAATTATAGCTGCACTAGTATTTGGAAATATTGCTTCTTTATCGATATACAAAATAATTAGGGATAATAAAGTCTTCATGACATCCATCCACGGAATATTCTTAAATCCTTTTTTCTTAATTGCAGGATCATACTTAGGAATCTATGTTCTTTATAGGCTTCTCCTGTTAAGTAAGGAAGAACAAGAAGAACAACTAAAGTAACCATAAATGAAGTTAAAAAAAGGGAGTGATTCAATGGATACGTTTCTTTACTTCTTCCTTGGGTTTGGTTATATCGGTCTATTAATTTTGGGGGTTTTTCTGACCAGAAAACATCGTCTGTTGAATCTCACCAATGTACTTTTTCTCGTCATTATCGGACTCATATATGATAATCTCATCATTGCATTAGGTAAATTTATCGGTGAAGGGAATTTGTTAAAGAGTTTAAGTTATATCCGTTTTTGGTTACATGCTTTATTCACCCCCACCCTAATCCTCCTCGCTTGGGATATTTGTTTCAGGTCTGGTTTATTGTGGGCCAAAAAGCTTTTCTGGAAAGTCTTAGCGTATCTTATAACAATCGCGTTAATTCTCTATGAACTGTTTACTTCATTAAAGGGACTCAAGCTAGAACCAGTATGGAAAAATGGCGTATTAACCTATGAGAGTGCGGGGCAGCCAGATATACCCATCATGGTAATACTTATTACCCTTGTCCTCGGAATTGTCGGACTCCTATTATTAGTGAAATTTCGCTTTTCGTATCTTTTAATTGGTACTTTGATCATAACTTTAGGCGGTATATTCTCTGGTTGGATCAAAAACTTTCCAATTATGAATGTATTAGAATTTCTTTTAATTGTATCTTTACTTTTAACGTTAAAATGGACGTTGATTTCGACTAGGGGCCGTATAATCTAAGCGCTAATATAATTAAACCAGATACCTCAATTTCCATTTAATCTCCTCCATTTTTACCTGCAGTGGATAACAATGTAAAAAAATAACTTAAAAATTCTATTCTAACGCTTCCCCCAGACTTTATGATAAAGAGACATGACCACCCAAATAGCAGTTGGAAGGGCGATTCCTCCAATCATCCCGGATATTAAAATGTCAACTGTAGTGTTTATGCCATCAACAAATAACAAAATGATTACAGCAAGTAAGCAAAGCAAGAGGGAGATCGTTCTTAATAAGTAAGCTACTCCTTTGTTTCCTTCTATCCTCCACTTATTACTGTATGCTGTAAGTAGTGTCCAAGCTGCTGGTAAAGCAAATACACTCAGTATCGTAGCTGCAATAAGAAGAATCGTTGACAAAGTACCCGAACTAAACAAGGCTAAAATCCATGCAAGGGCTGTTACAAAAAATAGTGGCACCGTCACATTTTTCACGGAATGATTTAAATTAGAATATTTTTCAACTGATGTATCACGGTCAGTGTATATCGGCTTTGTCCCTGGAAGTGCTCGGAATAAATGTATATTTGCTTCTGAGGTAACATGTGACCATCCGGAAGAAGAAAAGAAATCAATGTATTCCTCTTTTTCATCCTCTATTAATGAACGATAATCTACACTATAGATGTAATCAGAGCTCTCTCCTTTTTCAAGCGTATACCCCATAAAGTTAAAATTACGGACATGCCAACCCTTTTGGGAATACCTCCGCAATTTTTCCATGTCCTTTCCCTCTGAAAATGCTAATCCACCTGATGTAATATACTTTGTTTGTCTCATTCCTCAGCCTCCTTTAATCCGATTTCTGCTAATTGAATCATCTCTTTTCTTACCTTCAAATCCTCTTTTAATATTTCTCTTCCCTGTTCCGTAAGCAAATATGTTTTACGTCTTGAGTCCGAATTATCATACAAATAAATCCACTCGTTTTTTAATAATTTTTTTATAATCGTGTACATCGAAGCAGGACCTATAGTAATTACCCCATTTGACGTTTCTTCCATTAAGTTCATAATAGCGTAACCATGTCTTGGTTTCGTTAAAGCAGCCATAATATAAAACATTGAATCTGTTAATTGCTCTGTTTTATTCAATGTATCACCTTCTATATCTTTTTGGGATATATCATAAAACGAAACGAAATATATATATCTAAAACAAATATATCATAAAATGATATAGATGTCTATAGTCATATATTTTTCGGCTCTATTTCAAATTACAAGAATAGATGACACATCGGTCTCAATTAAAGATACATTCTAAAGAATTTCACGACAACATTAATAATTAATCTAAGCCTTTATAAAATGCGACTAAACTTAAACAAACAAGAAGGAAGATGGTAAATCATAAATTGTGTTGATGGGATGATTATTGGTTATGGAAAATCATTCTAATCTTTATCCAAGTCAAGCATAGAAAGAATTTCACCAATAACGGAATTAATTTTCTCATCAATTAAATCGTTACCGTATTTTTCCTTTGCTGTCTCTATTTTTTCAATAACTTCAGCATCAAAATGAATGATTGGGATATCATTTTCAAGTTCGTTAAATAACTCGACCATGGAATCATATCCTTCTTGTATTTGATCAATTGCATCACTGTATTTTTGATAATCTTTTTCATTTGCTTTCATCTGAATCACCTAGTTATAGAATAACCTAAAAGCAAAAAATTAATTTATCATTTAATAGATGTATCCAGATTTTTTATCTATGTTAAAAAGGCAACATAAGGCACTTCCTTAAAGGAAAATGTTTAATCAAGAAACACTTCTCTCGTTCAAAGTTCAACCGAAATGAAGGATTTCAATCGTGAGAGAGCTTCTCTCGGTCAAAATTCCCTCTTATGTGGAAAAAGCGCTCGTTAACTTAATAAAGAACTCAATATAAACGGGGAAACCACTAATACTGCAGAGATTATTATTAGACTTGAAGAAACATTTTTTGATAGTTTGTTTTTATCTTTTCCTTTATACCATCCTGAAAATTGGAACTTATTTCTATATAAAACAAAGAGTAAAATTAAAATTGCGATTGCCCCAAGCCACGAGTAACTCTCCGTTGCTTCATTTACGGTATAAATATTTTCTATCATAGCCCAGCTAACCCCACCAAGCAATCCAAAAATAAAAATGATACGTAATAATTCTAATAACGTTCTCATATGTATTCTAGCCCCTTCTTATTTCCGCAAAATCTTCTCCATCGTTTTTCCCTTCGCTAACTCATCGATCAACTTATCCAAATAACGAATTTCCTGCATTTTTGGTTGTTCAATGTTTTCCACTCGGACACCACAAATAACACCTTTGATCAAAGCCCGTGAAGGATTCAGTTGAGGAGCTTCCGCAATGAAGGTTTCAAAGTCTGTCTGCTTTTCAAGCTGTTCTTCTAACTCTTCCTGGCTATACCCTGTCAACCAACGGATGATTTCATCGACTTCTGTTTTCGTACGTCCTTTTTTCTCTGCCTTCGTAACATAATGTGGATAGACACTTGCGAAACTCATTGTATAAATCTTATGTTTAGTCATAATACAACGTCCCTTTCTGTATGTTCAGTTATGAATTATTTCACCTTTCAACATTTTGAACCCAAAAGTGCAGAATTAGACCTACGACACCCCAAATGTTAAGAATCACAGATAATAGTAACAAACACCAAAATAATATCCCGGGCAACTGTGCAGTTTGAGTTATTATTAGGGCGCTATTGCCAAGTATTATTAATGATAATAGTAACGGA
>DATGTS010000054.1:0-51623 GCA_035301745.1 Candidatus Avamphibacillus sp.
GGATGTTTGTCCGCTTCCCGCGCTCGACTTGCATGTATTAGGCACGCCGCCAGCGTTCGTCCTGAGCCAAGATCAAACTCTCCAAAGAAAACTTACTTTTGGTATTTTCAAAAGTATAGTTGCACTTGTGCAAATAAGAACAGGGTTCTTATTTGCCAAAAAAAGTTTGAAATAGTTGAAAATCAACTATATAAAGTCTTAGCTTCGTTATCCAAAAGGTAAACCTTCTGGGTTTAAAAGAAAAACAGAGTTTTCTATTCTTCTTGACATACTGGTTGTTCTGTTCAGTTTTCAAAGAGCAAATCATTTCGTCGCTTCAAATTAGCGACCTCTCTAGTATAACACTTATTGAAGTTCGATGTCAACATATTTTTTAAATGTTTTTTTGAACTCGACGTCTCTTCAAATTAGCGACTTTATTAATATAACATATTATCAAGTTCTTTGTCAACATCTTTTTAAATGTTTTTTTGAACTCATTGCCACTTTAAATCAGCAACTTTATTAATATAACACGGTTATTTTAGTAGGTCAATACTTTTTTAAAAACATTTTTGTGTTTCGTTATCAAAGTTGATTACTAAATTTCACTGTTTAAAATGACGCTTATAAATTTAACATGATTCTTATATTAAATCAAGGGAAAAGTGGAAAAAAATTAATGGATTTCTATTAACTACTTCATTAAATGTACGTATACTGTACCCTATATTTATCTTTTAAACATGAAAGTCTCCAATCGGCATACACACTGATTAGCTTTTCTATATAACTTATAAATAAACATTGAGAAAAGCCAGTAAAATAACAGAAGGTAAATAGTAGTTTCTCGATTTTGCTGAACTAATACATTGAATTAGCTTACAGAAATAGCAAAAGGTATATTAAATAACTCTTCATCCAACATACATAAGTAATTGAATGAAGAGTTATTTAACGTTTCACTAATAGTTCTTTAATATATTTATCCCCGTTAACTAGCAGTAATACCCCCACTTCAAGGTTTCGGGGAAAACTAAGAAAGATAAGTGGGGGATGAAGAAAAACCCCACTGATTGAAGTTTCGCTTTATCCTCTTTCTCGCATTTGCGGGAACAATAACACATCACGGATAGATGGTGAATTAGTTAATAGCATTACTAACCGATCAATTCCAATTCCCAGTCCGCCAGTTGGTGGCATTCCATATTCAAGTGCTTCAAGGAAGTCCTCATCCATCATATGAGCTTCATCGTTTCCTTGGTCTCTCTCCTTTAATTGCGCCTCAAAACGTTCCCTCTGATCGATTGGGTCATTAAGCTCAGTAAATGCATTGGCATGTTCACGGCCAACAACAAATAATTCAAAACGATCCGTAAAACGCTCATCGTCTTTATTCTTTTTCGCTAGAGGAGAAATTTCAACAGGATGTCCATATATGAATGTTGGTTGGATTAATTTTTCCTCCACCTTTTGTTCAAAAAATTCATTGACAATATGTCCATACGTCATCATATCTTGAATTTCCACATTATGTTCTTTAGCTAATTCACGCGCTTCCTCGTCACTCATTTCCTTCCAAAAATCAACGCCTACATACTCTTTTATTGCATCAACCATATGAAGTCTCTTCCATTCTGGTTTCAAGTTCACTTCATAATCACCATAAGTGACAGTTGTTGTCCCCAATACTTGTTCAGCAATATGTGCAACCATGTTTTCCGTTAATGACATAATATCACGGTAGTCCACGTAAGCTTCATAAAGCTCAATCATTGTAAATTCAGGGTTATGCCTTGTTGATACACCCTCATTTCTAAATACTCGTCCAATCTCGTATACCTTCTCTAGTCCACCTACCATTAAACGCTTCAAATGCAACTCAATGGCAATTCGCATATACAAATCAACATCTAAAGCATTATGGTGGGTTATAAATGGACGTGCTGCAGCTCCACCCGGGATACCATGTAACATTGGTGTTTCCACTTCAAGGAACCCTTGATTATTTAAGTAATTACGCATTTCTTGAATGATTTTACTCCGCAGTACGAATGTTTCTTTACTTTCTGCATTTGTTATTAAGTCTAAATAACGTTGACGATAACGTTGTTCTACATCTTTTAAACCATGGTATTTTTCAGGCAATGGGCGAAGTGACTTTGATAAAAGTTGGAATTCTGTTACTTTAATTGAAAGTTCTCCAACCTTCGTTTTAAACATTACACCGGTAACACCTACAATATCACCAAGGTCAATTGTTTTATATAATTCATAAGCTTCCTCACCGATTTCATCTTGTCGTACATACAATTGAATCTGTGCACTGACATCCTGAATATGTGCAAAGCCCGCTTTTCCTTTTCCACGCTTTGTCATGATTCGACCAGCAACAGTAACTTGATTTTCTGTACTTTCTTTCTCTGCAAGTTCTTCTTTCGTAAACTTATCATATTCCTCATGTAAGTCTTTTGCTAAATGAGTTCGTGGGAACTTCCCTCCAAATGGGTCAATTCCTTGCTCTCTTACCTGGGTCATTTTTTCACGTCGAACTCGCATATGTTCATTTAACTCTTCCGACATTTCTATCACTCCAATATATCTAGTAAACGATCAGATTTTTTCTAACTAACCAATAGTATATATAAAATTAACCTAACTTTCATCCTTAGTGGCGCAAGAGTTTTTAGTAACGCTCATACAAAACTCAATAGGCACAGTAATATCACCGATTTGAAAAATTAGTATCCTCTTTTATTGACATATTTTCTAACGTAATCTCTTCTTCGTCAATTTCAAGCAGATTCGCAATTTGGGTAAGCAGGAAGGATGGAGCCTCCATCCTTCCACGTTCCACACTACCTAATTTCGCTAATGGAAAATTTAATTCTTTCGCTAACTTTACTTGTGTATACCCTTTTAATTTCCGAAAAGCTTTTATTCGTCTCCCGACTCGCTTATGGTCCATTTTTTAACATCCTTCAAATCCTTTTCTAGTTGCTCATTTAAAAGTGTTTCAACATTTTTATTTAATCCTTGAATGGTTAACTTTGGAGCTATTTCAGCTAATGGTACTAAAACAAATGCACGTTCATGCATTCTTGGATGTGGAATGAGCAAACGTTCTGTTTTTATATTCTCTTCATTATAGGTTAAAATGTCAAGGTCTATTGTACGCGGACCAAAACGAATACCACGTTCCCTTCCTAGTTGATGTTCAATCTCCTGACAAACATCCAGTAATTGTATTGCCATAAGTGATGTTTCAATTTCAAGAACCATATTTAAAAAATCTGCTTGTTCTAAGTAACCTACAGGTGCTGTCTCGTAGATAGAAGATGTTTTCTTTATATTAATGTTCTTTTTATTTGCCAGAGCATCCATTGCCTTTGTTAAAAATGTATACCGAGGTTCTATGTTTGTTCCAAGCGCAATGTAGGATTTATTCATTGGCTTTTCTCCCTATATATTTGAACAGCAACTGATTCATAATGACCTGGTATAGGTGGATCTGGTTTGATTACTTTCACGTCACATGCTTTTAAATTTGGGAAAGACCCAAGAAGTTCTTTTGCAGTATGTTCTGCGACAGCTTCAACTAATTTTTTCTTCTCTCCCTCAACGATCTTTTGAACAATTTCATACACCTGCCCATAATCAATAGAGTCCTCCATATTGTCTGATTTTCCGGCCTTTTGTAAATCAAGATAAAGTACTAAATCAACACGAAATCGTTGCCCGAGTTTATTCTCTTCAGGAAAAAGTCCATGAAATCCATAAAATCGCATATCTTTTAAAATAATTTTATCCATGTCAGTCGCCCCTTTTAATATCAAACAGTATTTCCTCTTTATGATTGAAGCATCCGATCCATCATTTTCGCAAGTTGAACATTCACTTTTACATTATGTACACGGACAATATGGGCACCTTTTGTAATACCTAAACACGTTGTTGCACCTGTGCCAATATCACGTTCCTCTGGTGAAGTATCAAGCACAGTGCCGATAAATCTCTTTCTTGACGTAGCAAGCAATAAGGGAAAACCAAGATCAGAGAATGCTTCTAGATGATTCATCACAGTAAAATTATCATCCATCGTTTTTGCAAAGCCAACTCCAGGATCTAAAATAATGTTTTCCTTCGATACACCGGCTTTCAGAGCTATATTTATACTTTCAGTCAAATCGCGTTTCATATCATCAATTAGTGAAGTGTAATCCATATTTGTCCGATTATGCATCAGTATGATTGGTGTATTAAGTGACGCGGCTACATCAGCAATCTCAGGGTCTTTTTTCGCTCCCCATATATCATTAATGATAGAAGCTCCAGCCTCAATCGCTGCTTCGGCAGTTTTGGCTTTGTATGTGTCAACAGATATAGGAACATTTATATTCTTTTTAACCGCTTGAATCATCGGAACTACTCGTTTAATTTCTTCCTCTAAGGAAACGGCTTTATGATCTGGTCTTGTAGACTCTCCACCAATATCTATTATGTCAGCACCATCATTTTCCATTAATACCGCTTGTTTAATGGCATTCTCCTCATCTGTATAGTTTCCCCCATCAGAAAAAGAATCAGGCGTTACGTTTAAAATGCCCATAATATGAGTTCGTTTTGCTAAATCATATGTATTTATTTTCGTTGTTAATTTCATTCTGATCCTTCTTTCACTATAAGATATGATTACTATTTTATCATAAAGTACAACTCCATTCAGTACAGTTAGATGCATCTTTTTACAAAATGCAGTATCGCTAAAGCAGTGTAATGTTACTCTTAAAAGATAAATGTGTTAGTGCACCTCAAGAAGAATACAAAAATGGATTAGCATTTGTATTACATGCTAATCCATTTCAAGTTCATTTTATTCATCAAATTGATAAAGAGGTGTAGATAAATATCTTTCACCGTTATCAGGGAAAATGGCTAAGACTTTCTTACCTTTTCCTAATTGTTTAGCTACTTTCATAGCTGCAGCGATAGCAGCTCCTGCTGATACACCACCTAAGATACCATTCGTTGTAGCAACCTTTCGTGATATTTCATAGGCTTCTTCATTTGTAATTTGAATGACGTCTTCGTAAACATCCGTATCAAGCACTTTAGGAACAAATCCTGCACCAAGACCTTGAATTTTATGTGGGCCAGGTGTGCCTCCTGATAGAACTGCAGAATCTTTCGGTTCTACAGCATAGATTTTAATATCAGAAAAATGGTCTTTTAACACTTTTCCTGCACCTGTAATCGTTCCACCTGTTCCAATACCTGAAACAAAAGCATCTAAACCATCTTTCATTTGTTCAACAATTTCATGTCCTGTTGTTCGTGCATGAACTTCTGGGTTAGCATCATTACTAAATTGTTGTGGCATAAAATATCCATGTTCTTTCACTAATTCTTCTGCCTTTTCGATTGCACCTTTCATACCATCTGCTCCAGGTGTCAATATCAGCTCTGCTCCATATGCTTTTAACAAATTTCTGCGTTCGATACTCATCGTATCAGGCATAACTAAAACAGCTTTATACCCTTTGGCGGCAGCTACCATGGCTAAGCCAATCCCTGTGTTACCACTTGTAGGTTCAATAATAGTGTCGCCCTCTTTTAACTTGCCGAACTTTTCCGCTGCTTCCACCATAGCTAAAGCAATTCTATCCTTGACTGAACTTCCCGGATTCATAAATTCAAGTTTCACATATATATCTGCACTATCTTCATCAACCAGTCTGTTCAACTTTACAATAGGTGTTTCGCCAATTATGCCAGTAATATCATTTGCTACGCTCATATCTATGGCCTCCTTTATTAATCCCCAGTATTATTATAGGATTAATTATAATGTACGTTTGTGGTGGAAAAATGTCAACTAAAAGAAACAAATGGGCTTTTCACAATACATCCATATTGATTATTTTTTTAAAGCCTCTAAGTCACTCTCGGTAAAATGATATACTTCATTACAAAAATGACAGCTTGCTTCAGCTCCATGGTCTTCGTCAATCATACTTTGAATCTCTTCATTTCCTAATCCCTTAATTGCTCGCTCTAATCTTTCTCGTGAACATTGACAACGGAATGTGATCGGCATTTTTTCGTGTATTTTCAGTTCTTCATCTTGGAAAAGCTGGTTTAAAATTTGTTCAGGTGTATACCCTTTTTCAATTAATGAAGATATAGGAGGAATGCTTTGTATTTGTTCTTCCAATTGCTCAATCATATCTTCGTCAGCTCCAGGCATCACTTGAACGATAAACCCACCTGCTGCAAGTACCGTATGGTCCGGATTAACTAACACACCTGCCCCAACTGCCGATGGAATTTGTTCTGAATTAGCAAAGTAATATGTAAAGTCTTCGCTAATTTCTCCAGAGACAATCGGTACTTGACCTGTAAAATGTTCCTTTAAACCAAGGTCTTTTACAATGGACAGTGTTCCTTCTGTTCCAACTGCTCGCGCTACATCTAGTTTACCCATATTATTCAAGTCAAAATCAACATGTGGGTTAACAACATAGCCACGGACCTCACCTTTCGCATTTCCATCAACAATAATAGCTCCGATTGGTCCACCACCTTCCACTTTGACAGTTAATGTATTATCATCTTTTAACATAGCACCCATCATAGCAGAAATCGTAAGTGTTCTCCCTAATGCAGCTGTTGTTGTTGCCCAAGTATCATGCCGTCTTCTTCCTTCCTCAACTGTTTCTGTACTTGTAATGGCGTAAGCACGTATCTTCCCATTATATGCAGTCGCTTTTACTAAATAGTCATTCATGTGATACATCTCCTTTATTATAACGAAACCTGTTCTTACTTATTTACATTATTTTTATAAATTAAATGCAATCCTTTTAATGTTAAGTATGGATCAACTACATCAATTTGTTCTGAACCATTTGCAATTAGTGCCGATAACCCACCTGTAGCTATAACGGTTGCTTTTTCATTTATTGAATCCTTAATTCGTTTAACAATACCATCTACTTGTCCAACAAAGCCATAAAAAACACCCGACTGCATGGCCTCAATGGTGGAGCGTCCAATAATTGTTTCCGGGGCTTCTATTTCAATCCTGGGAAGTTTCGATGCATTTCTATAAAGGGCATCCATCGATATCGTAACCCCAGGCGAAATAAGGCCACCACAATACTCTGCATTTTCATTGATATAACAATAGGTCGTTGCTGTTCCAAAGTCGATAATAATAAGGGGAGAATTATATTCATGAATTGCAGCTACAGCATTGACAATTCTGTCCGCACCAATTTCCGATGGGTTTGGATAACATTTTTTCAAATTGGAACGAACTGTTTCTTCCCCAACAATCATCGGCTCTATATCAAAATATATTTCACACATTTTTTCCAATGCAAATATAATAGGTGGTACAACGGATGAAATAATAATTCCATTGATGTCTGCTAATTTAATTCCTTTATGATCCAGTAAGGATTTCACCAGCATACCTAATTCATCTTCTGTCTTATGACGATCCGTTCGAATTCGCCATTCATGTTTTAGTTTTTCATTTTCAAATACTCCCAGTACCATATTCGTATTCCCTACATCAAGCACAAATAACATGCATAACCATACCTTCCTACCAAGTTATCTAATCTTTTTTATAGTATCTACAATATAGCAAATTAAAAACATGTCCACAAAAGGAAGTAACTTTACAAAGCTTTTTTAAACAAATCCTGAATAAAAACATAATAAAAGCAGTCCCTCAACGGTAAGAGAGACTGCTTATAATTTTTACATTTTAGAATCATCATCATTTTCCGGTGATTCTTTTTCTTGCTTTCTTTCTTCAGTATCTTGTTCTAACTTTTCTTTTGCCTTCGCTTTTGCTTCTTCATAGGATTCAAAGGCTTGAGAATAATCGTCCTCTTTTTCATTTTTGCTGATGTTTACTTTTACATCTTCATCCTTAGGCTCATCAGATTCAGGTAACACACCATCTTCAAAAAGGGATTTAATCTGTTTTGCATCAAGTGTTTCGACTTCAAGAAGTGTCTGAGCGATTAATTCAAGTTTATCTTTATTTTCCGTAAGAATTCGTTTCGCTCGGTCATAACAGTAATTGATAAAGTTCTGCATTTCTTCATCAATAAGTTGTGCAATTGCTTCACTATAATTTGAATCATCTTGAATATCTCTACCTAAAAACACTTGACCGCCACCGCTTGTAAACTGCAATGGACCAATTTTTTCACTCATACCAAATTCAGTGATCATTCTTCTGGCAATCGATGTTGCGCGTTCAAAGTCATTGGACGCTCCTGTACTTACTTCACCAAAAATAATTTCTTCTGCTACCCGACCACCGAGTAAGCCAGTAATTTTATCAAAAAGTTCAGGTTTCGTCATAAAGTAACGATCTTCTTTTGGCAACATAACCGCGTAACCACCAGCCTGGCCACGTGGTACAATTGTAACCTTATGAACTGTATCGGCTTCATCAAGCACCATTCCGATGATTGTATGACCACTTTCGTGATAGGCAACAATATTCCGTTCTTTTTCTGAAATAACCCTGCTCTTCTTCGCAGGACCGGCAATAACGCGATCAATTGCTTCATCAACATCAAGCATATCAATCGATGTTTTATCACGTCTTGCTGCAACAAGTGCTGCTTCGTTTAATAAGTTCTCTAGGTCAGCACCGGAAAAACCTGGTGTGCGCATTGCAATAATTTTCAAATCAACTGTTTCATCAAGTGGTTTATTACGCGCGTGTACCTTTAATACAGCTTCACGTCCCTTAACATCTGGACGGTTAACTGTGATTTGTCGGTCAAAACGTCCAGGGCGGAGTAGTGCCGGGTCGAGAATATCTGGACGGTTTGTAGCTGCAATAATAATAATACCTTCATTCGATCCAAATCCATCCATTTCAACAAGTAGTTGGTTCAATGTTTGTTCACGTTCATCATGTCCACCACCAAGACCTGCACCTCTTTGACGACCTACAGCATCTATTTCATCAATGAAAATAATACATGGTGAATTTTTTTTCGCATTTTCAAATAAGTCTCTTACACGGGAAGCACCAACACCTACAAACATTTCAACAAAGTCTGAACCACTAATAGAAAAGAAAGGTGTTCCAGCTTCTCCAGCTACTGCTCTGGCAAGTAATGTTTTCCCTGTTCCAGGTGGTCCAACAAGTAAGACACCTTTAGGAATTTCCGCTCCAACTTTGGAGAATTTACGTGGATCTTTTAAGAAATCAACCACTTCAACAAGTTCTTGTTTCTCCTCATCGGCTCCTGCAACATCACTGAATCGAACCTTTTTCTTATCTTCAGAGTACATTTTAGCCTTACTTTTACCAAAGTTCATCATTCTTCCGCCACCGCCACCTTGGGCTTGACTAAGCAGGAAGAAGAATAAAAGTCCAATAATTAAAAACGGAATCATCGTCGTCAAGAATGTTACCCACATACTTGGGGTATCTTCTTCTATTACATTCAAGACACTTTGTTCATTCGCCTGTGTTGTTATATCAGCGATTATATCCGTATTATCTGGTACCTGAGCAACAAATGGCTGATTACCATCTTCTAGCTCCCCAGTAATTCGCATTATTTTATTAACTGGCTGCATCGTCATTTCTTTGATTTCGCCATTCTTTAGAGCTTGTGTAAACTGTTTTACATTTAATTCTTCTGCCTGTTCATTTCCATCCGTAAAAACCCCTATTACACCAATAATTACAATGAATAAGAATAGATAGAAAAGAACATTCCGAAACATACGGTTCATTTCTAACCTCCTCCCAAGTGGGAAAAACTATAACCAATAGTACCATAGTAAAAAGTTATAATACAACTAATTTACCCTTTATATTTTATTTAATTTACTGCTACTTTTTATAATTTATAATAAGTTATAATTTCCTATTCATTCATCTGTTGTTCCTTCATATATTTCAGGCTTTAGCACTCCGATATATGGGAGGTTGCGGTATTTTTCATCATAATCCAGACCGTATCCTACAACAAATTCATTTGGCACCTCAAAGCCAACAATATCTGCTTTGATATTCGCCGTTCTTCCCGAAGGTTTATCAAGCAAAGTCACTATTTTTATCGAATTGGCTTTTCGATATTTAAACAAATCAACCAGGTAACTAAGCGTCAGTCCGCTATCAATAATATCCTCAATAATGAGTAAGTCGCGTCCTTCCACTTTTGTATCCAAGTCTTTTACAATTTTAACTTCACCAGACGTTCGAGTGTTTGTTCCCCCATAACTACTAACATCCATAAAATCCATCTCTAAATGGGTATGAATATGTCTAAGTACATCAGACATAAAAGGCAGAGCACCTTTTAAAACACCTATGGCTAATGGAAATTTACCTTCATATTCTTTGGAAAGCGCATTACCAATCTTCTTACATTTAGCTGCAATTTCCTCTTCTGTTATTAAAACTTTTTCAATATCGTTATGCACCTTTTTCCCTCCTATAGTTGCTTTTTATCGTAAGTGATTTTTATAAACAATTCTTTTTCATTGAACACAGATTGTCTTTTTTTTAAACCAACAAGCCATAAAATCGTTCCCTCATCATCTGTTACGATTGGCCAAGTATTTCGTTCTTCTATTGGTATTTTTTCATCAATAAACACATCTTTAATTTTTTTACTTCCATTTAATCCTTTCCAACTCATTCGATCTCCTGCTCTGCGTGTTCGAATATGTAATGGTAAAGGTGTATCTACGGGAATGAATAAAGAGTATGGATGTTGTGTCTCCAACTTGTTGGTATACATAGCTGAAAGATTACCTTCTGGTAAATAAACAGTACCAGGGATACTTAGCACTTCATGAAAAGTTGTATCTTGAGATAGTGATTGTGCAAAGTAAAATGTTATCTTTTCATATGACTTCTTAATCTTTAAATGATGTGGAAAATCAATTTCAATATTCCCATCATTATTTAATAATCCAAAAAAATAATTCTCATGTACATATGATAAGTTTTTTGGTAATTTATCATACAGATAGTTCAATATTAGATGATAGGCACGTCTTTGTAAAGCAGTTGGGTACGATTTAAAATCCTTTCTTAATAAGGAAACTTCATGGTTTTTTTCATGAAAGAATACAATACAATCAACCATTTTTTTTGCTTCTTGTCTTAGAAACTTTTCATCATCGGTTAGAGACTCACTGAGATGTTGTATCGTCGTAGGTAAATTATTGTTTTTCTCTTTCAATAATGGAACAATATATTTTCTATAGTAATTTCTTGTATACGTTGTTTCCTTATTAGATGGATCGATCTTCGGTATGATATTATTTATCATGCAGTAAGATTCAATTTCATTCTTCGTAACACATAGAAGGGGTCTGATTAACAAACCATCTCCGAAAGTTCGTTTCACGGGTATACCTGACAAACTGCTGGAATCCGCAGTTCGGACCATCTCCATTAGCATCGTTTCAATTTGATCATCGGCGTGGTGACCAAGGGCTAAATAATCCGCCTCTTGCTCCTGCATTTGTTCTAGAAAAAATTGATAACGCATCTTTCGAGCAGCGATCTGGGTGCCTACTCTCTTTTTCCGTTTATATTCCTTTACATTTAAGGCCGTTCCAATAAACGGTACATTCCATTTATCACAAACTTCCCTAACATACTCAAGATCTTCTCTTCCTTGTTCACCTCTAAGCCTATGATCGGCTGAAAGCACAATAAGATTTAAATTCAAGTCCTCTCGAATTGACTTAAAGTAGTGAAGCAAAGCCATTGAATCTGGCCCTCCAGAAACTCCTAGCAATACGGTCTTGTTTTCACTTAATAAATGATGCTTTTTAATAAAGTCAGTGACTAACTCTTGCACTTTCATCCATCCTCAGTATACGTTATTCAAATAAGTCTATCATATCATTCTTAAAATAAAAATACAGATGCTAGGTAATAAATTATGGCAACTAAAAAGATCCCCACAGATTCCACTGCATAAATTCTTTCACCCTTTGTATGTTCCCCACTTTTTTGTGCTTTATAAATTACCGCACTTATTTCTCTGCGCATTTGTGCGCTTGATTGATATTTTCCTGTAACAGCCTTTTTAAAACAATCATTATATGGTTGCAACGCCCGAACAGCATCGATTTTTCTAAAAAGCTGCTGTTTGGTATTTTTCCTTTTTTCAAAACGCTTTGGATAATATATATTTAAAAATACCATCACTAAGGAAAATAAATCATAACTTGCCTCCGCTCGTCTAGATCCTAATCCCCAATACCCACGATCATAAAACTCCGTATATTCCTTAATAGCTCGCCCGACTTTCGTTGTCCCTCCTACATCTATCCAACGAATTCGGGCCGGGGATTTCGCAATTAGAAGATTTTCGGTTTTCAAATCTCCAAATACCCAGCCTGACTGGTGCAGCTTATCTAAATCATCCAATAATTGAAGCATGAAAACTCCTACCCATGCAGACCCCTTCTGTTTAATAAAATTTGGAAGGGATTCCCCTTGAATGTATTCCATTACATAAAAGGAATAGCGTTCATTTTGATTTTTTACCCAATCATCCACATCTAACAAATAAGGCCCAAGATTTTTTTCTTGGGCTTGTTTCATTGCTTTTAACACATTTACTTCTGTTGTAATCGACGAGCCTTTATCACTAATTTTTAAAGCAGCCTGCCTTCCTCTTCCTGTTTCACATAAATAAACAGCCCCAATAGCTCCTTCACCTAACTTTCTCTTAATTATATATACATTTTGATTCCACTTACCCCTGATTTGCATACCTGGTACTAAATATGGGTTAGGCTTCTTCCACGTCTGGTGCATCATTTCTTCTGAATCTCCTTAGTAAGTTCTTCTTACCAAATTGATAGATTGCTTCTTTAATAGCTGGTCCTGTAGGGGTAATTCCACCGCTTGTCAGTTTTGGAAAGATTGTGGAAACTGAATCAAGTTTTGGTGACCAATCAAAAACTTTCTGGATGTCTTTATTTCTCTTTCCTGGGAATTGATAAATGCAAAATCGATTCCTGCCAATGCGTGCATTCAAACTTAAGGACAGATCAATTAATGCTTCTTTTACCGTTGGGAGTTTATCTTGCATGCTTGCACTTGTATCGATAAGTACTAGAACTTCTAAATCACTTGTTTCTCCCATATCCTCGACCACTTCCATAATTTCACCGCGTTTTTCTGGGTCAAGGTCTTCCATCGTTTGATCAGAACCAAGGATTTCCTTTAATTCTGAATTAACAACCCCTTGCAACGTTTGAGTCATCGCCTGCTTTGTAACCATTTGTACTGTTTGTGAAAGTAATTGTTTATAAACGAGCTGGCTTATACCTCCACCAGATAAAGCGATATCCTCCACTTCTCTTAATCCCATTGGCTCCTCAGTTTGGTCATCATCTAAAATTCCAATGACATTAACCGTAATTCCTTGTTCTTGTGCTAAAGCAGCAACAGCTGAAGGGTCTTCCCCTTTATTTGAGCATCCGTCTGTAATCAATAAAATTTGCTTTAATGTCCCCTTCTTCACATCAAACACCTCCACTTATTTCCATTAACATTTTCGCCAATAAAAACGGAAGTTATACTCATCAAAGGTAGTTTCATCTATCGCAAAAACAACACTTATCAAAATGAAAAAGCTGACAAAAGAATTGCCATAGGCAACGCTTCTATCAGCTATTCATCTTCTTCATATTTAGCATCCCTTTCATCTATTTAAGCATGATCCTCTAAAACAGGAATAGAAGACCACTTAGGGATATGCTTGTCAACTCTTGATACGAGAACAGTCATATCATCTGCTATGACACCTGCACGCTCTCTAATAACTTCTTCTAATATTAAATCAGCTATTTCTTGCGGATCATCTGTTTTCATTTGTAGAATCTTTTTCCTAATCCATTCTTCCGAGTTGTAATTATGTGGAAATCCCTCTAATATCCCATCACTCATCATAATTAATATGTCGCCTGATTTTAATTGTTCGCTGACAATATCAACTTCAAAGTCCTGAATAATGCCCATCGGCAGGTTACTTGCTTCAATCGTTTTTATCTCATCTCTACTTTTTACAAAACTTGGTGATGATCCGATTTTTAAAAATCTTACATTAGCATTATGTAAGTTGATCATCGCTAAGTCCAGTGTAGCGAACATTTCATCTGTCGTTCGAAGAGATAGAATGGAATTAATAGACTTTATAGCGACTCGTTCAGGAATTCCCGTTTGTAATATTTGTTGGAGCAATCTTAATGTTTCACGGCTCTCCTCCTGAGCACGTTCACCATTTCCCATTCCATCGCTAATTGCCATCGCATATTTTCCAGCACCAAGCTCCATCGTAGTATAACTATCACCAGATATAATTCCTCCACCCTTCGCTGCATTAGCTACTCCAGTTTCGACGATATACTGCTTTGCTGAGCCAAATGCCAAAAAGGAATAACCATTTGGAAATGGGGAAATTTCTGCTTGCTTAACGACGATAACCTCATCAAGTATTTCTGACAATGCAGGTGCAATGATTTTTTCTCCTTCTCCATGATAATGATAAAAAGAAACAGTCATTTCAATATCTACATTTCCTTTTTCCAATCGATAAATTTCAAGTTTCTCCAGTTCGATTCCTAAATGCTTTAATGAATTTATAATCTCCATTTCTTGTTTTTCATGTTGTTCTCGCTCTTTTACTATTTCTTTTGCGAAGTCCTCCATCACTTCGGACACACCCTGCAGTTGATCAGCCACCAGCCGTTTACTTTCTACAACCTGCTGTTTTAGTTTTCGATTTGCTTCAAAATAAGACACTTCCTCTTTTACTGCATCCACCACCTTTTTAGATTTTACACAGTGGTTTTCGAAAGAGTACATCGTATTTCGAGTTGGCTTACGTCCTTCAGTTATCTCATGTTTTAACATTTCCATTAAGGAGTAAGTTTTATCAAATTCTTTTTGCCAGCAACGTTCTTTCATAAAACATGTTTGACACGTTCTTTCAGTAACTTGACTTAAAAAGTAATCTGTTTCCTTGTTTGTTTCAGCTTTTTCTTGGGACATGCCGTCTGTTGTAATAAAGCTTTTTGATAACGCTTCAAAAACATCTGAAAATTGTTCCACACGCTTTGCTGTTACATCACGAACTTTTTGTAAATATTTTTCTTGTTCATTTGTGTATTCCTCTGTTCCTGGTATATACCGTGCTACCTTTTTTATCCAACTGGCCGGGGTAAATATAAACAATCCAATTGCAAAAGCAGATTCAATCAGTGAAGGTGTTAGGGTAGATGCATCATTATAAATTCCAACTAAAAAGGTACCTACCAATAAGCCAATTCCGACTCCTATTTTATTACCTTCTTTTAATAGACCACCTAGTAATCCTGAAAAGGCAAGTAAACTCATTTGATAAAGATTTACGACGTTTGCAAGTGACAAAATTAATCCAGCAACGACACCAACTGTTGATCCGATAGCCGCACCACCTACAAAGGCAAGCAACATCACTACATATCGTGAAAAGATCTGTTCAACGGAGGCACCGTATATTTCCCATCCAATCGTACCTGTTAAAATCGATGCGATTAGAATAATCATGCAGACAATTTCTTCATTTTTTAAAGCAGGTTTATATCTTTTTGGTGATAAAAGCGGAACACTTTGCATAAAGATTAGTACAAGAATAGATCCAAGTACACCTTCAACGATAAGAAGAATCCATTCGTAAGAAGATAATTGCCCCCCGATAGAGTAAAGGAATAAACGTGGAGCTATTGCCGACAGTAAAACAAATAACGGAATACTAATCTGCTTATTTTTCACGTTTTTAAATAAACCTGCAATAAAAATAAATAGAACCATCGATAACATGACAAATAGACCTTGAGACAATGAAAAAGTATAAGCTCCGATTGTTACTGCAATCATCACTTTAAAGGCTTTATCACGTTGCATTACCCAAAGTGTCGCTAAAAAGGCAACGGCAAATGGGGATACTACGGATAGTATAACAGCTCGTCCAAGTAAAAATCCTACAATACATAATAAGCCTCCCTTGTCCAAAATCAGTGTACGTAACATTGTATGTAAATTGTTAGTTAAGCGTTTAAAATTAGACTGTCCTGCTTCAATTACTTTTGTATTACTTCTTGGTATAGAATCCATCATAAATCATTCTCCCCCTTTCTTCGTATTTAACCACATTCTTCATTACTTTTTTGTCAAAACAACAGGGAGAGAATGAAAAATCGTTCGACGGCTTTCTTGATGTACAAGCCCTTTTCTACATAATCTTTTGTTAAATTCAATTATTTTCCTATTGTATTTCACACTGCTTGGTCTTTATTTATTAATTGGAGACCAGACGCTTCAAAGTTTTAATGTATGATAGGCAGTTAATCTAGCATATAAAATAGACTCTTTTTCTATCGACATTTATTTTTTAATGTCGTTTAATTGTCATTGATTTTTTTAAAAAAGTTTTTTCTCCTAGACTATGTCTAAAAGTGCTGACTAATTGAAGTAAAACTATTATTAACCAAACGAAAACAGCTTTATTACTAGAGGAAGTACTTAATAGACAAATAATTTTCGTTTTTTCTATTGACACAATCTATTTCCTGATGTAAGATATTTTTTGGTAGTAAAAAAGAATCATTACTTTTTCCTACAAAACAATTTGATCAATGATATTTTGGCGGCGTAGCTCAGCTGGCGAGAGCGTACGGTTCATACCCGTGAGGTCGTGGGTTCGATCCCCTCCGCCGCTATTACCAAAAACAACAATACCTGACTCTTACTAATTAAAACAATAAGGGTCAGGTACTTTTTATTTTAAAAAATATATACTGGACTAAGGCGCAAGGTTGTTTGAAACAGAAAAAGAAGCAGTTATCTATCTTGTATAGACAACTGCTTCTTTTTAAAATCCTTTACATACAGTAACATCATTCATCGTATATTGTATTAGAGCATCATTATTTTATAGACAGCAATTGCTATCCCCTTTTAGCACCTCGACCTCCGCGTTTGGATTCCGTGTGCTTCTTCAAAGAGGCTAAACGGTCTTCAGAATCCTTAAGGAAACGATTCATTTTAGCTTCAAATGATTCGTTTCTTTCCCTTGCGCTTTTTTGGCGTACTGGTCTATCCTTTGCCTTTTTAATAGATAAACCGATTTTCCCATCCTTTTGAACATTAATCACCTTTACTTTTATCTCTTCACCGACTTTTAAGTGATCATTAATGTCTTTTACATAGTTGTCGGCAACCTCACTAATATGAACGAGTCCTGTTGGCCCATCTTCAAGCTGGACAAAAGCTCCAAAGTTAGTGATTCCTGTTACCTTTCCCTGCAGCTTGCTGCCTACTTCAATTGACATAAAAAAAATGCTCCTCCTTAAATTTTTTAAACAAAGCTTCATAATATAGTATACCCCAGGGGTTAAAAGTGTGTCAATACGATGGGTTTTTATTTGGGATTTTGAAAATTAATTCTCCTTCTTTCGAAAAGAAATAATTGGTTCTAGCAATATCCAAGATATATTCCTCATTATTTAGTAATTCAATTTCTTCTTTGAGATATTTTTCAGATTGCTTTAAAGATGCTAATTCCTGCTCAAGTTGTTCGTACTCTTCCGTTTTTTCCGCATGAATTCCCCGTTGTTTTAAATGATATGTAGTCAAGCCTCCAAAGGTAATAACAACGATAATTGAAAAAACTAAGAGACGACGCATCAATCGCTTTCGTTTTCTTCTTTGTCTTTCAACATGTGCATCATATTTTTTCATATAGCTTGAATTCATTCTTGTCACTGATTCTTGCTTCTGCCCCAATAGCTACTACCTCCTCTTAAACTTTTTGGCGACCTTTATAATTATATTCTTTATTGTACTATAAAATCCTGCTATTTTGCACAAAATGTTTTGTAAACCTTCTGGCAAGAGGTGGTAGACCTTCTTTAAAATCCAAAAGACAGGTGTAACTATGACTTTTAAAAGAAAAGAAAGAGTTGTATAAAGCCCCTTCAAAATAAGCAGAAGACATGTGATAAAAAAATAGATAATATACTTAATAGGTTGGATAATTAGACCATTAATTACTTTAACAAAAAAGCGATAAATAGAAGTAACAATGATGATGATACGCTCTAAAAAACGTTTATAAAAATTTGCTGCAAGAGCCTTATAGGCGGAAAAACCAAGAAGACAAGCAAGAGCGCTATATACTCTTATTTCCCCGCCATTTACGCGGAATAATATATAAAATAAAACAAAGGATTGTATTAACCAGAAGCAGATCTCCATGAAATAGGTAAGAATTCGATTATTCTTCCAATAAGGTGAGAAACGCCGAAACGTTTCAAGTGCCACACCAAGATAAATTCCACCTAATATCATAGAGATCATCGTCATAAACTGAACATCTAATGTCATTTAAAGAGCTTGCTAAAGATGCCTTTAGCTTTCTCCTGCTGATGATCGTCTACATATGATAGTTCATATACTTTTCCTTTGATGGAAACAATACCTTCATTTACATCAAGGTTTTTTAGTTGCAAATTATGCCCACGAATAATTAAATAGCCCATGACAGTTTCAAGTAAAAACTCTTCATTATCAAAACTATCTACTTCGCGTACGCCAGTAATCTCCAGCAGTTTTCGGTTATTAATTTTCAATTGATGATCTTTTTGCTCAGGTGTAGTTGGTTGTCTATCATAATAGTTCATATACTTCGTCCTCCTTATCAATAATACTTTATGATGAGATGGACAAGTATAGAACTAAAAGTTACTCTTTAATATTCTCTTCACTAATTACTTCGTATAACATTTCCGCTTCATTTTTTCGTATCGTTTCCTTCACATCATTTACTTTAATAGTGACGAGTTTTTGGCCAAAACGAATCGCTATTTTATCACTTTTTGCTACGTTAGTTCCTGCTTTTGCCTGGTTACCGTTAATCGTCACCCGGCCTTGATCAGCTACTTCCTTTGCCAACGTTCGACGTTTAATTAGTCGAGATACTTTTAAAAATTTATCTAATCTCAATTTTATCCCTCTTTCCCTTTTGCTTCATCCCAATAATAATCCATATCTTCTAAAGTTGCTTGATTGATGTCTTCTCCCCTTTCCTTTAGTTTCTTTTCAATATAAGAGAAACGTGATACAAACTTTTTATTTGTCTTCTCTAACGCTAATTCAGGATTCACGTTATAAAATCTCGTTAAATTAGCAATCACGAATAAAACATCTCCAAATTCCTTCATCACTTCATGCTTATCCCCAACATTGATGGCTTCTTTTACTTCTTTTATTTCCTCTGTAAGCTTTCCCCAAATGTCTTCAGAATGATCCCAGTCAAATCCAACCTTTGCAGCTTTCTTTTGTAATTTAAAGGCTTTATGTAAAGAGGGGAGCTGTTTTGGAACACCATCTAAAACAGACTCCCGCTCATGTCCTTTTTCCTCTTTTTTAAGTTCTTCCCAATTTTTATTTATTTCTTCGATTGATTGGGCAGAAGTATTAGAAAAGACGTGAGGATGGCGATGGATCATTTTCGTTGTAATTGACTTGATAACGTCATCCACCGAAAAATATCCTTCATCTGCACCAATCTGGCTGTGCAGCATCACTTGTAGAAGTACATCCCCTAACTCTTCTACCATTCCTTCATCATCTTGTTCATCGATTGCATCAATCAATTCATAAGTTTCCTCTATTAAAAACTCTCTTAATGACTCATGTGTTTGTGCCTTATCCCAATCACAACCATTCGGTCCCCTTAAGCATTCTATTACTTCTCTAAGTCGAGGAAATGTATGATTTAATACATCCTTTGGTGCAGGCGGAACATATACACTCGTTAAGTTGCTTACTTCAAGCTGATGGTCCAATTCTTCAAGTGGGACTGTTCGTATCACTTCCGACTCACTCCCAGCGGCTTCAATAATGATTACTTCATAATCAAAAGGTAAATCCTCCAACAAGGCAAGCTTGACTTCAGAAGCGATAAAACGGTCATATACCTGGCAAAAAATAAGATGCCCACGGTAATTAAGCTCGTCTCTCCTAAAATCTGTTCCATCTACAAATTGAAATCCTTCAATGGGATCTATTTTTAATGATGTAAACAGGGCGTCTAAGTAACTTTGGCCACCAATGACAGACACCTCTACCTTCTTTTGTTTAAGTAAAAGCTGTACCGTCTTCTCTGCAAGCATCGGATGGCCTGGAACCGCATAAATAAGCGACTTATCTTGCGCCTTTTTTAATAAATCGGCGACAATCCTCTCATAAACATCAATAAATTGTTCTTCCTCTTGATACATCTCATCATATGATTCAAAGTGCACCCCCTCTTCCTGTAAAGAAGTTATAACTGGATGGTCTATTGTCCGGGCCAAGATGCAATCTGCTTTTTTCAATTTTTTGTAAATACCTAAAGGCAACTGGTTAAAATCACCTGCACCTAGCCCAATAACTTCTATTTTTTTAGTCATGTTGCTCCTCCTTTGATAACTGAATGAAAAGATTAGCGAATGGCATCATTGATAACTCCTTTTTCGTAAAAGCTCTAAAGCGTACTAAAAGAAATATATAAAAACTTGCTCCTGTTACAGCAATAAATATTACCCAGAATAATAAAGAAATTCGTGATAAACTGATAAAATCAGGCATTACCCATTTAATAAAAATAAGATATAGGAACATCCCACTAGCGGCAATTAAAAAGGGACGCCAATTGATCAATTTTAAAAAAGAGATGAAGGGTGCTTTTCGCTTTAATTCAAAGAACACTATCACACATAAAGTGAATAAACTAAGCACTGTAGCAAGAGCACTTCCTGTTATCCCGAAAAACGGAACAAAGATTTGATTACTTATCCATTTTATAAAAAAAGCAAAAAGAATAAAGGTCGCTGTTCGTTTTAAATAGCCCATACCCTGTAAAATCGTAGTACTTGTGATAGCTAGTGAACTAAGCAGGACAGAAAGACTTAATATCCGTAAACTTAATGTTCCTTGATTATTTTGAAACAATAACGTATTTACTTCTGGAAAGATTAAAATGAGTCCAAGCATGGCTGCAAAAGCTAAATAAAAACTGAACTTCAAAGCACTTTGTACTGGAGCATAAGAAATATTTGCTAGTTCATTTACCTTTTGTTTTGATATATCTGGGATTAATGCCAAAGCAAAAGAAGAACCAAAGACAGCTCCTACTTGAATTAATGGTTGGCCACGATCGAAAACACCTTTCATTTTCATCGCTTCTAATTTATCAAATCCATACTCCATTAAGCTGGGCACTAACGTAAAAGTATCCGCAAATTGAATAATAATTAAAATCATGTGATTCAATGCGGCTAAAAGACCGAATAGGAAAATGGTTCGCGCATAGTAACGCCAGGAAATGATAGCTTGTCCTTGCTTTTTTGGTCTCACCTTCATAAAATAAACAATTAAAATAGCCAACGCTGTTAGGGATCCAGCTATAGATGCAATGCCAGCTGCTTGACCGACCTTATAAATACTTACCCAACCTGTAGCAACCCAATAAGAAGCTACGATAATGAGAAAAACGCGAATAAGCTGCTCACCGATTTGCGAATAAGCGGTCGGCTTCATATAATGGAAACCTTGAAATATCCCCCTTAACAAAGAAGTAAAAGGAATTAATAAAAAGGCAAAAGCAGCTAGTTTATATGTAGAAAGTAATTTTTTATCCCCCACCCAAACAGCTAATGCATTTGCATTTAAATATAGAAAAACAAAAATAGTACTACTGATAAATAATAAAATAGCAAATATAGGTCCATAAAAATGTTGAAAAGAAATCCTTTTTTCTTCTTTTCTTCTATCCGCTGTTAGTTTAGAAATAGCGGATGGAAAGCCATATAATGCAAGTACTGTTGCAATGGCAAGTAATGGATACACTTGTTGATAAATATAGAATCCAATATCACCAGTAAAGTTTTGCAAAGGTATACGATAACCAGCACTTAGTATCTTACTAACAAGTCCAGCTAACGTAAGAACAAGGGCACCTTTTATTAATTTTTCCGTCTCATTACCATCCATTAAAAACGCCTTTCTATCCGTGAAAATTTAACTTAATTATACGCTCCTCCAAATGAAAAAAGCAAAAGTCCGGTGTGTAGACTTTTGCCTTTATAAGTAGCTTTAACACTACTCCATCTGTTTGCCTAAAAAACTTGCAGCTGTTTCTGCTGCTTTTTCTTCTGTTTTATCAAATGTATTTTCCACTGAAAAGATAAGTACACATCCAATCGGATCTCCATTGGCAATGATAGGAGCAATACAGTATGAGGAAAGTTCTTGCTCTTTATTTGCTATTATTTCAATAGTACTTGATTCATCAACATACTTTAACGTTCGATTTTCAATTACCTCTTCAAGATAAGAACCTATTTTCTTATTTAAGTATTCTTTCTTTGATTCTCCAGCTACTGCAATGATTTCGTCGCGATCGGAAATAAGTACAGGGGATTGTAGTGAATCAAATAAAGCATCCGCATACTCTTCTGCAAAATTTCCAAGTTCATTTATCGGTGAATACTTCTTTAAAATAACTTCCCCTTCTCGATCAATAAAGATTTCCAGTGGATCGCCCTCACGTATTCTTAATGTTCTTCTAATTTCTTTTGGAATAACAACTCGTCCTAAATCGTCTATTCTTCGTACAATTCCTGTTGCTTTCATAGATGATGCCTCTCTTTCTTACGATGATTTTTTATGTGCATTTTCCCTTTCATATCCTTTAGAGAATGGATACATAGCACGAAATCAAGAACACAGCTCTACATTCCCATTTATAAGTGATGTCCATATTTCATTATTATACGTTAACTGTTTAAACAAGGATAATCAACCAATAAATGGATGGGTTTAACGTGCTTACTAGTTACCTTTAAACATCACAGGAAAAAAATAGCTGTGTTTTTTTAGTATGAAGCAACATTTAAGAACTATACATTGAACAGAAGATATTATTCAGTTGAGCGGTTAACTTGATCTAATTTCTTTATAAAATCTGCAATTATTTCATAACGTCGAACGTGCGTTTCCTTCGTTGATTTGAATGTAATTTTCAATTTATTTTGTTCTGTCCCAAGTAAAATTTTGCGGCCAAATTCATTAGCAAGTTCAAATAATTTCGCACCATCAACTTGCTGACTGCGTTCATCTGTGATTAGCATTTCTATTTTTTTGCCCTTTTCGTGAATTGATTCAACACTTTCATTCTTCGCTAGCATTTTTAAGCGGGAGACGGTCAACAGATTTTCTACTTCTTCTGGATAATCTCCAAATCGATCAATCAACTCTTCTTGAATTTCTTCTATATCTTCATTGGAAGAAATAGCTTGAATTTGTTTATACATATCAATTTTTTGCTTCCCATCTTCAATATAGGATTCCGGAATATACGCATTGATTGACAGAGTTAGTTCAGGTTCAAATGGTTCAATGTCCACTACTTCTTTTCCTTGTTTGCGAGCATTAATCGCATCTTGTAACATTTTGGAATACATATCAAAACCAACGGAATCAATGAAACCATGCTGCTGGGAACCTAATAAGTTCCCTGCTCCGCGAATAGACAGATCACGCATCGCGATTTTAAATCCAGAGCCAAGTTCCGTAAATTCCTTAATTGCCTGAAGCCTTTTTTCAGCAACTTCTGTTAACACTTTATCCTGTTGATAGGTAAAGTAGGCATATGCCACACGATTAGACCGCCCTACACGGCCTCTTAATTGATAAAGTTGACTCAGCCCCATATAGTCCGCATCATAAACAATCAGTGTATTAACATTAGGGATATCTACTCCAGTCTCAATAATTGTTGTGCTAACTAATACATCATATTCACCTTCAAGAAATCCTAACATCACATTCTCAAGTTCCGATTCATTCATTTGTCCGTGTGCAATTCCCACTTTTGCATCTTCCACAAGCATACCGATTTCTCTTGCCATTCGTTCAATATTTTCCACGCGATTAAACAGGAAGAATACCTGTCCGCCGCGAGCCATTTCTCTTTCAATTGCTTCCCTAATAAATACTGGATTATATTCAAGTACGTAAGTTTGAATTGGGAAACGATTTTCTGGTGGTGTTTCAATAACAGATAAATCACGTACACCTAACATAGACATATGAAGTGTTCGTGGAATTGGTGTAGCAGTTAATGTTAAAACATCTACATTTGTCTTAAGTTGTTTAATTTTTTCCTTATGTTTAACACCAAATCGTTGTTCTTCATCCACTATAAGCAGTCCTAGATCACGATATTGGACATCTTTTGAAAGCAGACGATGGGTACCAATTACGATATCAACAAGACCTTTTTTTAAGTTATCAAGTGTTTCTTTTTGCTGCTTTCTCGTTCTAAATCTGCTTAACATTCCAATATTAACACCTTGATCTTGAAAACGTTCTTGAATGGTTTCATAGTGTTGTTGAGCGAGAATGGTTGTAGGAACAAGAAACGCAACCTGCTTACCATCTCCAATTGCTTTAAATGCTGCTCTTATAGCAACCTCTGTCTTACCATATCCAACATCCCCACAAAGCAAGCGATCCATTGGTCTTGTTTTTTCCATATCCTGCTTAATTTCTTCAATACATCTTAATTGATCTTCCGTTTCTTGATATGGGAAGGAGGCATCAAATTCACGCTGTAACTCTGTATCTTCGCTAAAGGCATACCCTTTCGTTGCTTCTCGTTCAGCATATAATTTGATCAAATCGTCTGCAATATCTTCAACAGATGATTGTACTCGACGTTTCACTTTCGCCCATTCGCTGCCGCCAAGTTTGTATAGTTTCGGTTCTTTCCCTTCCGCGGCAACATATTTCTGAACTAAGTCAATCTGATCAATAGGAACAAATAGCTTATCATCACCTGAATATTTAATAAGCATGTAATCTTTATTTTTATTACCAACCTCTAAAGTTTCAATTCCTAAATACTTACCAATTCCATGATTAGTATGAACAACATAATCACCGACTTTTAATTCTTGGTAACTCTTAATTCTTTCTGCATTCGATATCTTTTGCTTTCTTCGTGGGCGCTTGCTCTTCTTTTTAAACAGTTCATTTTCCGTGATTAAAACAAGCTTATGCATTGGCATTTCAATTCCACTTGTAATATCCCCAACTGTTATGGTTGGAAGCTGAACAGGAAGGGTTACATTCTTCGAAATTGCTGCTTCTATATCATAATCGTTTAAAATAGATTGGATTTTATCTGCCCTTTGTCTATTAGGGGCCAAGATGATTACAGAATAACCACCTTTTTCCCAACGTTCCAATTCACTTTTTAGTAAGTTCATCTGACCGTGAAATTCCTGCATTGCACGAGATGACATATTGATAATATTTTCCGGATTTGTATTTGGTATGTGACGTAAAAAGACAGATAAATATAGACGTTGGTGTTTTACTTTATCCCAAACACGGTACCAATCAAAAGAAAATTGGCTACCTTTCACCATCTGACCTGATTCAAGCAAACTGCTATACCACTCAGCTTCTTCTTTATCAAGATATGTTGCTGTTTCGTGAATTCGACTCATCTCATCAAATATAAGTAACCCATCACTTGGCAAGTAATCTAACAAACTAGCTGGATTATCATATAGAAAGCCAATATACTTCCCCATTTCTTGGAAATGTTCGAAATTTTTCAACCTGTCCATATCATATTCCAGATTTTCTACTAGCCTTTCTTTTTCTTCTTTTGTTTTCATTTTCTGAAGTGTGTTAGACATTGCCTTTTCTAATTTTTGTACACCTGCTAACATATCTTCTTTTGTTAGCAGTAATTCAGTAGCTGGTCCAATAGTAACATTTTGTAATTTCTCCAGTGAACGTTGGGTATCCGCATTAAAATATCGAATAGAATCAATTTCATCATCAAATAATTCAACTCGAATAGGATGAGCCTCCGTAACTGGATAAATATCAATGATTCCGCCTCTTAAACTAAATTCACCGGGCGCAGTAACCATGGATACTCTTTCATAGCCCATATCGATGAAAAATGAAAGACTTTTATCCATATCAATGATTCCACCATCCGTGAAAGATAGCTGATACTTACTCCAATAAGATGGTGGAGGTAATAACCTTTTAATTGCTGCAACAGGGGCAATCAAAATACCAGATTTATTTTTTGTCCAGGATCCCAAAGAATCGATTCGCTGACTCCTTAACTCAGGACTTGCAACAGCAATTTCAGATGCAATCAATTCATTTACAGGGTATAAATGGACATGTTCTTCACCCATAAATACTGATAAATCGTCATAAAGTTGTTGTGCTTGAACAAGTTGATAAGTAATGATTAGTATTGGCTTTTTAATAGATTCGTTTAAAATAGAAATAAGCAGGCTTCTGGCAGATCCCGATAAACCAGCAACAAGTTGCTCCTTCATTCCACCAGAAATCCCACTTAATATAGATTGAATATCTTCTTTTGATTGTAAATAATTATTTATACCCTTCATAATAAAATCCCCCAATAACGCATAAGCGAGTGCCTGGATCCGTAGCGCTAGATAAACATAAGAGCATAGGCAACTTCCCAGAGATGAACACATAAGCAAGAGGCTTTAAAGCGCATTTCTTTCACGCCTGGAATGCCAATTTCTAGTCGCACATCTCTAGGAGCCGAAGCTAGATCTTAGCAACCTTAAGCTCAAAAATGCTTTGGCCACTAAACCAAAGCTTGTTCATTTATATTTTTTATTGTATAAAAAAATCCAATTCATGATATTGTGGGTGTTCCTCTAATGTTTCCTCACAACTTTCACATATCGTATCAATTTGAATATTTCCGTCTTCTTTATAATGAATCATTTCTTTTTTATCTTCTATAGAAAGTTGATCCCAACCTAACCAGGAAGTATCAACGATTCGTTGGTCTAATTCTCCTATTTGATGTCCGCAATGTCTACATTTATAAACAATAGACATGAAAATACCTCCTCAGATAAACTGTCCTACGGCTGCAAGCAAATGCTCGCCCCGTCTGTTAAAAGTTTATCCGAAAAGCATATTTTTATACGGGAAAGTATACACTCAAAAAACATATCTCATTTATTCATATGCTTAAGCTATTGATTAAATTCATTCATCACTTGGTCAAATGGATTTTCTAACCAAGCTTCACACGCATCAGCTGCTTTATGAATACTGCTGACAACTTCTTCTTTTTCTTGTTTATTAAATTTGCTTAAGACATAATCAACAATTGACGTAGCATCTACAGGTCGACCAATACCTATTCTAAGGCGTTTAAAGTCCTTTTGTCCTAGATGTTCTAACGCAGAGCGAATTCCATTATGCCCTCCATGACCACCTTTTTGTCTCAAGCGTATTTTACCAGTCGGTAAGTCTAGATCATCATAAATGACAAGTATATCTTTAATATCAATATTATAGTAATCCACTAAAGGTCGAATGGCTTCACCAGAAAGATTCATAAATGTTTGAGGTTTTAATAAAATAACCTTTTCACCTTGATAATGTTCCAGTGCATAATCACCGTTAAATTTAGTTTTATTTAGTTTCCATCGATTACGATGCAATAATTCATCAATCACTAAAAATCCAATATTATGCCTTGTTTTCTTGTATTTTCTTCCTGGATTACCAAGTCCAACAATACACTTCATTTTTATTCGTCCTTTACAAAAAAATACAACAATCCCTCCTTAAAGAAGGATATACTTCTTTTATAAAGGAGGGTTTATGTTGTTTTTAATTTTTATATAATTTACCGATTTATTCTTCTTCCTCTTCCTCTTCAGCACCTACAAGTTCAGGTTCTGCACTTTCATCTTCCGTTGATGGCTCTAGATCTTCTTCAGTTGGAGCTGTGACAGTTGCCACCGTTGTATCATCTTCTTCAAGAATTTCATAGTTATCGGATTTCGGTAAGTCTGCTACCGTGATGACATCACCGATATTTAATTCAGATACATCTACAACAATTTCATCAGGAATATTATTCGGTTTAGCTCGGACAACTAATTCGAATAATGGCTGCTGTAAGATTCCACCTTCTTTTGTTCCTGGAGCATCGCCATCAAGACGAATTCCTACGTCAACATCCATTTCTTCAGACATATCAACAATAAAGAAGTCAACATGGACTAATTCATCTTTAAGTACATCCATTTGATAGTCATGTAGCATTACATCTACTGGTTCGTTATTTTCTATATCTAATGAAATAATAGCATTACGTCCTTCATCACGTACAGTTTTTACAAGTTCGATACTATTTACAGCAATCGATTTTGTCTCTTTATCTTTCCCATAGATAACACCTGGTACTTGTCCTTCGTTTCTTAATTTTCTTGTAGTTGAAGATTTATGATCTTCTCTTAAAGTTGCATTTAATTTAATTGCCATTTCTTTAACCTCCATAAATTTAAATCTATATCATACATTTTATATTACATTTTAATCTCTTTATTCTATCGTACCTAAGAAGTATTAATCAAATAAAATACTTACAGACTTCAATTCATGCACACGAGTAATCGCTTCACTAATGAGGGGTGCAACAGATAATTCCGTTATTTTATCAACTTTCTTTTCCTCAGGTAATGGGATGGAATTCGTGATAACAAGTTCTTTAATCATTGAATTCTCAATCCGTTCAATAGCTGGGCCTGATAATACTGGATGGGTACAACATGCATACACTTCTTTTGCTCCATTTTCAACTAGGGCATTTGCTGCAAGTGTAATTGTTCCAGCTGTATCAATAATATCATCAATGAGAATTGCTGTCTTTCCTTTTATATCACCGACAATATTCATTACTTCTGCTACATTAGGACGAGGCCTTCTCTTATCAATAATTCCAATCGGTGCCCCGAGACGATCCGCCATTTTACGAGCACGTGTTACACCACCGTGATCTGGTGAAACAATGATTATATCGTCTAAATTCTTTTCCTGAAAGTAATCCGAAAGAATCGGTACCCCTTGCAAGTGATCGATTGGAACATCGAAAAATCCTTGAATTTGTGGAGCATGTAAGTCCAAAGTAATGACACGATCCGCACCAGAAGTTTCTAAAAGATTTGCGACTAATTTTGCTGTAATTGGTTCTCTAGCACGTGCTTTTCTGTCTTGTCTGGCATAACCATAATAAGGCATCACAATATTAATTGATCTTGCTGAAGCCCGTTTAAGTGCATCAATCATGATGAGGAGTTCCATAATATGCTTATTGACTGGTGAACAAGTGGATTGGACAACATAAACATCACAACCTCTAATGCTTTCTTCGATATTAATTTGGATTTCCCCATCACTAAATTCAGACACTGTACATTTACCTAATGTTGTTCCGATGTGATTTGCTATCTCCTTCGCTAACTCACTATTCGAATTTAACGAAAATACCTTTAATGATGGATCTTTATAGGTAGATGTCATAAAAATATACCCTCCGTTTATTATTTACTGCCTTTTAATTTTTTGGCATAACCCTCTTTGTTTGTCTGTCTTGCACGTGCAATGGATAATGATTCTTCTGGTATGTTTTTTGTAATCGTAGATCCCGCTGCTACATAAGATCCTTTTCCTATCGTAACTGGAGCAATCAAGTTGGAATTACATCCGATGAAAGAGTCATCTTCAATAGTTGTTAAGTGCTTGGTCTTTCCATCATAGTTTACTGTTATTGTACCACATCCAATATTAACATTTCTTCCAATATCCGCATCCCCAATATAACTTAAGTGAGGTACCTTACTCTTTTCCCCAATCGATGCTTTTTTAAGTTCGACAAAATTACCTACTTTAGCATCATTTCCAACGGATGCTTCCGGACGTATATGTGCAAATGGGCCAACAGATACACGATTACCAATTTTACTATTTCGAGCAACACTCTGTTTAATGATTGTTTCTTCTCCGACTTCACAATCAATAATCTCACTATGTGGGCCAATTTCGGCATTAGTTTTAATTTTGGACTCCCCTGTAATAACTGAACCAGGGAAAATCGTTACATCCTGTTCAATAATCACTTCAGGTTCAATATAAGTGTGATCTGGGTCAATAATCGTTACACCATTTCTCATATGAGCTTCATTAATTCGTCTCTTCATTATCTTTTCTGCCTGGGCAAGTGCCACACGATCATTCACACCTAGTGTCTCATCAAAATCAGGAGTCATATATGCACTAACTTTTTCCGAATTGTTTCGTAAAATTTCAATGACATCAGGTAGATAATATTCACCTTGAGCATTTTGATTATTGACTTTTTTTAATGCTTGAAACAAAGCTTTATTATCAAAACAATATGTACCTGTATTAATTTCATTGACACGTAATTCCTGCTCATTTGCATCTTTATGCTCTACAATACGTTCTACTTCCTTTTGATCATTACGAATCACTCGACCATAACCAAAGGGATTTTGGGCCTTAGCTGTTAATATCGTTGCTTTTGCATTAACCTTTTCATGATGCTCAAAAAGCGCCTTATAAGTTTCATCAGTAATTAAAGGGGTGTCACCACAAACAACAATTGTCGTTCCTTCCTTATCTTTCAACAAATCTTCCGCTTGCATACAAGCATGACCTGTTCCTAGCTGTTCTTCTTGAATAACAAATTTAGATTTGTCACCAATTTGCTCCTTAACCTCATCAGCACCATGTCCAACAACTGTGATAATTTCATCTATATGTGATTCTCTCACTTGATTAATAACATGTTCAACCATTGGACGACCTAAGACAGGATGAAGTACTTTATAAAGCTTGGACTTCATTCTAGTTCCTTGTCCTGCCGCAAGAACGATTGCATAACGTTTTGCCATAAGGCAACCTCCATTCTTTTATCCATTATGAATATATACCAAAAAACATCTCATTTCAACATTTAAAGCAGAAAAACTTTAACGTTAATCCTACCTACAGAACGCTTAGCATGAAAAATGTAATATCTAGCTTTTAAAATGAAATTTAGTAAGCTTAGATGGAACTAGACATTAGAAAAGGTGGTAGGAAGTTCTAAATAAGTAGACAAAAAAAGAAGACTAATCCACCTGGGATTAGACTTCTTATTATTATAACTCTACTTATTATGACACTCCAGCTTCTTCATATTTAGTATCTACCTCTTCTTCTCCTGCACGATGATACTCTTCTAATACAGCATCTTGTATTTTTGCACGCATATTTGAATTAATAGGATGTGCAATATCCCTAAATTCCCCGTCAGGAGTACGTTTGGATGGCATTGCGACGAATAAACCATTGTTGCCATCAATCACACGGATATCATGAACCACAAATTCATGATCAAAGGTAATTGATGCAATAGCACGCATTCTCCCCTCTGAATTTACACGCCGTAATCTAACGTCTGTTACTTCCATGCTGTTTCACCACCTTTTCACATTAGGACTTACTATTATTAATTCAACAAAACTTCAAAAAATCCTGCTAAATATTAAAAAAAGTTTAATTATTAACATTTTAAACAGGAAAAATAAGATATATTCCATAATTTTAAATTAATAGTTTCGTCTATTATTTAATTTTCGCATCAATAGAATGAGCTCAAATAGATTAAAACGATAGTTAAGGGTCTCCAAAAATTGTTATTTATGGCGCTAAATATATAAAATGCGCAATAATAAAAGGTGAGTTGGAGATTTGATATTCCAGTTTTATCAGCGGGAGTTCATATTACTTCCCTTTAATACAAAAAGACTGATGTATCATTACCTCCTGGTAAATTTTACATCAGTTTCATTCTTGAAATTAACTATTTTCTTCATATGTTCCAGGCTGAGCTTGAATTGATTCCTTTTTAATATTAACATCTGATATCTTTATTAACGATACATAATCTTCTACAATCCGGTCTTCTTCTTCATCGTCTGCTTCAGCTAAAACACCAATGGCTTTCACATTAGCATTAAACTCTTTCAATAAATCAATAATCCCTGTAATCGTTCCTCCTGCTTTCATAAAGTCATCAATAATGCATACGTTAGAACCTTCCTTCAGGCTTCGCTTTGGAAGAACCATCGTTTGAATTTTCCGGGAGGAACCTGAAACGTAATTAATACTAACAGAAGATCCCTCTGTTACTTTAGGATTTCTCCTTGCTATAACCGTAGGTACAGATAAAAAAGATGCCACAGCATAAGCTAAGGGAATACCTTTTGTTTCAACTGTGACAACAACATCGATATCGTAATCAGAGAATTTAGATGCTAAAACACGACCCATTTCCCTTACTATTTTTGGATTTCCCAACAAGTCACTCATATATAAATAATCTCCTGGTAAAATCCGCGTAGAATCCTCCAGTTGCTCACAAAGCTCACGAATAAAATTCATTCCATAATCATAATCTAACTTAGGTATGAATCTCGCCCCACCAGCCGAACCGGAAGATCTTTCGATATAACCTATTCCTTGTTGTTTAAAAACATCATTAACAATATCTAAATCCTCACTAATTGATGATTTAGCTGATTGAAACTCTTCAGCAAAATAAGATAAATTTTTAGATGTCCGGGGATTTTCCAATAAAAAGTTTGTTAAAACGACTAATCGATTACTTCTTTTCATGTATACACCTCAAAATCCGAATATTTTAGCATTAATATATCATTATCGTATGTATTTTTACAAGTTTAACCTAATAATCGGACAACGTATACTTCATCACAAAATCCGCGCATCCCATTATAAATTCTTTTAGCTTTACCATGTTGCTTAACTAATCCGTAAATTGTTGGACCACTTCCACTCATTAGCACGCCTGTTGCACCATATTTAATCATTTTACTTTTCATTTGCTCGACTTCAGGATATAACTCAAAGGTTACTTCTTCTAAAACATTGTTAATCGTTCGGCAGAGATTCAAAAATTGATTTCTTTCAAGGGAATTAATAACTTTCTGAGTCGAATGTGGTCTTTCTTTATGAATATACTTTTTAAAAATATTCCTTGAAGATACCCCAATATCCGGCTTCGCAAGCACAACCCAACATGTCGGAGGTGACGGAAGTCTTTCGATAATTTCGCCACGTCCTTTTGCAATCGCTGTTTTACCGTACACGCAAAATGGAATATCCGACCCTATTGTTGCACCAATAGTGGCAAGTTCTTCCAATGGAAGATTCAATGACCAAAGTTTATTCAAACCACGTAAAACAGCTGCCGCATCACTACTTCCACCCCCGAGACCCGCAGAAACGGGGATGTTTTTTTCTATTCTGATGTGAACACCTTGAGGTATACTATATTTTTTTTTGAGTGCTGCAGCCGCTTTATAAGCTAGGTTCCGTTCATCATTTGGCACATACCGACTCCAAATCGATACTTTAATTTTATCCTCTTTTAACGTATCGAGTTCAATACGGTCATAAAGATCAATCGTCGTCATAATCATTTCAACGTCATGATACCCATCATCACGTTTCCCTAGCACGTCAAGTGATAAATTGATTTTTGCCGGAGCCTTCTCAAAAACACTCATCTCCCTCACCTACTTTTAATATTAAACAGATTGTATCATATTAGAAAAGTGATGGCGACTGGTAAGAGATGCAGGCGTAAGTAAGGGACTGTAAGGTGCTGAACTTTGCACCTGAAGTGTCCATTACTTACGTCCGTAATCTCTAGAAGCCAGAACTAGACAAGAAAATCTGAGGCGACTGCTAAGGGATGAACGCATAAGCAAGAGGCTGGAAAGCATACGTTCTTTTATGCTTGGAATGCCTATTGCTTATGACGGTAATTCCTAGGAGCCGAAGATAGACATAAGAAAATCTGAGGCGACTGCTAAGGGATAAACGCAAAAAAAAGACAAACCCTACTAGGGTCTGCCTTTTTCCTGCATACTTTGCTCGGCTATTTCAATTGCTCGTTTCACCATGTTCCCAGCATCTCTAGCTCTAATACCGCCCCATCCCTCTTGTTTAACCGTGTCGTAAAATCCTAACTCTTTTGCAATTTCTTCTTTCATTTGGTCTGACATTATTCCACCACGTCTAGCCACCGAAAGAACATCCCCTTTCATGTTAGTGATTACGACATTCTTATTTTATGGTTTTTAATGAAAAATAACCTTGTTATAAGTATGTAAAACAGGATTTAATTAGAAAAATCATATTGCTTTAACAAATTTTCAAGTTTTAGAGCTAGGCCTATATTTCCGTCAACTTTAAGTTTTCCTGTCATAAATGCCATCGTACTATTTAGCTTACCTGTTAAAAATTGTTTAAAATGCTTTTCTTTCATTTTAAGCACACATCCAGCTTCTTCACCTGATGCTATGCGAATAGCTGCATCCCCTTGTTGGAATTCTAATTGGTATATAATTTCAGGCTGATCCAACATTTGGAATTTATATCTTTGTATGGTTCCTTTTTTTCTTGTAACTTATTATCAATTATTCCCCATACCTCTCGTAAAGATTTAGAATCCATTTTTCTCTCCCTAGAACATCTTTTGTTTTTAAAACATAATATATAATGATTATACAAAAACTAAAAAAAGAACAATAAACGATAACGTTTATTGTTCTGATAACATTGCTTTTTGTTTTTCATCTAAAAAATTTATTTCTACCGATTCTGTAAGTACGTCTGCATAGCTGTATGAAACACGTTCGAATGCATTTTCATCTTGGTCAAGCTCGACTACAAATACAGAAGGATATGTTTCAGCTAATGTTCCGCTTCGTTCAATTGTCTTCCTTCTGCCTCTGTTCGCTTTCAATCTTAACCTTTGTCCAAGTTGACTCTCAAGACCTTGCTTTATTTCGAGTAATGTTTTTGCCACTAGACTCCACCTCACTAGATTTAACTATACCACATGCTTGTATTTTAGTCAAATAAAATATTATATTATATCAATATAACATTTTTATTGTCAACACCTTTCACCCTATTTATTTTTTATTATGCCTAATTGTTAACAAAATATGTATTTCAATGAATAATCTCCATACAATTATTATATTTTATAAGAGGATGGGACAAAACCATTTTATTAGGATGAAATTCGAACAATCTGTTAGAGCGAGCGCGTATATCGTTGCTACGGAAATATAATTCGCTTTATTAGTGTAATGTTCTTCTTTAACCATGATTATTTGTCCCAACCTCTTAAGACTTTTAAAAATATCCAAAGGTATCTAGTGAATATCTTCTTCGGTTTCTTCATTTTCAGTTTCTTTCAAATAGGGCATTCCTGTTCGATGTAGTCCCCTTGTTTCCACTCCACCTAAACCTTTTTCCCTTGTTAATGTATTACGTAGGGCATCCCAAACATTAACCTTTTCCATAAAAGGAGTATAGGCAATTTTAGCTGCAATATATACCGGATCCAGAGCATGTATATTTATTCTTGTTGGAGAGCTTGCAAAATTTGCACCCGCTTTTATAAGCGATTCAAAATGGGACTGACATGCTCCAGCAAAAATAACTAATTGATCAAGATGTGGTATAACTTCCCTTGCATTTCTAACCGTTTCGACAAAATACTTTGAATGCCGGTATGCTTGGATATCACTTTTTTCCCCTTTCTGTTTTGAGTAAGAATCATGCCCCGTGATAACAATAATATTAGGCTGTATTTTTTTAATTAATTCTTTTATTTCAAGAGGCATATTCTTCTCATTTATATGAACCCCATGTACTTGTAGGTGCATCCGTTTATACAATTCAATACATTTTCTTAAATATGTTTGATCACCATCAAGGTGAAGTACCCGAGCAGGCAATTGGAAAAAATGAGTAAGCTGATAACCATTGGATGACTCGTAATCACGTTTTTGTTCCATCAATTGATAATCTTGACGAAATAACCGAAAAGAAAATTCTTCTTGTTCTTTTCCCTTTTTCCTTCTTTTCTCTAACTCCCTTTTTTCTACTTGAACTAAATCATCTATTGTTGCATCTGCTTCAAGCCGAACATCCTCTCCATGTAAAATAACTGTATCTTGTTTAAAAGAGGAAATACGGAATAATAAATCATGATTATATGATTTTCGCGTCACTAATTCTCCTTTTGAAAATGGTAGCAATATATTCACCTCACTGCTTTCATTGAATTTAAAGTGAAAGCATTCCTATCATAGGCTATGTGTAAAGGGAAAAGTTCGTGTCAAAAAAGAACAAAGGCACGGGGCGCCGGATGTGGCTCTTCCTGTTGCTAAATTATCCCCAGGCTTAAATTTTATAATTTCCTGGACTACAAAAAAGCAATCCCGCCCTTTTGGTTAGGATTACTTTGTATTACTTATTTTCCATTTCATAAAATGTATTAGCTAACGTGGCAAACTCTTTTATACTTAGTGATTCCCCTCGCCTTGCTCCGTCTATTCCACATTTATTTAATACTTTAGAAATCATTTCTTTATCATATGTTTCTTTTAGAAAACGAGAAAGGTTATTACGCAAAGTTTTTCGTCTTTGTGCAAAACTCGCTTTTATTATTGAAAAAAAGTAACCCTCGTCTTCCACATAAACAGGAGGATTTTCCCTCATCGTAAGCCTTAAAATACTCGAATCTACATTTGGTTGTGGCATAAAAACACTTTTTGGCACCGTCATAACAACCTCTGCCTTTGTGTAATATTGAACAGCTATCGATAGTGACCCATATGCCTTGCTATTTGGCTTTGCAGCCATACGTTCAGCAACTTCTTTTTGAATCATTACAGTTAAACTGGCTATTGGTAATTTATCCTGTAACAACTTCATTAAAATAGGTGTTGTAATATAATAAGGCAAATTAGCGACGACATGAACAGCCTGATTAGAACGGAACATTTCGTCAATCATCGACTGTACATCAGCTTTTAAAATATCCTGGTGGATAATTTGAATATTCTCATATTCTTTCAATGTATCTTTTAATATAGGTAGTAGTCGCTTGTCAATTTCATAGGCAACTACTTTATTTGCATGGATAGCTAATTGTTCCGTTAGAGCCCCAATTCCTGGACCTATTTCAATGACACCTGACGAGCGATCAATGCCCGCATGTTTAATAATATTTTCTAATATATTTACGTCAATTAGAAAATTTTGTCCTAAACTTTTTTTAAATATTAATTGATACTTTTTTACAATATCACTTGTCCTGCTTGGGGTAGCTATATATTTTTTACTTTTCATTTGCTTCCTCCTGCCTAATTTGCAAAAGTGCCTTTTCCAATTGAATTCTTGTTATTTGAAACATATTTAATCGCTTTAAAAGTTGTTTTCCATTAGTGTGCCCGATTCTTAAAAACTCACCAAGACGTTTCCTCCGCTGATTTGCTCGAGCTGAGCCAATTAAGCCATAATGAAGCAAATCTTCTTTCTTAAACACTACCTCTGCTTCTTCCGCTAATTCATACACAGCTGCTAATGCTTTCCTAATTGCCTGAATCGAAGCATGCTCAATTCCTATACTTTTATTTGCCGGATGTTTTGCTCTTGCTTGATCACTTGTTAAAAACGCATGCTTACAACCAGGCACCGTTTCGTCAATAATACTACGAATACGCTGACCTGGATAATCGGGATCTGTAAAAATAATAACTCCTCGTTTTTCTTTTGCATGCTCAATTCGCTTTAATGTTTCCTTGTTTATAGCTGATCCATTCGTTTCAATCGTATCTGCATGAACTGCCTGTTGAATTTTTGTCGTGTCATCTCTACCCTCAACAACGATAATTTCTTTCACTTTCATTATTTATATCTCCGTTCTTTTTAAAAAAGCTCTTACCATTTTAACATGGTAAGAGCATAAATAGCATTATTAATCCAATATTTTAACTGTTACACTTTTTTGTCCAAAAGCATAGGCAGCATTTTGAGTTGGAAAATGAAGGTCAATCCGATTCCCTTGAATATTTCCACCCGTATCTGCAGCAATTGCTTCTCCATAACCTTCAACCCAGACTTTTGTTCCAAGTGGAATAACATTTGGGTCAACAGCAACAACTTTTTTATTCGGATTTGCATTTAAATTAATTCCCGTTGATGTATAACCCGAACAGCCATTACAGTTAGCCGTATAGGCACTTGCACTCATTGTAAGTGTTTTTCCATTTCCATTTGAACTATTGGACTTACTACTTGATTCGCTTTCTTTTTGTTCTTTTGACTTTTCGTTGAACAATGTTACGACATTACTTTCTTTCACTTCTTCTTTTGTCCCGACAGCAACAACTTTATTTTTACTTTCCTTTTTAACCTTTGTATCAATTAAGTTTTTTTCCGCAGGCTTACCGTCTTCATTTGTTACTTCATACGTTTTAACGGCAATACCTTCTTCACCTTCAGAAATAACTTTTAGTTTGCCTTTTTCTAATGAATCATCTTCCCTTGTTTCAGTTTCAAATGGAATCGCTTCTTCTACCTCTTTTTCTTCTATGTCCACTCGAACAATTTTAATTTTAGTATCTTGGTCAAGTTCATCGGATAATTTAACATTTAATTTATCATTGCTATTTTTTTGGTATGTAATTTGATTGTCATTCAGAAATTGTTCGACTGTTCCACCTGTTGTCCAGTGTGTTTCTTCTTTTCCGCCATCAATCACTGTAACTTGAAATGCTTTAGTGATATCAATTTGCATTCCTTCTTCAATGTCTGCATTTAAATCATGTGAAAGTTCGTCGTGATGGTTTGAGATTAAATTATGATCTAATAATAAGTCCTCTACCGTATCTGCGGTTGTATATAAAGTTTGTTCCTCTCCATCAACGTTCACAATCACTTGCTTAGCAGCCTTATAATCGATTATCATACCACTTTCAATTTCAGCATCTAAGCTATGGGACAGTTCATCATGCTCGCCAACAGTAATCCCTACTTCGTCAAGCACTTCTGCGACAGTTTTACTGTGCGTTTGCACTCTATGCTCTTCTCCGTCGTCATTGACAACAATGGTTTCTTTCATTGCTTCATAAACGATAACACTTGAAAAAGCAATCAGTGCCAAAACACCCATTGTTGAAATAAACAGTTGCAATTTCGATGTGGAGAAAAGCCTTTGAATTTTTCGCATGCTATTGCCTCCTTGATTCGCATTCGATTATATAAACATTGATATGCGAAGTCAAAGCCAATACGATTACGTTTTGTTTACATTTCGATTACAACGGGAAATGATTTCCAAGATGAAAAACTCCTAGACTACGGTTGCAAGCAGCTTACCAGAATAATTAAATAAATAGGTCTACACACTTCTCTATAGATACAAAAAAGGCTCCTCTTATGTTAAGAAGAACCTTTTCACCGCTTTTAACTACTCTTTAATCAATCGTTAATCTCCTCATCAATAGGTAAGATATTAGATATATCACTATTCCTGTCAGAAACAATTGATAAAAGAAGGTAAAATGAAAATCTGTAAAAATGTATTTTAAAAAATCAATTAGCCATTCTTTCGCTATACCAAATACCATCAAGGTCAACAATAAGCCTAGGGTGCCAAATCCCCCAATATACCCATATCGGTAAAATATAAGACCGAGCAGAAAGAAGCTAGCTAATAAGAAAAACCCAATGGATGTATCAATAACTACTCGGTTAAACCATGTATTTTCCATTATTAAATCTGATATATGCGTGAACGAATACGATTCATTTCCTGTCTGGATGGTAAAAATCCCTTGAAATACCTCACCAGAGATTTTATTCATCAACCCATAAAGAGTATTTGCAACCAATCCATTCAAAATAGATAAAACAATCAATGATAAACCAGTTACTAAGAAAATATTGGTACGGCTTGACCCAATTCGAATGAGATATGGAATACAGTTTTTTACGAAATTAAATCCCAAAACAGCTCCAAATATATAAATTGGAAATGATAAATCATACGAAACAACGGTTTCCGAACCCACAAATAAATAACTCATCCCATAAGATAGGAACATAAAGCCGCCGAGGATAATCCAAAAGATTGTAAATGGGCGTTTAGTATTTGTTAATACATAATAAAACGATCCTTTTAATTGGGCATCCATTCTTTTTCCACTCCTTCCTCCGTTAAATAAATCATTAAATCTTGAATAGGAACTCCTTCAACATTTAAATCAGTTTGTTCTACCCCTACTTGACTTCCAAAAATATAAGCTGTCATCATATTGGCAAGCTGTTTCGTTTTCATGACATGTTTATTTTGGATAAACGCTTCAACCTCTTCTTTCGTTCCTGTTACCGAGTAAGCATTTTCTCTTAACATTTCAGCCTTCTCCTGTAAAATAAGCTCCCCATTTTGTAAGATTAGGACTTCTTCAAATAAAAGACTAACTTCATCAATTAAATGAGTGGAGAATATAATTGTTCGAGGTCTTTCTTCATATTGTTCCAGTAACATATCATAAAACTTCTTCCGTGCCGCCGCATCAAGTCCGATATATGGTTCATCAAAAATAGTGATAAAAGCATTACTCGCCAGACCTACAATGACTCCTAATGCTGACTCCATCCCTTTAGATAATGCCTTCACCTTTGCTTGGATAGGCAACTTATATTCTTGAACTAGGGTATTTGCTAAAGCTTCATCCCAATTTGGATAAAATAATGAATAAGTTTTAAGAACATGTTTTACCTTTAGTTCGCGATTAAAGTTATTCCCCTCTTTAATTAAACAAATATGCTCTAAAATAGATCGGTTATCAAATGGGATCTCGCTATTAACATAGACTTCTCCACTTGTTGGCAATTGATGTCCAGCTAAAATTTCCATAAAAGTGGTTTTCCCAGCACCATTTCGACCTAATAATCCATATATCTTAGGTTCATCTATTTGAAACGAAACCTCATTTAATACTTTCTTCTGTCGATAATGTTTCGATAACTTATCCACTCTAATATTCATTTTAGTTCCCCTCCTTTTTTAACATGTCAAAAAGTTGTTCATCAGAAATATGTAGTTTCGCTGCTTCACTTTTTAATGGCACGACATATTTTTCATAAAAAAGCTGCTTACGATGCTCGAGTAATTTGTCCTTACCACGTTCTGTAACAAACATACCTACACCCCTTTGTTTCTCAATAATATTTTCTTGTGCCAACTCATTCATCCCTTGGCGAGCTGTCGCAGGGTTAATATTATAAAATTTTGCAAGTTCATTGGTGGAAGGAATACGCTCTCCTACTTTGAGTGTTCCATTAATAATTGAATCTTCAATGGACTCTTTAATTTGGATATAAATTGGTCTTCGATCATCTAATTTCTCTTTCATTCGTTTTCACCTTTTCAATAGGTTAGTTAGTTGTATAACTAACCATATAACTAACTAACTTATTTGTCAAATCCCTTTTCATAAAAATTAAATAAAAAGGTATGATCAATGATTTATTTCATTTAAATAGCAAAACAGGAGAGTTTACAGCCATACCCAGAAGCAAAACTAATAAAAGAGGATGAGGTAATGTGGTTTTAACATTTCTATGTGACGTTAACTAAAAAGGAAGATCCAGGGAGATAAGCCTGGGGGTTTCTATGTGACATCTTCGTGGGAATACATCATGAAATGTAACCTTGGAGGCGTCTACGTGACATTTTATGAGGGAAAACAACATGAAACGTAACTTTGGAGGCTTCTACATGACATTTTTGAGGGAAAATACCATGAAATGTAACTTTGGAGGCTTCTACGTGACATTTTATGGGGGAGAAGACATTATAATGTAACGTTGAGTTCATAAGATCCCCATCTAATATTTACCATAACAAAAGTTCGCCCTAGAAAATAATTGTTTTAAAATATTTTCTAGGGCAGTATCCTTCATCTAATTAATTGATTCCATTCTAAAAAGCTCACACGCATTTTTTGTCGTTAACTCACTAATTTCTTCAAACGAAACGCCTCTTAATTCGGCGAGCTTTTCCGCCACTAATTTAACATATGCTGGTTCATTTCGTTTTCCGCGATTAGGATGAGGTGCAAGGAATGGTGCGTCTGTTTCGATAAGCAGACGATTGTCTGGAACTTCTAAAGCCGCTTCTTTGGGAAGTGTTGCATTTTTAAAAGTTACCGTACCACCAAAAGAAATATAAAAGTTCATATCTAGACAAGCTTGAATATATTTTGCCGAATCATTATAGCAATGCATAATACCGCCAGCTTCTTTAGCATCTTCTTCTTGTAAAATCTTAATAATATCTTCGGTTGCTTCTCGGTTATGAATAATGATTGGCATTTTTACTTTTTTAGCAAGCTGTATTTGTTTTCTGAATACCTCTTTTTGGATATCCTTTGGTGACTTATCCCAATGATAATCAAGTCCCATTTCCCCTAATGCAACGACTTTTGGATGAGAGGATAATTCTTCAATCCACCTGAGATCGTCGTCTGTCATATCAATTGCATCAACAGGGTGCCATCCAACTGCGGCATAAATGTTTTCGTAGGTTTCAGCAATCTCTATAGCTAGGGGGATGGTTTCATGGTCAAAACCAACCACTACCATATACTTTACTCCTGTATCAAATGCGCGCTGGATAACTTCTTCACGATCATCTACAAATTGGCGTGCATTCAAATGAACATGTGTATCAAATAACATCCTACACTTCCTTTCTTCAGTCACTCATGTCGATAAGTAAAAGAAAAGGTCAGCTTTCGCGATGAATCCGCGCAGCACGACCTTTACATATATTCATTATTTTACTACTGACCCATTAGGGAGTGTCTGATCCACGCTTGCCAATGATAGGTTGCCTTCTTCATCTTCTCCGGCTAAAACCATTCCTTCAGACATTTCACCACGTAGTTTAACAGGTTTTAAATTGGTTACACAGATCACTTTTCTGCCAACTAATTCTTCAGGCTGGTAATACTTAGCAATACCTGATACAACCTGACGTTTTTCTTTTCCTAAGTCAAGCTGTAATTTCAGCAATTTATCTGCCTTTTTCACCTTTTCTGCCTTAACTATTTCAGCGACTCTCATATCGATCTTCATAAACTCATCGAATGAAATCTCGTCGGAAGATGTTTCTTTTGCTTCTTTTTTTTCCTTTTTCGGCGCAGAAGTTTTTTGCATCATGTTTTTAATTGCTTCGACTTCTATTTTCACATCCAGACGAGGGAATAGTGGGTTTCCTTTTTCAACCTTCGTCCCTGCTGGAATAATGCCGAATTTATATACTTGATCCCATTCTTGTTGCTTTTTATCTTTAATACCCAATTGCCTAAATACTTCATATGGCGCTTCTGTTAAAAATGGCTGTAAAGTAATTGCTATAATGCGCAAGGAATCAGCCAAATGAGCTAACACATTTCCAAGATATTCTCTTTGCTCCTCATCTTTTGCCAATTTCCATGGCTCTGTTTCATCAATATATTTATTCGTACGGCTAATAAGCTTCCATATAGATGATAGGGCAACAGAAAATTGCATATCATCCATAGCCTCTTCAATTTTAGCAACTGCTTCTTTCGTCATTTGTTCAAGATTTTCTTCAATATCCGTTCCTGATGCCTTGTAGGCAGGAATTTCACCATCAAAGTACTGATTAATCATGGCAACAGTACGATTCAGCAAATTACCGAAATCATTTGCTAAATCATAATTCGTACGCTCAACGAATCCTTCTGGCGTAAAGACCCCGTCAGATCCAAATGGTACCTCACGTAGTAAATAGTAACGAAGTGCATCTAAACCATAACGGTCAATGAGTGATACAGGATCAACCACATTTCCCTTAGATTTAGACATTTTTCCATCTTTCATTAAAATCCAGCCATGAGCAAAAACCTTTTTAGGTAGCGGTAAATCTAAAGCCATTAACATAATTGGCCAATAAATCGTATGGAAGCGAACAATTTCTTTACTCATTAAATGAACATCTGCTGGCCAGTATTTTTGAAACTTCTCATCATTTTCTGTGCCATATCCAAGTGCAGTAATATAGTTCGTTAATGCATCAATCCATACATAAATAACATGTTCTGGATTGCCAGGAACTTTAATTCCCCATTCAAAGCTTGTTCTTGAGACAGCTAAATCCTCTAACCCTGGCTTAATAAAGTTATTAAGCATTTCATTTTTACGGCTTTCAGGCTGAATAAATTCAGGATGTTCCTCGTAATACTTAACAAGTCGATCAGCATATTTACTCATCTTAAAAAAGTAGGATTCCTCCTTCACCTTATGGACAGGTCCACCACAATCTGGGCAATTTCCTTCATCTAATTGTCTCTCCGTGAAAAAAGATTCACATGATGTACAGTACCATCCTTCATATTCATCTAAGTAGATATCACCTTGCTCTTTTAACTGTGCAAATATTTTCTGAACAAGTACCTTATGGCGTTCTTCTGTAGTACGAATAAAATCATCATTAGTAATCTTTAATTTTTTCCATAACTCCTGGATACTACTGACAATATTATCGACATACGCTTGTGGCGTCATATTATTTTCTTTCGCCTTTTTTTGAATCTTTTGTCCATGCTCATCCGTTCCTGTTAAATACATCACATCATATCCGCGCAGGCGCTTATATCGAGCCATAGCATCCCCTGCAACCGTTGAGTAAGCATGTCCAATGTGTAATTTTCCACTCGGATAATAAATAGGAGTAGTTATATAAAACGTATTTTTAGTTTCCGACATTTTTCCTTTTCCTCCTCAGACAAATCTAAGTATTCTTCTATTGTAGCGATTTTATGAGTTAATTTCCATTAACGGAGTATAAAATCGTTGAAAACAGCTTCATTTAATTATTTTTGGATTTATTCTATTTGAAAAGTATATATGAAATATTCTAAAAAATATTGACACAATTGGTAACGATTGGTACGATAAAGACAGTTAATGTCGAAATATGACGAAAACTACATCATTTATCTTAAGGGGGAAGTTTTATGAAGTCTACTGGTATTATAAGAAAAGTTGATGAATTAGGACGTGTTGTTATTCCTATTGAATTGCGCAGAAATCTCGACATCAAGATCAAAGATCCTCTTGAAATATATGTTGACGATGATTTAGTCATTTTTAAAAAATATCAAGCGAACATGTCTTGCATGATAACTGGTGAAACTACTGACGATAATAAGTCTTTCGCAGATGGTAAAGTCGTGCTAAGCCCTGAAGGTGCAAAAGCATTAGTCGATGAAATTCAATCTAAGTTTGAGAAATAATATAAAGCGTGTATCAACACATGACCCGTTCTTAAACAACGCATTACTAGACAGAAAATCGTCTACATACTGTGACCGATGAATAACATATACACCATCACCGTAATAAGTAACACCTCCTAGTATTAGGAGGTATTTTTTCGGAGAGGCGGCTTCATAATTCCCTAAAGAGAGTAGATAACTTACAGCTGAAAATTAATTTCCCAAATGATATGCACTGTAAACTTCACGTTTTGGCATATTTCTTTCTTTCATAACCAGCTTGATAGCTTCTTTACTTGATAGCGATTGTTCTTGTACATAGTACGTTACATGGTCTTTCACAGATAAATGACTCCACCACATTTCTTCCGTATCCTCAAAAACATTTTTATTTCCTTCTATGACGAGGCAAAATTCTCCCTTAAGTTCCGTCTTTTTAGCCCAATCCATTAATTCTTCCACCGTTCCGCGTACAAATTCTTCAAATCGTTTCGTTAACTCCCGTCCAATTGCTATGTTGCGATTTCCTAATTGTTCATGGATCACCTTCAGTGTGTCCTTCATTCGAAATGGTGACTCATATAATAAAAGTGTAGCCTGAATGGAACTTAACCTCTTTAATTCAGCTTGCTTTTCTTTTTTCTTTCTAGGCAAAAATCCATAGAAATGAAATTCAGTTGAAGACAGTCCTGAACCAACTAACGCACAGAGAGCAGCATTTGCTCCAGGCAGTACAATTATTGGTAAATCTTCTTTAATAGCCGCTTGGATTAACTCATAACCTGGATCTGAAATTGCTGGCATCCCCGCGTCACTAACCAATGCAATTGATTCGCCTTGTTTTAGCTTCGTAATTAATTCCTCTTCCCGCTCCCTTTTATTATGTTCATGATAGCTGATGAGTGGAGTAGAAAATTCAAAGTAATTGAGTAATTTTTTTGTATTCCTCGTATCCTCTGCAGCAATAACATGAACCGACTTTAAAGTATTTAACGCTCGGTATGTAATATCTTCTAAATTTCCAATGGGTGTTGGAACAATATATAGTTTCCCACTTGTTTCATCATCAAAACTCTTTTGAATGTTCATTATGGACAACCTCTTTCAATTTGTCTCGAATTAACTGAAACTTTCCTTTTCTTGTTAATTGCTTAATTTGATATTCCCGTTTCATCGCTTCTTCTTTTGTTGGATATTTTTCAACAAACATTACTTGAAAAGGGCCTCGTCCCCTTGTATATTTTGCACCTTTTCCACTTTGATGCATTTTAAGACGATGTTCTAAATCATTTGTATACCCTGTATACAACGTATTGTCTTTACATTTTAAAATATAAACAATATGCTCAGCCATAAATGATCTGCTCCGCTTCTGTCGTATAAGTTCCGTCTTCATTATAAACGTATAATGGTGGCAGGATGTGTAAATCAGCTTTTCCATCACGTACACCTTCAATCAGCAACATGTTTGCTTTTTTATGTTTTTTTGGATAAACAAGCTGCATTCGTTTCGGCTCAATACGATACTTGCGAAAAAGAGTTAAAATATCAACAAGCCGACTTGGTCGATGAACCAGAGCTACTTTGCCACCAGGTCTAACATGAAGTTTGCATGCTTTAACCACATCTTCCAATGTACAATACACTTCATGACGTGCAATCGTCAAGTACTTATTTTGATTATGCTCTGTCTTCTTAGGTGTTGGAAAATAGGGTGGATTACATGTAACCACATCAAATTCACTATGTCTTAGTACAGATTTCATTTCTTTTAAATCGCCATGAATCATTTTAAGTCTGTTTTCAAGTTGATTAAGCACAACATTTCGCTCAGCCATACTGAAAATACGCTCCTGAATCTCTACACCAACGATGGATGCTTTTGTTCTTCTTGATAAGAGAAGGGGAATAACTCCATTGCCAGTACATAAATCAAGTATCTTTCCTTTTTGAATCGGAACGTTAACAAAATTACCTAAAAGAATAGCATCAAGTGAAAAAGAAAAAGCTGTTGGGCTTTGAATAATTTTCATTGATTCGTCTGCAAGTAAATAGTCTAAGCGTTCATCATCCATTAATCTTACCATACCTCTAAATCTCCTTTACGAAATAAGCTGCCAAATGTCTATTTTAGACATTTGGCAGCTTTTCATTCGATGTGTTGATTATTTTGTTTTACTTAAAAAGTCAAGACAAAAAATACAGTCTTCATTTTTACGCGGACTTCCAAATTCTAAATTACAAATATGAAATCCTTCATCATAGATTCGCGCCAAGTTATCATAACCCTCACTAGGAATCCCCGACGCTTTTTTCCGCTTGTCTGTTTCTTTATTTTCTTGATCATTATAATCAAGACGATTGCGAAGATGATGGTTTTCCATACCTAATCGGTGATTTTCTTCTAATAAATCACTAATTTTACCTTTCAAATCACCAAGCTGCTCGTACAGTTCTCCTATTTGCTCTTCCATATCTGATACTTGATCAAATATTTGCCTGTATTTACTCACACATATCACCCCACTACCTTGTGGCCTGGTGTGTTGTTAAGATACCTTCATCAATCAATTCATCAATGGTATATTCAATAACGCGGTCTTTCTCCTGAATCTCAATTTGAATCAATTTTTCAAGAATGTTTAGACCAACTACTTGTCCGCTACCATAAGGTGTTTCTAATTTTTCTCCCAGGTCTGGTAATTCTCGTTTAGCTGATTCATATTGATCATTTTCGTACTTCAAACAGCACATTAAGCGACCACATAAACCAGATATCTTAGTAGGATTTAAAGAAAGGTTTTGGTCCTTCGCCATTTTTATAGAAACAGGTTCAAAATCCCCTAGAAAGGTGGAGCAACAAAGCATTCTACCACAAGGACCAATCCCGCCAAGCATTTTTGCCTCATCACGAACTCCAATTTGTCTGAGTTCTATACGCGTTTTGAATAAAGAAGCCAAATCCTTAACAAGATTTCGGAAGTCCACGCGTCCATCCGCAGTAAAATAAAAAATAATCTTATTACAATCAAATGTATACTCTACATCGACTAGATTCATGTCTAATCCATGTTGGCTAATTTTTTCCTCACATGCGGTAAACGCCTCTTTTGCCTGTTCGTTATTTTTTAATACAATAAGCTTATCTTCTTCATCAGCAATACGAATTACCTTTTTTAGAGGTAAAACTACATCTTCCTCATCGACACGCTTATCTGAAATAACGACCTTGCCAAATTCTATCCCTCTAACCGTTTCCACGATTACATAGTCATCTAGTGCTGGATTGTGATCAGCTGGATCAAAATAATATATTTTGCCCGCTTTTTTGAAGCGGACACCAACGACATCTATCATTCTATTGTCACCTCTTTATTTGAAGTGTAAGTTGTTCCATCACTAATGTTGGATTCACATTTTGCTTTAGATGTCTTTTTGCTTGCAGTAGGCTATGTAAGATATGAATTAAATTCTCCTCTGAAAAAGACATAACTAACTGTTGAAGTCTCTTATCATTAGGTTGGAACATAACCATTGCATCGTTTTTCTCTATATGCGCATAAAGAATATCTTTAAAGCCAAGCATTGCTAAATCAATTCCTTGTTCCATTTGCTCTCTATTGCTAAAATGCTTGAGCCAATGATTATATAAAAATAAATAAGCATCATCAGAGTTTCCTGATAGCTTTTCCATCAATTGTATCATTAGTTTTCGCCCTTCTGCAAACCATTCATCATTACTGCGTTCAAAAGCATCATCTAAATCATTCGTTAAAGCACTCATTAATGTTGCGTTTTGTTCTGACATGCCTGACTCTTTTAATTGTTTTTGGAAATGAATGGGATGGAGTGGTTTTAAATCAATTACCTGACACCGTGAGCGAATCGTGGGGATAATAGATTGGCTATTTTCCGTTAACATCATTGCTGTTGTCTGGCGACTTGGCTCTTCTAAAAATTTCAAAATACGATTTGCCGCATTTAATGTTAACGTATCCGCATCTTTAACGATATATACCTTTTTATTCGATTCAAGCCCCGAATATGTGAATTCCTTCTGCAGGCTTTTTACTTGTTCTATTTTTATAGATTGTCCATCAGGCTCAATCCAGTGAACATCTGGATGATTTCCAGAGTCAATTCGCCTACATTCACGACATTCTTGACAAGGTTCTATGCCAGTTGGGGACTTGCAAAATATATTTTTAGCAATAAGGGTAGCGATTGCTTCTTTTCCTGTTCCTCGCGCTCCTTGAATAAGATAAGCATGGGAGATGCGACCCTTCTTTATACTATTTGTAATTATTTTACTTGCTAATGGTTGAATATTTTGTAGTTCAGCCCAAGTTTTCATGTTGCCTACCCCCAACGCTCATTTTTAGTCTATGCATTATACTACCTGCTTCTCACTTTCCTACGCATATATATTAAGCAGTAATCCTTTAATTTCACCGATTATTCCCAAAAGATCTACCGTTCTTTTTTCTTGATTCATGATGGCTTCTGTTAGTTCCATCATTTTTTTATCTACTTCTTTTACAAGAGCTAATTTTCTTGTTTGTCCAGAAGGATGGAAGCTATGCTCAGACTGCCACTTTAAACCATTTGATGTTGCCTCTTTTAAAAATCTTTTAACCATATGTTTAAATTTGGCCAAATCCCGGAATGATCGAAATTTCACTATTTTTTCGCCTTGTTTTGTGATATCATTCATTAGTTTTTCAATTTCTTGACGTTGCAGTTGATTGGCTTGGGACTGAACGATACCTTTAAATGTTCGCGAATGATCCATATTTATTTGTGGGTGTCTATTTGTTGTCTCAGGTGTTCTAATATCTTGATTGATTTTCACCTCGTCCAGCCCCCTTCTTTTATGCTTACAAGTTTCTTGACAATGGAACGACTAGTTGTTGAAGTTTTAAAATTGATAGAATGATTCGATAGGTAAGATGAATACGATAGCGCCGCCGACTTCTACTTTGACTGGTTTAGGAATATAGGAATCTGCATTGCCTCCCATCGGAGAAATCGGTGCAACCATTTGTTCTCGTTGTGAACAATTGTCACGGATAATTTCCAAGGCTTCATTAACATATTGGTCCTCACAACCAATCATTAATGTTGTGTTTCCTTCTTTTAGGAATCCACCCGTTGTTGCTAATTTAGTCGTTTGAAAGTTCCCTTCACCTAATGCATCAACAAGACGATTCGAATCCTTATCCTGAACTACCGCTATAATTAATTTCATCTGTAAAACCCTCCTTTTTAAAATGTATGAAAAGTTGTTTATGCTTTTTCCAATTTATGAATAATTTTCGTGATAGCATCTTTCTCTACCATTTCTATTGGTTGATCAGCGTTAATAACTTGTATACGTTCTGGGAATTTCTCAACCAAGATTTGGTATGCTTCATATACTTTTTCATGAAAATCAAGTTTTTCTAAGTCTAAACGATTTCTTTCTCTATCTTTATTCGCTGAAATACGTTTTAATCCTTTTTTTGGCGAAATATCAAAAAACAAGGTTAAATTCGGCATGCAATCCTGAATAGCAAATTGATTAATAGAAAAGACATCATCCAAACCTAACTCGCGTGCATATCCTTGATAAGCAAGGCTGCTGTCAATAAAACGATCACATAATACAATCTTTCCTTGTTTAAGAGCTGGGAATACTTTTTCAACTAAATGTTGTCTGCGAGCTGCCGCATATAATAAAGCTTCCGTGCGTCCATCCATCGCTACATGTTCTGGATTTAATATAATTTCTCTAATTTTTTCTGCTATATCAATCCCACCAGGTTCTCGTGTAACTAAGATATCATATCCGTTCATTTCGAGATGATGGGCAAGTGATGTTAGAACAGTTGATTTTCCTGCTCCTTCACCACCCTCTAATGTGATAAAATAACCACTCACTTATACTTTCTCCTTTACCCTCACAAAACTATTTAAAAAGAACGATACAATTCTTTACTAATCTTATGAAAGGTTTTTTCTTATATCTATTGTAGCACGATATCGCATATTTTTTAATTTATTATTTTAATCTACTCAACTTCCGCTCAAAAAATGAGTTCATAGTTTACAACATAAAGAAGAAAACTCGTCAATCATCTTCTTAACACTCCTTTTAAAACTAGACCGATAAGATTATTGTTTATGTCTCTAAATATATATAATGCGACATAGTTTTGGAGCTTTCGAATTTTCATCAGTACTCTCTCTTCTTCTAATGATAGTTGAGTGCTTTGCCTTCGCTCCGCCAGAATACTTCGCGGACCTTAGGACACGGCCTCAGCCTCCTCGCCCCGGCAAGGGGAGACATGAGTTGTCCGCAAAGGACGCTCTTAGTCGGCCCTCCCTTTTATAACCGCCGCTGCGGGGTCTTCGGACACGTGCTATTCCCATAGGAGTCTGCGTATTCTGCCTACGCTGAT
>DATGTS010000055.1:0-5078 GCA_035301745.1 Candidatus Avamphibacillus sp.
GGAGAAAAAAATATGACGATTGAAGTTTTGCTAAATAAATCAGAGACGAAGATCAGTAAATATATTTATGGACAATTTGCTGAGCATTTAGGTAGAGGAATTTATGAAGGAATTTGGGTAGGAGAAGACTCAGAAATACCTAATGATAAAGGAATTCGTTTAGATGTAGTGGAAGCTTTAAAAAATATTCAGGTTCCTTTGGTTCGCTGGCCGGGTGGATTGTTTGCGGATGAATACCATTGGAAAGATGGAATTGGACCAAGAGAAAATAGAAAAAGAATCGTTAATACGAACTGGGGAGCTGCTGTAGAAAATAACCATTTCGGTACACATGAGTTTTTCCATTTATTAGATTTACTTGGTGCAGATTCATACATCAATGGAAACGTTGGAAGTGGAACGGTTCAAGAAATGCAAGAGTGGATAGAATATATGACTTTCCCAGGAGAGTCACCAATGACCAACCTAAGAAAAGAAAATGGTCGAGAAAACCCATGGGATGTTGCGTTCTTTGGTATTGGTAACGAAAACTGGGGTGGTGGTGGACATATGCGTCCAGAATACTATGCAGACTTATATAGACACTACCAAACATATGTTAAAAATTATAACAACAATTCTATTTACAAAATAGCTTGTGGACCAAATATTGATGACTATAATTGGACAGAACAATTAATGAAAAGTGCTGGACCATTTATGGATGGTTTGAGTCTCCACCATTATGCGCTTGCGGCTGAGTGGGAAGACAAACGACCTGCAACTAGATTCCCAGAAGAAGAATGGTTCTCACTTATTGAGAGTGCCTACTTAATGGACGAATTCATTACAAAACACAGTACAATCATGGATAAATATGACCCAGAAAAACGTGTAGGTCTAATTGTAGATGAATGGGGAACTTGGTTAGCGGTTGAAGAAGGAACAAATCCTGGCTTCTTATACCAACAAAATACGATTCGTGATGCAATGATCGCAAGTATTACACTGAATATTTTCCATCGTCATGCAGATCGTGTTCATATGGCTAATATTGCGCAAATGGTTAACGTTTTACAAGCTATGTTGCTTACTGATGGAGATAAGATGATAAAGACACCAACATACCATGTCTTTGATATGTATAAATACCATCAAGATGCACAGTTAGTAGAAGCTTATGGTGATACTAGCGAATTTGTAGATTATACGATTTCTAAAAAAGATAATCAATTAGCTGTTTCAGTCACTAACTTTGGTTTAGAAAATGAAGAAAATGTTGAATTTAATATTCCAGGAATGAAAAAAGGTAATGCTAAAGCTTGGATTTTAACGGCTGAGGAAATGGATGCACATAATACTTTTGAAAATCCAGAAAATGTAACGAAAAAAGAATTCACAAATTATGAATTAGAAGAAGGCCAATTAAGTGTGACTTTACCTTCAAAAAGTGTGGTTACATTATTAATCGATCTTGATTAATTGTTTAAAGACTTAATTCTTTCTAGCTATTTTACAATATTTTAATATATAGAAGAAAAAAGCAGTAAACAATATCAATTAAGAGAGATGGAATAAGGATTAAAATATTGTAGTAGGAGAGTACTGATATGAATCAACCAAAATATTTAGCGATTAAAGATGATATAAAAAATAAAATTATAAGCAATGTTTATCCACTAGATAGTAAGATTCCGTCAGAGATGGATCTCAGAGATGAATATAGTGTCAGTAGACACACGATTCGTCAAGCCATTTCAGAACTGGTGAAAGATGGCTATCTATATAAAATTCATGGTTCTGGAACGTATGTTAGTGATAGGCATTCAAAAAACGCATCGAAAAAAATGAAAACAATCGGTGTAGTGACTACTTATCTTTCTGATTATATTTTCCCATCGATTATCAGAGGGATAGAAAAAGAACTAAGTAAACATCAGTACTCTTTAATGCTAGCTAGTACGCAAAACAATGTTGAAAGTGAACGCGAAAACTTGGAAAAGATGTTAGAACATGAAGTGGATGGGCTAATTATTGAGCCAACAAAAAGTAATCTTTTGAATCCGAATTTAAATTATTATTTAGATATTTTAGAAGAAGAAATCCCCCTTTTAATGTTACATGCATCTTACGATGAATTGGATACACCGTTCATCACCATGGACGATGAAGGTGCCGGTAGGATAGCAACCAACCATTTAATAGAGCTTGGCCATGAGAAGATTGCTATTATAACAAAATCAGATGACTCTCAAGGAAAGAATAGGTTGAAAGGCTATATCGATGCATTGCATACCGCAGGAATGTCTTATGAAAATGACCATGTCATTTTCTTTGATACAGAAGATAGACATGAGATTCCAAAGAAAATAAATAATTTAGTAGATAGTGATAATCCTCCAACAGGAATTATTTGCTATAACGACCAAATTGCAATTAGCACGATTCAACAAATTCAATGCTTAGGGTTAAAAATACCTGACGATATTTCTATCGTGAGTCATGATGACTCGTTTTTAAGCACTTCGTTCCCTGGCGTGAACTTAACAACCATTGAACATCCACAAGAGGAAATGGGCAAACAGGCGGCTCAATGGATTATAAACTCGATTGAAAATCCAGAGTTTGAACGTAAACCTATTGTATTTCCTTCTGAACTAATTATTAGAAATTCAACAAAATCATTAAATCCAACAGAAAAAGTTGTGGAATAAAAGAAAGGAGACAAAAATGTTAACAGAATTGAAAGAGAAAGTTTACAAAGCAAATATACTTTTACCAGAGTATGATTTGATTACTTTTACTTGGGGAAATGTAAGTGGGATTGATCGTGAAAAAGGATTAATCGTCATTAAGCCAAGTGGAGTAGAATATGATGAACTAACACCTGATCATATGGTGGTTGTTAATCTTGACGGCGAGGTTGTTGAAGGGGATTTGAATCCGTCAAGCGATACGGCTACGCATATAGAGTTATATAAAGCATTCCCAGATATTGGAGGGATTGTGCATACTCACTCTCCTTGGGCAGTTTCTTTCGCTCAAGCTGGCTTAGATATCCCAGCAGCAGGAACGACACACGGGGATTATTTCTATGGTTCGATTCCTGTAACACGTGAAATGAAAAAAGATGAAATCCAAGTAGATTATGAGAAACAAACAGGTTCTGTCATTATTGAAACCTTTAACGAGAGAGGGATTGATCCAAATCAAGTTCCTGGAGTTTTAGTCAATGATCATGGACCTTTTACTTGGGGCAGCTCACCTGCAGAAGCAGTACACAACTCAGTAGTCCTCGAACAAGTAGCAGAGATGACTTATCACACATTACAATTAAATAATAAAAACGTTCAAATGAGTCAAAATTTATTAGATAAACATTATTTAAGAAAACATGGAAAAGACGCATATTACGGTCAGGGTAAATAAAGTTAGGAGTAGTCAAATGTTAGAAAGTAAACAAAGAGAATTTTGGTTTGTTGTTGGAAGTCAACACTTATATGGAGAAGATACATTAAACAGTGTAAGAGAACATGCAGAAGAGATGGCTCAAAGTATTAATGATCATCTTGATTTACCATATCCAGTCATCTTTAAAGATGTCGTGAAGACAGCAGATGAGATAAAAGATTTAATGAAGGAAGTTAACTATCAAGATCAAGTGGCTGGTGTTATCACCTGGATGCATACTTTTTCACCTGCTAAAATATGGATTCCAGGAACAAAATTATTGCAAAAACCATTGCTTCATTTAGCAACTCAATATCATCGAGATATTCCATGGGATACTATTGATATGGACTTCATGAACCTAAACCAAAGTGCACATGGGGATAGAGAATATGGCTTTATCAATGCTCGCTTACGCAAAAATAACAAAATCGTTGTAGGTCATTATGAAGACGAAAAAGTTCTTTCTCAAATTCAAAACTGGATGCTATCTGCTATTGGTTATGCAGAATCTCAAGCCATCAAAGTTGCACGCTTCGGTGATAATATGAGAAATGTAGCAGTTACTGAAGGGGATAAAGTAGAAGCAGCGATTCAATTTGGTTGGACCGTTGATTACTTTGGAATTGGTGACTTAGTAGAAGAAATGGATCAAGTAACTGAGGAAGAAATTCAAGAAGTTTATGAAGAAATTCAAGAACTCTATGAAATGACGCCGGGCGACAATGATCCTGAATTCTATGAAAAACAAGTAAAAGAACAAATTAAAATCGAAATTGGTCTAAAATCTTTCCTAGATAAAGGTGGATATACAGCATTTACTACAAACTTTGAAGACTTACATGGCATGAAACAATTGCCAGGAATGGCTGTTCAAAGATTAAATGCACAAGGGTATGGTTTTGCTGGAGAAGGAGATTGGAAAACAGCTGCTTTAGACCGATTAGTTAAGGCAATCACTCAAAATACATCAACTGGATTTATGGAAGATTATACGTATAACCTTGAGCCAGGAAATGAATATATCCTACAATCTCACATGCTTGAAGTAGACCCAACTTTAGCAGAAACAAAACCACGTGTAGTGGTTCAACCTCTAGGTATCGGTGACAAAGAAGATCCAGCTCGTTTAGTGTTTGATGGAAAAGCTGGAGAAGGTGTTGTTGTATCTATGTTAGATTTAGGAACACATTATCGCTTAGTGGTAAATACAGTTGAAGCGGTAACTCCAGAAGAAGAAGCACCAAAATTACCTGTTGCACGTGTAGTATGGAAACCAAATCCAGGCTTTAAATCAGGCGTTCAACAATGGCTAGAAGCCGGTGGTGGACATCACACTGTCCTAACTTTAGCTTTAGAAAAAGAAGTTATTTTAGATTGGGCAAAGATGGTTGATTTAGAAGTTGTATTGATTGATTAAACTGCTTGTCTATTAGAGTTATCTGGAGGAGATATCTGGATAGCTCTTTTTTAGAATGATATAATTTTAAGTTTCCTAAAATTTAATGAGAAAGAAAGGGATATAAAATGTCAGAGACAGAAACAATTAATCTAGCACAAACAGCTCTAGGAATTGAATTTGGTTCAACAAGAATAAAAGCCGTTTTAATCGATCAAAACCATAAACCAATAGTTAGTGGTGAGCATGA
>DATGTS010000056.1:0-32954 GCA_035301745.1 Candidatus Avamphibacillus sp.
AGCACAGCAGCCTGACCATAGTATTCGAAGGCTTCGGCAATTTTTTGTTTTGCTTCCGCTTCAGCCAGTCCTTTTAAGCGGATAACTTCTGCTTCAGATTCCCCTTGGGCTCGCTCAGCATCTGCCTTAGCTAAACCATCGATACGCACTTGTTCTGCTTCTGCCTTAGCTTGCGTCTCAATCCGGTACTTCGCTGCATCCGCGTCAGCGTTTTGCTTAGCTAAATCTGCAGCTGCTGATTGCTCAACAGCATAACGATCTGCATCTGCTTTCTTTTTCACTTCTGAATCATATTGTCTTTCCCGGCGAAGGATTTCTTTTTCTTCTAGTTCAATTTGCTTTTGTCGTTCAATAATTTGAATTTGCATTTCTTGTTCCGTTACTTCTTGCTTAGATCGGGCTTTCTCCAAATCATAAGATTGGTCAGCACGTGCTTTCGCTGCATCGGATTCACGGCGATAGTCTGCTGTTTTGAGCTGATTTTCCTTTTCAGCTTCAGCGATCTCTGTTGCACGCTCAAGCTCTGCCTTCTTCGCATCCTTGTTAGCCGAAGCTTCTTTAATACGTGTTTCTTTGACAGCTTCAGCGGTTGCAATGTCTGCATCACGCTTAACCTGTGCAATTCGAGGTCTTCCCAGTGAATCTAAATAACCATTATTATCTTTCACATCTTTAATTGTAAAAGAAACAATGACAAGCCCCATTTTTGCCAAGTCCTGAGATGCGACACGTTGGACTTCTTGAGAGAATTTATCCCGATTTTTATAAATTTCTTCTACGGTCATTGAACCAAGAATGGAACGCAAGTGACCTTCGAGAACTTCCTTTGCTTCCGTTTCTCTTTCTTCCTTTGTTTTACCTAGAAATTGTTCAGCAGCTGTTGCGATTTCATTGACAGATCCACCAATTTTAATAATGGATGTCCCATCTGCCATCACTGGAACTCCTTGTTCCGTATAAACTTCGGGAGTTGTAACTTCAAGTTTACTTGAGAGCAAACTCAGTGGCTCCGCTTGTTGAAAGACTGGTAAAACAAAGGCACCTCCACCTCGAATAATTTTAATTTTATTTCCAGATTCATCAATATGTACATTTTTCCCGCCTAGATAGCTACCCGTAATAATGAGTGCTTCATCTGGACCTGCAGTTCGGTATTTTGAAACGAACACACCGATGAGTGCCAACAATAGGACTGCTGCAATAATAATGACAATCCCAATTCCTTCAAACATTTTATTTCCCCCTTAAAATACTTTTATAAAAAGATGGTGTCTGTTATAGCTTTTCATTCAATTGGTCAATTGCAAAGGGTTCAACATAAAGAACACCATTTTTTATGTCTAGAACTAAAACTTCTTCTCCTTCTGCTACAAATTTGTTTTCAATATGTGCAGCAGGCTTTGTAATTGTGCCGAATTTGTTTTCAATTACCAGTTCACCAAATCCATCTTCAGGAATAGGAATAATTACTTTTCCAACCTTTCCTTTTAATGACTCTTCCGTATAACTTAGCGATTCTTCTGCAGAGGCTAGAGGAACGAGCACAAAAATATTGAGTAGCGTATCAAGGATAAAGGCGATAACAGCTGATATTGCGATAATAAGAATACTATGTAAAGATGTTATTTTTTCAAGGACGAAGCCAATCGTAGATAGAAAAATAACAAAGGCTAAAATTAATACAGGATTTAAAAAAGTAGCTTCTCCAATACCTTCTAATACATCTCCAAAGAATAAATAAAGAACGATTAAAATCCCTGCAATAATCAACGCGTATAAATAAATGGTATCTATTGGTACACCAAAAAGAGACAAAAGCACCACATCCTTAAAAAATAAATCTATATATAAATATACGCTATATCGAACAAAATATCATTAGTTTATTTGGAATTTTTAAATGTAAGTTCCTTTTTATTTTTTATATCTAAAGTACTGCCTTTGAAATGAAGATGTAGCAAGAAAATAAGTAGAACAATAATTGATAAGGAAAATATGGATATATAGCAATGTTTATATGATAAAGAGGAAGGGAAAATAGTAATTCCCTTCCTCTTTTCGATGTGTGGTTTCTCATAATCTACTAGCTTTCCATTAAACGTGCTGCATTTAAATAACCGCTTCCTTGTACGTTATCCGGAAGTCCAAGATCCTCACAAGCTTCCATAAGTTGTTCTTTTACTTGATCAGGTGTAAGATCAGGGTTGTTTTGGATCAACTGCGCGACAACCCCTGCACAAATAGGCGTTGCCATTGATGTTCCAGATAATGAAATATAATTTGTATCAACACGTGCTGATTTATTTGTTTTATCAATAAAAGACCTCGGTGCGCGAAGGGAAACAATATCCACTCCTGGTGTTAATAAATCTGGCTTTGTTAGGCCATCAATCGTCGGTCCCCGGCTTGAGAAACTAGCTACTGTATCATCGGAGCGATCAGTCGTATCATTATCGTCAGCTGCACCAACTGTAATCACTTTTGGACTTGTACCAGGGCTTCCAATAGTTTGCTCCTCGGGACCAGAATTACCAGCTGCTACACAAACAACCAGTCCCTGATCCCACGCGGCATTAACAGCCTTTACAACTGGGTCATCTTTGGCTGATTCTCTTGCATCTGATCCTAGTGATAGAGAAAGTATATTAATACCATATTCTGTTCTGTTTTCGATACACCATTCAATGCCTTCAATGACAGTGGACAGCGAACCAGCGCCCATTTTATTTAATACTTTTACACCTACTAAGTTAGCTTCAGGTGCCGGTCCTTTATATTTTCCATCAGATAAAGTACCATCACCAGCAGCATCACCAGCACAATGAGTACCATGTCCGTTATCATCGTAGGCTTCTGTTTTATTTCCTACAAAATCTTTAAACCCTGTAATTCGACCATTTAAATCTTCATGTGGGTGGATTCCTGTATCGATGATCGCAATTGTTTTATCTTTTCCTGTTAAACCATTATCTTGTAATTGATCGGCGTGGATAGATGGAGTAGCGGTATCGAGTAAGGTGGTTACTTTTCTATCATAGTGGATTTTTTTGATGTGAGGAGATTTATCAAGTAGATATTCAATATCTTTAATACATAGTTTTGCGGAATAACATGATATAGAAGGATGTTCTTTGAGGTTGTGGCACTTTACTTTTTTTAATTCACTTGAACCCATCATAAAATTACGGTCGTTGTATTCTATGAGGATTGGAAGTTTTCTAGTTCTTTTTCTGATTTTTTCTAGCAACCGATGCAAAAAACATGGAACAGCGCGAAATGGTCGGTAAAAGTTGAAAATCTCTCTTCTTAGTTCTTTATCAACCTTTTTTCCCTTTCGCCTGAGTAATTGAATCATTGAATAGTTTAACATACTCTTCCTCCTTTAATAGATTTACGATATCTTACGTAAATACTTGAGAAAGAGAGTAGTGAGACTGTATAGTAAATAGAAAAAAAGGCAAAAATCTATTATTTTTAATATAAAAGGGGATGAATTCAGTGAAAAATATAAAAGTAAGGTTAGCCAATCAGGAGGACGCTAAGAGCATGTTGGAAATCCAACGTGCTGTTCTGGCAGAGGGACAATTTTTAATGACAACATTAGATGAATTTAATCAGACCGTCTCAGGTCAAAAGTTATGGACCCAATCAAAGTTAGACAATGAGCGTGAAACCATTTTAGTTGCTGAAGTCAATAATTGTATTGTTGGTTGGCTTGTGTTTCAATCACCGAAGCGGAAGAGATTGGCTCATACGGGGTCTTTTGGCATGATGGTAGCGAAAGAATATCGTGGTAGAGGTATTGGAAAATTACTGTTAAAAGAGTTATTAAATTGGGCAGAACAGAACCCGTTTATTGAAAAGGTGAAACTGGGTGTATTTTCAACAAATACACCAGCAATTTTCTTATATAAGCAAATGGGCTTTGTAGAAGAAGGAAGAAAAATCAACGAAATAAAATTAAACGATTACGAATACATAGATGATGTGCTGATGTATAAAGACGTGAAATGACTTTAAAAGAATAGCACATAAAATCATCTAATCATACTCTACAGGCAAATCTTTTTTAGCTATATCTCGCTTCGTCAATATAAATTGCTCACGTTCATTAAAGAAAATCTTATAAGCCAGATGGAGAAAAATAAGCACGGTTATGGATACTGTTCCAGCAACACCAAGCATAACAGCAATTTGATATTTCACTGCCATGGTCGGCGACTGGCCTGCAATAATCTGACCTGTCATCATTCCCGGTAGAAAAACAATTCCCATGCCAACCATTGAATTTATTGTAGGCAGTATCGCTTCATCAAAGGCATGGTTAATGATTTCCTTTGAAGCAACTCTTGGTGAAGCCCCAAGCATAAGTGCTCCCTCCACCTTTTCTTTTTGGTCTTTCATTCCCTTTAATAAATTATTCACACCTAATGATACCCCTGTCATTGTTTTACCGATAATCATGCCACCAATGGGAATGAAATACTGTGGCTCATACCAAGGATCAAGCTGCAAGACGACAAACATAAAATAAATCAAATTAACACTGATACCGATAAACATCGCTAAAGCAATCATCTTTTTTAAGGACATTTTGATAACTGGATTTGTACGTTGATACACATTGAAAATGGCGAAACTGAGCATGATTAAAATAATCCCGACAGTAATTAGCGGATGTGGGTTATCTAAGACATAGACCAGGATATAACCGACTAAAATTAATTGCAGTGTCATTCGAAGGGCAGACATAATAATTAATTTTTCTCGGGGAATTTTTTTAATACGTACAATCAAGAAAACGATAAGGATAAATACATAAGCAAATGCAATCTGCCAAAAGGAAAAATCAATCATTGAACCTTCATTCATCATATCTCGCCTCATTTCTTAGATGTAAGCTGTATTCATCCATATTGATTTTTTGATCAGCGAATTTATCTGTAACACTTTTATCATGGGTGACCATAATAACTTGTTTCTCCTGCTCTCTTGCACGGTTGATAAATTCACCAATTACATGGTCTGTTGTATGATCATCTAAATCTGAAGATGGTTCATCAAGCAAAAATACTTTTGCTTTTTCCATTAATAATACTCTACCAAGTGCCATTCGCTGCTGCTCTCCACCAGATAAATCAGAAGCGCTTGTTTCCAGAATTTTATCAAGCCAGAGAGTTTGCAGCATGTCTTTTAACTGATTATCCGAAGCGGGTTCTTCTCCGGAAAATTCTAAGCCAATATTTAAGTTGTCGCGAATGGTTCCATCGAAGACTACTGGACTTTGGGGGACCATGACTATTTTTTTCCTTAGCTCCATTGGCTCGATATCGGTTAACTTCTGGTTTTTATAATAAATATTTCCGGATGTGGGATTATCTAAATGATTTAATAATCGGAGTAGTGTAGATTTACCACTGCCGCTTTGCCCTTCAATGCTAATAATAGATGAATGAAGTTTTAATGCCTTTATTTTAAGGACATTTTTGACGAAGAGTTTTTCTATTTGAAACACTACTTTCCCCCCCTTAACGTATCTCTAAAAATCTGTTTAAACATTGTATTCCCAAATGGTATTTACTCGTTAATGGTTAGGATGAGTAGAGTGGTCAACCTTATACATCTTTATTAATTATTTCATGGGTAGTTTTTATATTGGTCAAGGTTTTTTCATATATTACATAAGAAGAAGACGAACGATTGTAGTTAAACGTGGAATAGAAAAGTTGAACTCAAAAAATATAGGGCAGGCATGGTTGTTACCATTCAGGCCTGCCCTAACTCTAACTGTTTTATGAAATTTTAGTACCATTTTCAACGGTTTCATCTACGTTCAGCAGTACAACGTCACCATCTTCAGGAACTCCGCCCAATACAAGTACCTCGGATTTAAATCCAGCGATTCGCATCGATGGAAAATTAACAACAGCTGCAACTTGTCTTCCAACAAGATCTTTAGGCTCATATCTCTTCGTAATTTGTGCTGAAGATTGTTTTATTCCTAATTCTCCAAAGTCAATTTTTAACTTGATTGCTGGTTTACGAGCCTCAGGGAAAGGTTCCGCTTCAATAACTGTTCCAACCCGTAAATCTAATTTTTGAAAATCATCGAATGTAGCCATATGTATCTACTCCCTTTATTTTAATTTTTATCATTTCCTATATAAGTTATGCATAGACCATTAGAGATTACTTTCCCGAATGGTTTAACTAGGATTGCTTTCACCACTACATCATAAAATGAATTCATTGAAGTGTCCAAATAATCTAAAATATACGTTGCCTAACTAGACATACAAGCATATAATTAAGTCAAAAGGATTTTTTATTAGAAATATGCATATTTATTAAAATATTTGAAACCATTTGTTACTAAAAACGTATAACAAAACAACTGAAAAATCAATGGAAAGGTGTGGTGTCTTGCATGATAAAGATTCAAGATGTTAGTAAAACGTACGGCAAAACAGAGGCCTTACGCAACATAGAAATGGCAGTTCCCCAAGGTGTATGCTACGGCTTGGTTGGTCCAAATGGAGCTGGAAAATCTACCTTAATGAAAATATTAGCGGGGATTATTCGGGAATATGATGGTTCGGTCCATATGGATGCCCCGTCTCTTGGCTATGTTCCACAAGAAATTTGTCTGGAGGAGACCTTAACTGCAGCTTCAAATATTCACTTTTATGGAAAAATCCATGGGTTGAAGGGAAAAACCTTAGCTGAGCAATCCAAAAAGGTATTTGAATCCATCGGTTTAACCGATCGAGCGAAGTCAAAGGTAAGTACCTATTCTGGGGGTATGAAACGACGTCTAAATATAGGGTGTGCATTGATACATGAACCAGATATTATTATGATGGATGAACCTACAGTCGGCATTGATCCACAATCTCGACGACATATCTTTGAACTAATTGATACATTGAAACAACAAGGAAAAACGATCATTTATACGAGCCACTATATGGAGGAAGTTGAAAAACTTTGTGACCATGTCGCTTTTATTGATCATGGGAAAATCATTGAACAGGGAAGTGTTGTAGATTTATTGAAACGATACGCAGAACCAGCCGTGTTTATCAAAGGAGAAATACCTGAAAAATGGTTCGAAGGGATAGGCGCAATAGCTAAGGATGGTGGGTGGATTTTATCGACATCCCGTCCACTGGAAACGTTAGCTGACCTATCTAAACGCTGCCACGATGAAGGTATTTTACCTAGTCAACTATCATTACTCAAGCCTAGTTTGGAAGATGTCTTTTTTACATTAACAGGAACAGCATTACGAGATACCGCAGCATAAGGAGGGGGAGAAACTATGTGGGCTTTAGCGCAAGTAGAAATGAAAAAACAATTGCAAGATAAGTCTTTATTATTTTGGTCCGTCGTTTTACCGATTGCTTTTACGATTATATTTATGTCCATTTTTACATCGAACATCCCAGATGATAGGGAAGCGGTTATAAATCAGGCGATCACAGGGTTTAGTATCTTTTTCTCAGTTTTTATCATCATTACGATGACCGTTAGTTTTGTAAAAGATAAAGATCGTGGTTTTGTCGCACGAATTGCTAGTACACCGCTAACATCAAAGGGATATGTTACTGGAAAATGGCTTCCATTCATTGTAATTGTGTATATGCAACTTGTCATTATGTCACTTGTAGGAATCATCGGATATAATATGACGATGGAGCATCCATTTTTTTATTATTTACTTATTCTTTGTTTAGCCATTATGATTACTTCCTGGGGTGTAGCGGTTGCTGTCTTTTCCAAGACGGAAAACATGGGAATCGTTGTAACGCAGATTGTTGCGTTAGGTGGTGCGGTGCTTAGCGGATTATGGATGCCATTTGAAGTGTTGCCAAGTGCTATTCAAACAATTGGAAAGCTACTTCCACAATATTGGGCACATCAATCACTTTTATATTCAGTAACGGGCACATCAAATGTTGATAGCATTGGATTAACATTGCTTGTTATTTTAGGCTATACATTCGTTGGTTTCGTCATTGCAATCGCAGGGTATCGGAGGTTTTTGCGTCATTCACGGAGTTAATCATGTTTCTTGTGGAACATTGAGCAAGGCCTATAGATGAGTATTAAGATAAATGCCTGCCAATTTACCTTAATATTCACACTTATGTATGCTATACTAACAAAAATGTTATGGGATTATATTGTTAAAAGTAAATAAAGGCTGGAAAGTGGGAATTGAAATGAAAAAAATTTATGTTGTAAGACATTGCAAGGCAGAGGGGCAAGAACAACATGCACCATTGACAGAAACAGGATTAAAACAGGCGGGAGAATTGGGAGAATATCTTGCCAATCAATCTGTTCAACGGATTGTATCTAGTCCATTTCATCGAGCGGTACAAACTGTAGAGCCTTTAAGTAAACAAATAGATGTGCCAATAGAAATGGATAATCGACTAATAGAGCGAGTCTTGAGTACAAAAAACCTTCCAGATTGGCCGGAAAAGCTGGAGGAAACTTTTTCGGATTTAGATGTAGCTTTTGAAGGTGGTGAATCGAGCAATGAAGCGATGCATCGGGTTACGGAAGTAGTCGAAGAGATCTTTACTGACAAAAAGGATAACACTGTCCTGGTGACACATGGTGGATTGATGTCTTTGCTGCTACATTATTATACTGGGAAGTTTGGTTTTGAGGATTGGAAGAGATTGCGCAATCCGGATGTGTATGTTCTAACCAAAACAGATTCAGATATTCTAACTGAACGGATTGACTTGCACACCAGGGTTTCAATGGAAGGTATACTAGACTAGCAAAAAAGAATGCTGGAGGAGGGGGAGTGATTCATATGCTTATGAAACCAAAGAAATTAAACAAAGGTGATAAAGTAGCAACCGTCAGTCCGTCATGGGGTGGAGCTGGAGAACGAAACTTGAGTTGGCGGTATGAACAAGGAATCGAGCGTTTAAATGATGTATTTGGTCTTGAAGTAATTGCAATGCCCCATAGCTTAAAAGGGGCAGATTATCTTTATGAGAACCCTAAAGCCCGTGCGGAAGATTTAATGATGGCTTTTTCGGATAAAAGTATTAAGGCTATCATTGCAAATATCGGTGGAAGCGAGAGTATTCGACTTTTACCTTATATTGATTTTGAAGTTATCCGGGAGAATCCGAAAATCTTTATGGGTTATTCGGATACGACGATATCCCACTTGTTTTGCCATAAGGCTGGGTTGTCATCGTTTTATGGGCCTGCGATTATGGTGGACTTTGCGGAGAATGTGGAAATGGATCCTTATACAATAGAGATGGTGAATCGGACATTGTTTTCCAGTGAGGTCATTGGAAAAATTGAACCTGCCTCCAGGTGGACAAGTGAGCGTTTGGAGTGGGATGTGGAAAACAAGCATACAAGACGGAGGATGCAAGAGAATCAAGGGTATGAGGTTCTTCAAGGATCTGGGGTTGTGCAAGGCCGCTTGATTGGAGGCTGTATTGGAGTATTAGAGTTTGCAAAAGGAACCATGATTTGGCCTGATTCATCCTACTGGAAGGATAGTATCCTCTTTTTCGAAACGTCAGAAGAAAAGCCTGAACCGGAACAGATCACGCGGTGGCTCCGCAATTATGCTGCACAGGGGATTTTACATCAGGCAAACGGAATCATTTTTGCAAAGCCCCAGGATGAAGCGTTTTATGATGAATACAAGACGGCGATAAAAACCGTCACGAAGGAATACCAGTTGGAAGACTTGCCAATTTTGTATAACTTGAATTTTGGCCACACGGAACCAAAAATGATTTTGCCGTATGGGGCGCTGGCTGAGATCGATTGTGAGAGCGGAACATTTTCTATTTTGGAAAGTGGGGTGAAATAAGAGGGAAGGGGCTGTCTTTTCCATAGGAGTTCCCCACGTTCCCTTTTGAGTTGAAAAGCTCGTCCAAATGTCACTTAGGAGCTTCCCACGTTCCCTTTTGGGTTGCAAAGCTCATCAAGATGTCACTTAGGAGTTCCCCACGTTCCCTTTTGGGTTGAAAAGCTCATCAAGATGTCACTTAGGAGTTCTTCACGTTCCCTTTTGAGTTGAAAAGCTCATCCAAATGTCACTTAGAACGTTTCCGTATGTTGGAATTCCCGCTGAATATAATAATGGGCATCCAGTTCATACATCAGAAAACAACCAGCTGTATAATTTATTTTACACAAAAACACCTGCAACACTACGCTATGGTTTAGCTAGGTTACAGGTGTATTTATCTAAATTCTATTTAAATCGTGAAGCACTTCAATCAAAACAACGTTCATTGTTATCTAAAAAGATCTAAGAATCGGTCCCAAAAACCTTTTTCCTCTTCCTCTTCTACTTCTGTTTCTTCTGGTTCTTCTATTTCGATTGCTTCTGTTTGTAAAACAAATTGGACGACATCAACATTTTCATTTTTGTCTGATACAAATGATGCAGGTTCAAAATCATCGTTAGCATATTCCTCAAGCATCTCTTCTACTTCTGATTCCATTTGGCCAGGTAAGTCACTTGTTTCTTCGTGAAGCTCCTCTGTCCCACTTTGCAACTCACTTGTGCCATCTTCAAGAGACGTTGTTCCTTCTGATAGTTCTTGAATACCAGAATCCAGTTCTTGAAAAGAAGAAGCGAGTGTGTCTACTCCTTCTGTATAACTTACTAAGCCGCTATGGAAGGATTGGTATTCAGATGAGAGGCTGGACAGTCCTTCCTGAAGGTCCGCGAGAGCATTTAATTCATCCATGTTTTCCATCGCTTTTTCCATTTCGTTAGCCATCATGTTTAAATGATTTGCCATCTCTTCGATGGGACTTGCAACTTGTTCTAACGTTGTAGATACGGCATCAAAACCTTCTTGAACGGCTAGGTACGTTTGTTTAACCGTTTGAGCTGCGGCATAGGTTTCCACTAACTTGTCAATGACTTCAGAATCAGCTCCACTTGCGTATAATGCTCCAATTTGCTCTTCACTAATATTATAGTTTGGAATTCCAGCGATAGCTTCATCTAAAGTGCCATATACTGCATCATAATTTTCTTTTAATGTAGTAAGCCCAGTGGCAGATTCTTGTAAGCCTCCTGCCAATTCACGTAGCCCTCCAGGTAATGCTTTCATTTCACTTAAGTCTGGAGCGTCAGAGTCACCTTGCATTGCTTCACTCACCTGAGTGAGAGCATTCTCAATTTCTCCTGAGCCAGTAACTAGCTCCTGTGAAGATTTACTGAGTTCACGAATACCGTTCAGATATTCACTCGATCCATTACTTAATTCCTCTGTACCTGAGTTCAGCTCGGAAATCCCTTTATTCAATTCTATAACTCCTGAATTCACTTCACTGATGGCATCGGATAAGGACTGCATGTTGCCTGTCACGTCACCTAATTCAGGGCTTTCAATGGCAATGTTAGCAGGTATGGCTGAAATGTCAATCGGATCCATTTCAAAATCGGTAACATGAGCTGATATAATCAAATCTTCTTCCTGATCAGGCATAACGGAAAATGTTATTTGTTTATTCTTTCCCGCATTGGCTTCTGTTCCTTTTGGCGCATGAATGTTACTGAAAATTTCCGGATCAAGTGTCATTGAAATTTGAAGTAGATAGTTTTCAAAGAATAAAGGATCTACCGTTTCATTGGCGGACGTTGTTATTTGAATCTCAAGATCCCCACTTTTTCCAGCTAATTCATCTGCATTTACTTCTATACCGTCTAATAAATAGGTGATTTCGATATCCCACGGGAGCGCTTGGTTTTTAAGTTCACCTTGAAAATAAAATTCTTCTTCTTCCGCTTGAAAGTGAACTTCATTACCAGTCTGCTTTATATCCGATAAATCGGTTAAATTTCGAACGGTTGTATAATCTCCGTAATCAATTATCTCACCTGGTTCTGTAATGTGGAAGGAGTTCACGACATACATGTTGTTAATATTGCCGTTTGCATCCATGTTTCCATAAATCACTTCATCTTTAGCGGAATAGTTTCCAGGTCCTTTATCTATATCAGGACTTTCCTTATCCGAATTTTCATCGGAAAAAGCTGTAATAGGAAAAGCGGCAAACACGAGTAAGCCACTTACAATAATGATTAACCATTTTTTCATTCGCATGTTATCACTCCCCTTTATGGTAATTTGCTTTCCATGTTGTTTTTTCAATTAATCGATCCAATACCAAAAGTAATGCCGGTAGGAAGAGAACAACTAAGGTAAATGCTAATAACGTCCCACGTCCTAGCAAAATTCCAATCGACGAGATAATTGGATCTGATGATGTTGCCCACAAGATAAATCCAACGCTTGAAAGGATGGATGCGGGAACAGCAATGGAGAAAATCTTTTCATTAATTGTTTTCTTAATTGCAGCAAGAGCGCCCATCTCTTTTCGGTTGTTCGTAAAGTCTTCCGTAAATAAAATCCCGTAATCAACGGTTGCGGCAAGCTGGACGATACTGATGATTAAATACCCGATATAAACAAGCGGATCGTCCGTAAAGTACGGAACGGCCAAATTAATCCATACAGACGTCTGAATTGTCAAAAGCAGCACGACTGGGAAGGATATGGAACGGAATGTCACGAGTAAGACAAAAGCAATTGTTAGAACGGTTAAAAGGTTAACGAGCGTATTGTCTTTTTCCACAATTTGCTTCATATCATAGAGCGTGGCACTTTCTCCAGTGACATGGTAATCGTCCCCATAATAGTCAGCCGTAATCTTTTGTACATCTTCCACCAGTGAAAATGCTTCATCTCCCTCTGCATCTGTCGTTGTATTCAAGATGATTCGACTATAATTTTCAGAGAAAAATTGACCTTTCACGGAATCATCGAGATACTCCGGTGGAATAGCTGTACCAACCGTATTGGTATAAGAAACGGTGCTTTTCACATCTTCGAGATCATTAAGTTCTTGGGTGAGCTCATTTTCTCTGGCAAGGTCCTCTTTTTGAACTAATAAAACCATAGGGGTAAACTTACCGAATGCTTCTTCGATGTCAGCAGCATCTTCTCCTGCCCGTGTGTTTTCTGGGTGATCGCCCATCCCGTAAATGAAATTTGTTTCACTTTGGGCCAGAAAAGCCGGCACAATTAAAAGGAGTATAACGATAAGCACAGGGATTCGTAATTTAAGAACATGTTTTCCGATATTATACTTACTTGGAAGTAACGGTTTATGATGTGTTTTATCCATCCAGTTATAAAACATTAATGTTAACGCTGGTAGAAAAATCATGACACTGAGAAAACTGAGTAAAATTCCTTTAACCAAATTTATTCCTAAATCAGCCCCAATTTCAAACTCCATAAAGGTAAGTGCCAGGAATCCGAAAAACGTTGTTGAAGCACTGGCTGTGATAGCTGGGAAAGACCGTTTCATCGCTAACTTCATCGCTTCATACGGACTCTCAAGCTTTTTCCTATAATCATCAAAGCTATGAAGAAGGAAAATGGCATAGTCAAGGGACACGGCCAACTGCAGAATTGGAGCGACAGATTGCGATATAAATGAAATTTCTCCAATGAAAATATTCGTTCCGAGGTTAATCAATATAGAAATACCAATTGCTGTTAGCAAAAACACCGGTTCAATCCATGATCGTGTTGACAGCAAAAGAATGATAATAATAATTGGAACGAGAATGAGTGCTGCATTCATTGTTTCCTGGCCCGTCATTTTTTGCGAGACAGCTGTATCCAAGGCGTCACCAGACATGGCATTCTCTTCGCCAATGACTTCATAGATAGCATCTGTCGCTTCGACTTCTTTTCCTTCTTCAACATTGAAAGTAAATAATGCATTTTCGTCTTTATAGTACGTTTCAACCGTATCTGTATCTGCCATTTCAATCGGTGTTTTAATATCTATCACGTCATCGAGCCATGTCACTTCGGAAACACCATCAATCGCTTCCATATCTTCCTTGAAGGCGAGCGCTTCCTGGATGCTCACATCTCTAATCATGACACGAGTGTTAGCGACATCTCCACCAAATTCTTCTTCCATCACATCAATCGCTACGGTGGATGGTGCGCTTTTTGGCAAATAATCAGTCATACTATAGTTAACCGGAACAGCAAACTGCACAATCGCACCGATAATCGCGAGAACTGTAAAGATAATAACAATTATTTTTTTATGTTTTAAAACGTGTGTTGCTATATTTATTGCTGTTCATCCTTCCTTTGAACCTGGTCAAATATAAATGTACGAGCTACCGTACACGTTTATATTGATGGTTCATAGTGATTATATATGATTGCCTTATCTAAAGGCTTATTAAAATCCGTTACGTAAATAATTGAATGTTGTGTCTAAATATTGCTCAAAGGTCATAGTTCCAGAAGATTCAGCCGTTGATTGGCCCGGAAACTGAACGTTGATGCTCCCATCAACTAACGGGAAGACGGCACCGTAAACAGCTCCAGCAAGAAGATAGGGATACTCTTCAGGATAACGTCCATCGGAAAAGCTGCTCACTGCCTTCACAGCTTCTATTTGAAAATGCTGAAGAACGCTGAGTATATACGGATCAAGCGTTGGGTACTTTCTCGAAAGTGCGACGAGTTGGTGTACTTTTCGAAGTAAATCTGCTGTGAACTGCATCTTCATCACGTGATAAAGTATGTCGATCGGTGTCGCGTTTTCAATCTCAGAAATCAATTCATGAACGTTGGGTGCCTCCTTAGGATTTAAAACAACCGCCACCACCGCCTCTTCCTTACAAGAGTAATAGTTAGCAAAAGTTCTTCTAGAGTAACCAGCCCGCTGAACAATATCTTTGACGACAAAGCCATCCAGCCCTCGTTCAAGTGCAAGTTCGAAAGCAGCATTAGCCAGTTTATTTGCAGTCTTTTCTTTTTTAAAATCACGTAAATTTGTTTGCTTATCAGACAACTCCACTATGTTCACCTCTTTCTTCTAGAGGAGGATTAAGCTTCTCAAAATACTCACATAGATATTATTGCACATTGGGCAATAATGCACAATGAGAAAGTTGTAACAAATATGTGACAGAATATCATGGGCCATCAATGTCAGGAACGTTGTTTTTGAATGATCAAAAATGGTATGTATAGAAGGAAAAACAAACAGAGGGAGATCAGCTCAAGGGCTGCCAGATAATATGGATATGGACCGAGCAAATCAAGCAAGCTAGCTCCGGTTGGCTTTTCACTGAGAAACATGTAATTCGCAGTCAGAAAATGATTCACGACAAAAACAGCGGCAGCGAGCCCGTTTAAAAATAAAAAGGATTTGAAAATAGAATGCCATGTCAACTTATAATCATAAAGCCAGATCATCAGCAGAGGAGCGAGAATTAATAAAAAATGATCGATGAAAAATTGTAAATATCGATATTGCGGAAATCCGAAGTATAAGTCAGGTGTGATGATAGCCATCATTGCTCCGCCAATTGCAATAAAATAAAGCACCTCGAAGAGAAACTCACTTTTTGTCAGCAGCATAACCCCTGCAAGCAGGGAGGAGATACTGCATAATTCCAGGGGAAGTGACGACTGAACCGTCCATTGATCTGTTGTCACATACCAAATATCAAGGCTAAGACGGCTTCCAATTAAAAGCCATCCCACCGTGAGACGAATGCTGCGACGGTGGGAAGTGAGGGCTTTTCTATATTTATAAATTCCAATGAACAGGATAATCATCACACATATCGTAAGTAGATGGGTTATCCCCCACATATGAAACTGTACTTCTGGATTATAAAACCAATTGTTCATGAACATCACCTTTTTAGAATAATCATTCTGTTCTTACCTCTGTTGCCCGCTGTTTATACCACTTGATAAACTGTTCGGATTTGCTGAAGGGGACATCTTGTAATTTCCCATGATGTACTGGCTTTACACGGTTGACTGTGTTGATGGTTGCGATCCCAAATTTCTTTTGAATAATATTCTGTTCTACGTTCACTTCAATGACCTTCTTGCGGTTAGTGATAAATATATCTGTCGAAAGGCCTCCGGTTCTAAATTGGATGCTTTTATCATTCCAGGAAAAGCGCGTATTCCGATAAGTGAAATAACGTGATAAATAAGTTGTTACAAAAAGGATAGGCGATAGAAACCACCATTCCTCCTTAAACAAGAAGATGAAGGCAGTTGCAATGATCCAGAACCACGGTAACCTTAATAACCGCATATATAGCGCTTTGGGTGGAAGCTTATTTTCTGCATTTGTAAGAGGGAATTGTGGCAAAATTTCCACTAATAATCCTTTAGCTTTCTCCGTAGGCAGAAATGGATATAACGAACGAATGTCATCTGTTTCTCCTTCATTACTTCCAGCACTAATCAACTTAATTTCAGAAAAATGCAGTAACTTTTTTAATGGCGATTGTTTAATTCGAATCGCCTGGACATTTGCTTTTTGAATGGAAAATACTTTTTCATTTAAAACACCACTATAAATAAAGATACGTTCTTCGTCTGAAGATATTTCATACTTTCCATATTTTAAATACGTTTGAATGATTCCAAATGCTACCGCAAGGATGATCAGTAAAAAAATAGCCCCGACGATAAAAATCCATGAACTTGTTAAAAATGTAAACAGCCCTTTTGCCTGTTGGTCAAGATTGACTATTTTATCAAGTTCCCTATAGCCAATGGCAATAATCGGTATTAACCCTAAAAAACTGAACGAAAGGAAGGAAGCTTTTAAAACTTCTTTTCGTGTCGGACTAAAATGAACGTTTCGATGATTATCTTTTATGTCGCTTTTACTTAATTTATTTACTTCTGTCTCCATTTCATCGATATCATCTATATTATTTTCATTTTCCGTTTTATACGTAGTTGTCAATTGTTCAATTTGCTCCGCTAAATTCATTTTTACTGCATCTAATTGAACGGAGGCACTTTCGTTAGTTGAACTTGTTTCCAGATGCAGTGAGGTAATATTAAACCACTGATAATAAAAAGGCGTACTCCACGTAATATTTTGAATTTCTTGTAAGGGAATACTGTTTTGTTTTCTTTGGAAAACCCCTCGTTTTATTTGTATCATCCCGTCGTTAATTTCGTAAGTTGTTTTCGACCAGTCGATGATAAGGAAAATGAGTCGGATAATGATATAAAGCAGGAAAACGACTCGGCCAATTTTAATCGCCATAGATACATCTCCAAAATTGAAAACAAATAGAAATAAGATAAGGATAAATGAATTTTTCACTGTTTGTATGAAAGATGATAATATTTTCATTGGATGTATACGAAATTTTTCAATCATAGGTCTTCCACTTCCTTTATTTTGGCGTATTCAACAATTTTTGAACGTAAGGTTAAAGCTGTTTGTTCGGGAAGTGCTGGGATATCAATCGATGTACTCATCGTTCCTATTTGTAAGGTATATAATTGATATTTTCGAAGAAGTGGCCCTTGTTTAGCTGTAACATATTGTACTTTTGTCATAGGCATGATGGTTTGTTTCATATTTAAAATACCGTGTTTAATTTGAACATATTCACTGCTAATGTCATAACGCCAATAACGTTGCAGAAGGACTGGTTCGATAAAAATGTCCCATATAGATAAAATAAACCCTATAGCCAGTAATACAGCTAATGTGATTTGAATCCATCGATACCAATCAAAATAGAAAGAAGCCCCAATTAGCCCTATGCCGATAATAATCATGATGATGTTAATGATAAGGTTGGTTATTCTCCATACTTTAATCGCATCCTTTGAAATAGATTTGTTAGGTTCATTCATTGTTGGTGTCATCGGTTTATTTCTCCTTACTTGATAAAGCTTGTAATAATGTTATTAAAGATAGACTTATCCTACAATGAATATACGAATAAAAAGATAAAAAGGTTTCGTAAGTTGACTTTCAAAAATATTAAATGTGGTTATTGATTTTAAAAGGTTTATTAATTGACATTATTCATAAATTGTGATATTTAAAATAATGGGATTAGCACTCTGACTTTGAGAGTGCTAAAATAGGTATAGAACATTGAAAAAAGGGGAGTAGTGAAATGGCTAAGAAAGAATTTAAAGCGGAATCGAAACGTTTACTTGATATTATGATTAATTCAATCTACTCGCAAAAAGAAGTATTTTTACGCGAACTGATCTCAAACTCAAGTGACGCTATTGATAAAATCTATTATCGTGCACTGACAGATGATTCAATGACTTTTGATAAAGATAATTATTATATAGAAGTGATCCCTAATAAAGAGGAACGGACGTTAACGATTAAAGATACGGGAATCGGTATGACAGAGGAAGAACTTGAAACAAACCTTGGAGTTATTGCTAAAAGTGGTTCACTAGCATTTAAAAAGGAAAATGAAATTGAAGATGGCCATGATATTATTGGTCAATTCGGTGTCGGATTTTACGCAGCTTTCATGGTCGCAGATAAAGTTACCGTACTGAGCCGAGCTTTGGAAAGCGAAGAAGGTTATAAATGGGAATCCTCTGGAGCTGACGGATATATAATTGAGCCATATGATAAATCAGACGTCGGTACGGAAATTATTTTGAATCTAAAAGAAAACCGAGAAGACGAGGACTATGATCAATACTTAGATGAGACACGTCTCCAAACGATTATTAAAAAATACTCAGATTTCATTCGCTACCCAATCAAGATGACCGTTACAAAGAGCAAACCAAAAGATGACGATAGTGATGAGTATGTGGATTACAAAGAAGTAGAAACAATCAACAGTATGGTTCCAATTTGGAAGAAAAATAAGGACGAGTTGACTAATGAAGATTACGAGAATTTTTACCAGGAAAAGCATTATGGGTTTGATAAACCACTAAAACATATTCATACAAAAGTAGATGGAACGATTCGCTATAACGCTATTTTGTATATTCCTGAAACAGCTCCTTTTGATTATTATTCAGCCGAATATGAAAAAGGGCTTGAGCTTTATTCCAATGGTGTCTTAATTATGGATAAATGTGCAGACCTCCTTCCTGACTATTTTAGCTTCGTCAAAGGAATGGTAGATTCTGAAGATTTATCCCTAAATATTTCTCGGGAAATGTTACAACATGATCGTCAATTGAAGCTTATTGAAAAGAATATTAATAAAAAGATTAAGCAAGAGTTAAAAAGGATGCTTCGCAATGACCGTGAAACATATGAGAAATTTTATGATGCTTTTGGCCGTCAATTGAAGTTTGGTGTTTACAATGACTTTGGAGCTAATAAAGATACATTAAAAGATTTACTCTTATTCTATTCATCAACAGAGAAAAAGCTTGTTTCACTTGAGGAATATATTTCGAGAATGCCTGAGGACCAGAAGTATATCTTTTATGCTGCAGGCGAATCAAATGATCGGATTGAAAAATTACCACAAACAGAATTAGTTGCCGATAAAGGCTATGAAATCCTCTACTTTACCGATGAGGTGGACGAATTTGCTATAAAAATGCTGAATGAATATGATGGTAAAGAATTCCGTTCCGTATCCAGTGGAGATCTTGGCATTGATACAGAAGAAGAAAGTAAAAAAGCTAAAGAAGAAGAGGACGAGCATCAAGAAATGTTTGCTAAGATGAAAGAACTTCTCTCTGGAAAAGTGTCAGATGTCAAAGTATCCAAACGATTGAAATCTCATCCAGTTTGTTTGTCAGCGGATGGCGAAATTTCTTTAGAAATGGAAAAAGTACTCAATGCGATGCCGAACAACCAGCATATCCAGGCAGACAAAGTGCTTGAAATTAACATTGATCATGATGTTTATGAGTCACTAAAAGGTGCTTTTGATAAAGATGAAGAAACTTTTAAACTGTATACAAACCTACTTTATAACCAAGCTTTATTAATTGAAGGACTGCCAGTAAGTGATCCTGTCGAATTCACAAATGATATTTGTAAAGTGATGGTTTAATTAAATATATGTGAAGAGGGTATAAATCCATATTTGGATTTATACCCTTTTTTTGAATACAAAAATAAACTTTAGTATTTCTTGATTGACTCGGGTGCAAAAAGTATCAATTTTTTCAGAATTGGGGAGTTTAATTTTACTGAAAGGTAACGTTGGAGCCCTCAACGTTCCATTATCGCTATAAAAACTAACTGCAAGGTAATGTTGGTACTTCCAACGTGCCATGATAGCTATAAAAATTAACTAAAAGGTAACGTTGGAGCCCTCAACGTGCCATTATCGCTATAAAAACTAACTAAAAGGTAATGTTGGAGTTCCTATGAGAGACTTAATCTCTACCATTTCATTCTTAATCTAGAACACCATCATAAACCCGATCCTATCACATCAGTTTCAATTAGAATCCTTAGATTATCGTTATCACAGCGTTTTTCCAACATTTAAAGAATAGAATTTACTTTTATTCCATCCAAAATGGTACATCCTAAGTCTATAGGCTTATTTTGGTGTGAGCAGGTTACTAACAAATGTTTTACATAGAGGTGGACTAGATGGAACAAGTAGCACTGATTAGTATCGTTGTTATCTTGGCATTGGGGATTTTTTCACAATGGCTTGCTTGGCGTATTCAATGGCCCTCGATAGTAATTATGTCAATAGCTGGTTTGATTATTGGGCCAATCTTTGGTCTTATCAACCCGAGCGATGCACTCGGTGAATTGTATAGCCCGATTATTTCACTTGCTGTCGCAATTATACTTTTTGAAGGTAGTTCGAGTCTTGATTTTCGTGAAATTCGTGATATATCTAAATCGGTTTTTAGAATTGTCACTTGGGGCGCTTTTCTTGCATGGATTGGTGGTGCACTCGCGGCTTATTATATTGCTGGTTTAGAAATAGAAGTGGCATTTATTATTGGTGGCTTATTTGTGGTCACTGGACCAACTGTTATTATCCCTTTACTTAGACAAGCCAAGTTAAAGCCAAGGATAGCTGCTGTGCTCAAATGGGAAGGGATTATCGTTGATCCAGCTGGCCCGTTATTAGCATTGCTTGCTTATCAAGTTACAAGAGTGCTAACCAATGAAGCCCTTTCCTTCAATTATTTATTAAACTTTTTTATCGGATCATTGGTTGCTGTTATTCTAGGTTTTGTACTTGGAATTCTTATCGCTAAAATGGCAAGTAAAGGGCTTTTCCCTGAGTATTTAAAATCACCGCTCATTCTTTCTTTCGTGCTCATTTGTTTTACTTTATCAGAAGTAGTCATGCATGAAACAGGGATGCTTGCTGTGACAATACTAGGTTTGACACTTGGTCAGACGAAAAGATATGTTTCTTCCATTGGAGATATTAGCCATGTCGTGGAAAATATTTCGGTGATTTTGACATCAACTGTTTTTGTTTTGCTCACCGCGTCGTTAACACGCGAAACAATAGCAGAAGTATTCACATGGCCGATTATTAGCTTTGTATTAGTTATGTTATTTATAGTTCGGCCACTTTCTATTTGGCTAGCAACGATAAAGACCGAATTAACCATACAGGAAAAAACTTTGGCTAGCTGGATAGCACCAAGGGGTATTGTCGCTCTTACGGTAGCGGGGTATTTTGTCGGTGTACTAATGGAAGATGGATACCAAGATGCAGAACTACTCATGACATTAACATTTGCACTAGTATTTATTACTGTTTGTGCCCATGGATTTTCAATTGGTCCAATTGCCAAAAAGCTAAATCTGGCAAGTAGTGATCCACCAGGTATAGTCATGGTTGGTGCTAGTAGTTTTGCTACCGCGCTTGCTCATTACTTAAAAGAAATAGGTATTCCTGTATTAATTAGTGATTCCTCTCTGAATCGTCTCACGCGGGCAAAGGACCTAGGAATTAATACACATCATGGGGAAATTTTAGCCGAACATGCACAGTTTAGTCTTGATTTAACACCATATGAAACCATTCTATCGATGAGTGGCGATGCCGCATACAATGCGTTGGTCAGCCAGTCTTACGTTCCAGAGTTTGGTTATAATAATACTTTCGCTCTTCAAGTTGGATTAAGACAGTCCGATTTACCAATGTCAAAAAAAGCACATATACTCTTTGAAGAAGGGGAGAATTTTAAAGAACTGAACCGCAAAGTGAATACGGGTTATTCCATCCAGGAAATAGAGTTTACAGAGGAAGAGCCTGTTCCAGTTAATGAGCTTGAAGTAAATGGAATATCCTTGTTGGTTAGGAAGGAAAATGAAATTGAATTTGTGACGCTAAAAAGTAAACCTTCCTTGGAAAAAGGAGATACATTAGTTGTTTTAAAAAAATCTTAACCAAATGATAAAGTGGAAAAAGGTTGTCCTTTTAAAAAGGATGGCCTTTTTAAATTGTAAGTAATTTACATTTTAAAGGACGTAATAGTGTTTTCTGTGAAATACAATATGTATAAATTTAAAAATATTTTCATTACTTTTGTAAGCGATATCAATATTGACATTACAATAATGCTTGATTCACTCTTGTTTTTCCTTTTTTATAAAAAGTCGGTTTTTTCAAAAATTACTATTTACAAAGCATTTTTAAAGTGATATATTATTTAGCATTATATTAGAAATTATTGAACAATTTAAAAAGAGGAGGGGTTTAATGCTAAGTAATCCATTAATTGCTACAGTCTGTATCTTTGCATTACTTGCGTTTGGAGAATGGCTGTCGATTGTGACAAGAGCCCGAGTTCCAATGCTACTTACAGCAATGCTTGGTTTTTTACTTTTAATTTGGACAGGGATATTTCCCGAAGATATTTTGGAGAAATCAACACTTCCAATGTTAGGAACAATGTTGATTGGCCCTGCTATCGTTCATATGGGTACAATGATTCCCTTCTCTTTACTAAAAACCCAGTATAAGGCTGTTTTGATTGCACTGGGTGGACTTCTTGTTTCAGGGGGAATGATTATAACCGTTATTCCGTTTCTGTTTGATTATCCGACAGCGGTAGCCGGAATGGGGCCACTAAGTGGTGGCACAATTGCCCTAATCATTACATCGGAGAAGTTAAGAGAACTCGGTATGACATCTATTGTCGCTATCCCAGCACTGGTAGCTGCCTTTCAGGGGGTACTTGGTATGCCACTTGCTATGAACTTTTTAAGGAAGTATGCCTTTATCATTCAAAAGAAAATAGATAACCATACTTTTAAGCCAATGACACAAGAAGAAGTTGCAGCTACAGTCGAGGGAACTGTAGAAAAGGAAAGCCCACTAAAGAAGAGTGCGATTTTAAGGTTGTTTTTTGTTTTCGTTGGTGGTGCAATCGCAGTTGCCCTAGGAGAGCTAACACCGATTCATTATAGCCTTTGGAGTTTAGCCATTGGTATTGGTGGTTTGAAGGTAGGATTAATTGAATCGAAAGCACTTGAAAAGTCAAATTCATTCACCTTTGTGATGGTTGGAATTTTATTTGTTGTTATCGGGACAATGGCAGGTGTTACACCAATGCAAGTTTTGAATAACTTACCAAGCATCATTGCTATTTTAATTATTGGTACAGCCGGTATTGCTCTTGGAGGATATATTGTATCCAAACTAGTTAAATGGCATCCATATAAAGGAATGCCTGTTGCACTTACTGCTTTGATTGGATTCCCTGCGGATTATATATTATGTGAAGAAGTTAGTCGAAGTATTGCAAGAAATGAAAAAGAGGAAAAAGCTATTTTTAATGAGATACTGACCCCTATGTTGATTGGTGGCTTTACAACAGTTACCGTAGTATCAATTGTCATAGCTAGTATATTCGTTGAAACTTTATAAAATAATGGAGGTAATTAAATGAGTAAAACAGTAATTAAAAATGGGCTAGTAATCGATGGAAATGGTGGAGAGGCGAAAAAAGGCCAAATAGTTGTGATCAATGGCAGCAAGATTGAATATGTAGGTGATGCATCAGGTTATCAACCGTCAGGCAATGAAAAGATTGTCGATGCAGATGGAGGAACTATTTTACCAGGGCTCATTGATACACATGTACATATGATGATGGAATATACTCCCGTTTCAAAAAAATTAGAAACACCTTTTTCACTAATGTACTATGAAGCCGAGAAACATTTAAACTCAACACTTCAAGCTGGGATTACGTCGGTTAGGGATGCTGCTGGTACAGATTTAGGAGTGAAGCAAGCCGTTGAAAAGGGTCTTATCAGTGGACCGAGACTCCAGTTGAGCATTAATGCTTTGACGATCACAGGTGGTCATGGAGATGGATACACTGTTTCAGGAAATGTAATTGAAAACTTACCATCAAACTATCCTGGTATGCCAAACGGAATTTGCGATGGTGTGGAAGAGGTTCGTAAAAAGGTACGTGAAATCCTCAGAGCTGGGGCTGATGTCATTAAGGTTCATGCGACAGGTGGGGTGCTAAGTGCAACCGACCACCCGGAATTCACTCAATTCTCACCAGAGGAATTAAAAGTAATTGTTGATGAAGGGGCTTATAGAAAAGGTGTGAAGGTTATGGCCCATGCTCAAGGATCAGAGGGCATTAAAAATGCAATCAAAGCAGGTATTCATTCGATTGAGCATGGCATTTATTTAGATGATGAAGCAATTGAACTGATGCTTGAACATGGTACTTATTTAGTTCCAACCCTTCTTGCTCCTGTTTCTGTTCTTGAAACAGCAGATGAAGTTGGTATGCCAGATACTGCTGTCGCTAAATCGAAAGAAGTCATTGAAGCACATAAGGAAAGCTTTACGAAAGCATATAAAGCTGGTGTGAAAATTGCGATGGGAACCGATGCTGGTGTCATGAAGCATGGAACAAACTTAAGAGAACTAGGTTTAATGGCCGAGGGTGGAATGTCACCAATGGATACGATTGTCGCTTCAACAAAAACAGCTGCAGAGTGTTTAGGATGGGAGGATCAATTAGGTACCCTTGAACAAGGAAAGATCGCTGACTTAATTGTAGTGAAAGGAAACCCATTAGATGACATCGATGCACTCGCCAATAATGACACTGTCCAACTCGTTATGAAAGACGGAAAGCTAGAGAAAAATTTACTTATTAAAGAGAAAAGCTTACTCGTAAACTAGAAAAGGGCCTTAACGGTCCTTTTTTTGTGTAGAATAATGAATCGCTTTTGTTTTTAAAACACTTTTCATTTACTATAAAGCTAGAACAATTTAACAGGAGGAAGCACAGATGGATGTTATTAAACTATTAAATAAAGAAGATTATGATGCAGTTTTTGAGTTGTCTCAATTTGCATTTCAATATAAATTATCGAAGAAAGAAATGGAAGAGAAACAAGCCGAAGCAAAGCGCCATACCGTATGGGGATATATGGATGAGGATAGGATAGCGGCAAAGCTCCATCTCATTCCTTTAACATGTTTTATTGGTGGGAAACAATTTGAAATGGGAGGAATCAGTTCCGTTGCTACCTGGCCGGAATACCGTAGGAAGGGAATGGTAAAGCAGCTATTATTACACGCACTTCATGCGATGAAGCAATCTGGACAAACCCTTTCTTTTCTACATCCATTTTCCTTTTCATTTTATCGTAAATTTGGCTGGGAGCATGTTTTTAACTTAAAACATTATTCTATTCCTATGGATAAGATGAAAGGGAGTTGGTCTGGTAAAGGGTATGTTCGTCGTAGTTCTCTTGATATTCATACGTTGAATTCCATTTATACCGATTATGCAAAACAATTCTCTGGGACATTGGTTCGTGATGAAAAATGGTGGAATCAACGTGTGTTCAAAGCGATGGGACAACTGGCAATAGCTTATAATGAGAGCAATGAAGCAGAGGGATATATTCATTATCAGGTGAAAGATAATGTATTAGAGGTCAATGAACTGGTTTATTGTAATGTAAATGGTTTGAAATTGTTATTGGAATTTATTGCCAATCATGATTCCATGGCTGATACGATTAAAATGAATGTACCTGAAAGTGATATGCTATCAGAACTGATGAATGAACCGACGTTCAAACAACAAATAAAACCTTATTTTATGGCAAGAGTAGTGGATGTCTTATCGTTTTTGGAAAAATATCCATTTAATGTAGTATCCCCCCAAGAATCGATTACAATTTTTGTTGAGGATGAATTTTTCCCAGAAAATGAGGGAGTTTACGAGTTGCGTCATGATGGAAACGGTGTAGCTGTCACTCAAATGAAGTCAAAAGGGAACAATCAGGAAATGATTCGATGTTCCATTCAACAGTTTACAAAAATGTTTATCGGATATAAGCGACCAATTGATTTACTGGAATTGGGATTTATAGAAGGAAGCGAAGCAGAAGTTAAAAGGTTAGAGACTTGGATTCCACAAAAGCAAACTTATTACACCTTATCCGATTTCTTTTAAGAAGGGGAGGCTAGATTTTCATTGTTTTCAAATAGTCAAAAACTACTATTCTAAAAAATATGGGGAAATAATAGGATAATGGCTATTTTTGGGGTAAAATGATGAATAAGTGTAGTATTTTAATGTAAAGGATTGAATCGGATGAATTATCAACCAAATGTTTTTAAATTTTTATTTTCAATAAAGGAACACTTATTCCGAATCCGTAAAGTGGAAGAAATGAAACCTATTTGGAAGTCAAACGTTTTATTAGTAGTACTAAGTATGCTGATCTATATGTGGATGGCATACTTGGGAATCGGATCAAACTTAATTTCAAAAGATGCTGTTAACCTTGGAGCGCAAGGCTATGAAGCTAGTAAGTTTTGGTTTATTGTCGGACGATTATTATTTGGTTTGTTGTTTGCCCTGTTTGTCTTATTTGTTCCTTCCTATTTATTTAAATTACTAACCGATATTCCATATAAAAAATTAGTCGTCATGCAACAGGTCGTATTGTTGATCATGCTCATTGAACGACTTTTATGGATTCCGTTAATGCTCTTTGCGGGACTTGACTGGTATGTTTCGCCATTATCTCTTGGAATTATTGCATCTTATTTAACAGAACATGCCTGGATTATTTACCTTTTCGGTGCGATAAGTATTTTTCAATTATGGATTATTGGATTTCAAGTTCATTTTCTTAAATCTTTAACCACAGATATGGAAAAACAATGGCTCTGGTTTAGTGTGATTTTTTTACAGGTGGTAGGATGGGGAATTGCAACTATATTTGCTGTTGCTGATCAATACATAATAAGTGGGTGGTTCGGATGAAGCTCAATCGAAGACATAAAATTTGGCTTGCGTTGGCATCCCTCCTAATTATCGTTAATGTATGTTTAATTTACTTTGATAAAGAACAAAAGGTGGCTAAAACCACACATGTTAAAGAATGGACGAAAACAACTGAACAGGATATGTATGAATTCATTCATACGGAAGGTGTGCTTGATTTTTCCACAGAAAACTATGTTTATTTTGATGATCAATTAGGAGAATTTCAATCTTTCCTTGTAGAGAAGGGAGAGGAAATTCGCTTGGGAGAGTCGCTATATACCTACCAAATTCATAATTACTATGAAACTCAAACGAGATTGGAAAGTGAGATTGAAAAGGTAAATAGTGAAATATTAGCGATTGAAGCAGCTATTTCAAAAATGGAAAGTTATCAACCGCCCAGTTCCGCTGAGGGTTCAGGGCTTTCTCAAAGCTACGGGGAAGATACAAGTGATCCAGAAGAATCATTTCTCATCCGTTTTGTAGAAGCAATAAATGGTGCCCAAGATGTAAGCCAAGCGGAAATCATTAAAGAACAATATATAACAGAAAAGGAAAAAGAACTAGAACAAAAAAATGCAGAACTGAATAGTGTGGAATCTCAACTGTCTGAATTGACCCAAACAGGAGATACGATTACAGTTGAGAGTCCATATGAAGGTATTGTTTCAGGTGTATCTGAAACGTTGGAAGATCCGCTTTTAACCATTCAATCTGATGAGTTAGTAGTTAAAAGTGAACTAACCGAACAGGAACATCTTGATGTTGAATCCGGACTTTCCGTTTATATTGAAATGAAAGAAAGTGGACAGACAATGGAAGGGAAAGTTGAAAAAGTAAGCCAGATTCCTGAGAATTTAAATTTAAAAGGGAATAGCAAGTATTCATTTCTTGTTTCTTTAGAAGAAATGGCTGATGATGCTCATGATGAAGGTAGTACCGATTTAAATAATGATATGAATGATGACGAGGGAGACGATAGCGACTTAAACGGTGGTTTGAATGATGATGTAAACGTTGATGAAAATAACGATAACATGAATAATGAAACAAATAATGATATGAATGAAGCGTCAGATGAAAATCAATTCGCTCCTGGATATCATGCAGATTTGGAAGTAGTTACAGAAGAGTCACCAAATGCAACTGTAATCCACCAAGATGCACTAAATGAACTCTCTATTTGGAAAATGATCAATGGTGAATTAATTAGAGAACCTGTTCAAACAGGGATTCAAATGGATAAGAAAGTTGAAATAGAAGAAGGTTTAGAAACGGGGGACTGGATTGCGAAGCACCTGGAAGATAAATTTGTCTCTCATTCACCTTACATCACTTCTTTACAGGTGAGTAAAGTGAAATGGAATCAGTTAAAGAATGATCGCTGGTTCCGCGATATGATGATTGGCATTATTTCGCGTTAAAAGTAAGGAGAGTGCTTTACTTATGCCTCTCCTTATTTATCAATTGTTCCCTGGAATTTTGCCGAGTGCAACAATAAGCAATGGAAGAATAGGTAACAAATAGTAATAGGCTTGTGAGGCTGCTAGTAATGTAACGTTATTTTCACTGAATCTATCCATAAATTCTTTTCCAGACTTTCCGTTTTATTTATTTGATTGAGTGGTATAATATGGGGAAAGAGGAGGCGTGAACGAATGGAAGGTATCATTTATTTCGCAATACTGTTATGTTCGATTGCATTTGCCATTATTGCTATTTATATTTCCTTACTATTAAAACGTGTGTCAGACTCGATGAAAACAGTAGGAAATACATTTGAAAAAGTAGAAAAACAACTGCGGCACATCACACCACAACTAAAAGAGTCACTAAGTGAAACAGGCAAGCTCATTTATGATGTGAACGAAAAATTAGAAGCAACCGATACTCTTTTTGATACCGTTGAAAACCTTGGCACTTCGGTTCATAGCATCAACGAGGTGTATACAACAAAGAGAAATAAGACATCTGATGAAGAAATTTTCAAGCAAGCACAACCATTTATCGAAGGGATTAAATGGAGTGAGGCTGCGATTCAACTTTATTCCAAATGGAAACGAAAAAAGTCATCACAAGAAACACAGCTAGCTGAAAAAGAAGAAACAAATGTAATACCGTTAAATCAAATAAGGAAAGAGGGATAAAGATGTTAACAGGAATAGGTGTTATTATCATTGGTGTAGCTTTATTAATTGTTGCTGTTTTTGTAGCACATGCATTGAATAATTTAGCTGGAGTACTTAAAGGAGTAGAGAAAACGGTAGATAATTTACCTGAACAACTTGACGATATTTTTAAAGAAACAGGCAGTTTAATTAGTGAAAGTAATAATACACTTGCAGATGTAAATGCAAAGCTAGAACAATTAAGTCCATTATTTTATATTGTAGGAGATGTAGGGAATGTAACACGTCGCTTCTCCTCTTCACTGGTTGATATGACTGATACATTAAAAGAAAGCACAGAAGCAGGAAAAGATATGGCCGAAAAGAATCAATTGGGAGGTATCTACGGCGGTTTTGCCCTTGCCTATTACTGGTTGAAAAAACGCAAAAAAATGAAACAAGCAAATGCTGAAGGGACTGGCACCCATGACAAAGCAGAGTGAGAATAAAAAGTCAAAGGGCTTTACCATTTTGTTTGGTTCTGCTGGAGGAATATTACTTGGATGGGCGCTGAATAAATATGGAAAAGATCAAATAAAGCAATTCTATTTTCAAATGACGGATAAAGTGAAAGAAATGCAGAATAAGTGGTATACCGATGGAGAAAAAAGAGCACAAACCCTTGAGAAAATAAAAAGTGAAGTAGAATCTGAACAATGACGCCCCCTTATGTTGAGGGCGTCATTTTTTATTAAAAGAAGTATTACCCTAAAAGTCATAAAAAACAGACTTGTCCCATAAAATAATGAGAGTAAAAAAAGATGAGGGGCGAAATTGATGAGAGGATTTTATAAAAAAGCTGGCTGGGTAATTGGACTTATTGCTTTAGGTTTTTTAATTCAGATACCAATTAATCAAACAGAGACCACGTGGGAATCTTGGTCACTCCCTTTATCAGGTAAGACAATTGTCATTGATCCAGGACACGGAGGACCTGATGGGGGAGCAGTGGGAAAAGATGAGACGTCAGAAAAGGATATTGCTCTTGCAGTTTCTAAGAAGCTCCAATCTTACTTACAGCAATCTGGAGCTTTAGTTTATTTAACTCGCGAAACGGATACCGATTTAGCAGATGAAAATACAAAAGGGCTATCAAAGCGGAAGTCAGAAGATATTCGAAACCGACTTGACTTTATTCACGATAAAAACCCAGATCTGTTTGTCACCATTCATTTAAATGCAATTCCTTCACCTCGTTGGAGAGGAGCACAAACTTTTTATTATCCAGAGAGTGAGGAAGGTAAGCACTTAGCCAAAATGATTCAGGCTGAAATAATTGATAACTTAGAAAACACGACAAGATCTCCACTAGCCATTAATACACTTTATCTTCTTAAAAATGCGGACGTACCTGGTTCATTAGTTGAAATTGGTTTTTTATCGAATGATGAAGAGAGAGAACAATTAAAACAAGAGGAATACCAAAATCAAATGGCCGCGAGTATTTATGAAGGTATCCTGCGTTATGCAACCGAAGAACCGGAACCGAAAGAGGAATAGTGTTCCCTATTTTTAACTAATATTTCTGATGATTTAAGAAGTAATCTCACTTTCCTTATGATTCATATCACTTAGATTTTGAATGAATTATGTTATACTAGCCTTAGACATATAAAAAGTCGTATGTACATACTAAAAAGTAGGGAAAACAGATGAAATCTAGTTATTCTGGATTATTTTTTCACTGCTTTTTGAAAGCATATTCATAGATGTACTACAGTTAGTAAAAAGGAAGGTGTAAACATGTTAACAAAAGAAGAAGTCATAGAATTGCTTAACCCTATTAAAGATCCATTTTTACATAGAACTTTTGAGGAACTTGATGGTATTAAACAAGTGACCATCCGAGAGGAAAAAAAGCATGTTAGTGTCAAACTAGGTATTAGTAAGACAAATACTGCTGAGCAAATGCAATTGCAGCAAGAGGTAGTAGGCATTTTGAAAAAGAATGGAGCCACCACAGTGGGGTTACGTTTTGAACAGTTGCCAGCAGAAATCATTCAAAAATATCAGCCTGCAGCAGAGAATCAGCAAGAACAGTCCTTAATGGGTGGAGCTAAGCAGCCTCATTTCATCGCGGTTTCCAGTGGTAAAGGTGGAGTTGGAAAGTCAACCGTTACTGTTAACTTAGCGATGTCGCTTATGCGCCTAGGTAAAAAAGTCGGTATAATCGATGCGGATATTTATGGATTTAGTGTGCCAGATATGATGGGTATTGAACATAGACCTGCTGTTCGCGGAGAAAAAATTATTCCTGTTGAACGATTTGGTGTTAAAGTCATTTCAATGGGATTCTTTGTAGAGGATAACTCGCCAATTATATGGCGTGGACCTATGCTCGGAAAAATGCTTAATAGCTTTTTTAAAGAAGTAGAGTGGGGCGACCTTGATTATCTACTGCTTGACCTACCACCGGGTACTGGGGATGTTGCAATGGATGTACATGAGTTGCTGCCAACATGTAAAGAAATTATCGTTACAACACCACATCCAACTGCTGCGTTTGTTGCTGCTCGTGCAGGTCAAATGGCAATTAAAACAGACCATGAAATTCTAGGTATTATTGAAAACATGGCTTATTATGAAAGTAAATCAGGTGAAAAGGAATATGTCTTTGGACGAGGTGGCGGTAAAAAATTAGCTGAAGTTTTAAAAACGAAAGTACTTGGTCAACTTGCGCTTAAACAACCATATGAAAGCGAAGACGAATTTGCCCCATCGATTTATCAGGAAGATCATCCGACCGGAAAAGCATATCATCTTATTGCATCAAAAGTCGTTGCACAACTTGAAGATTAATTAGTAAAAAGCTAAGGGACTGCGCCTCTCCTCTAAAGGACAGGTCATTCTCCTTAGCTTTTTTTATTAGGGAGAATAAGGTTAGCGAAGTCTATACTAACTCGCACCTCCGCCACCTTCCCCGCCACCTTCCCCGCCACCGCTTGAACCTCCTCCTGATCCTTGTTGTCCTCCTTGACCCTCTTGTTTTTGTCCACCTTGGCCTTGTTCTTCCGCAGCTTTAAGTAATATCTCCTGTATTTTTGCTTGGAAGATTGGATTTTCAAATGTTTTTTGAATGGACTTTTGCAGGTGTTCACTAAACTCCTGGCTCTTTAATAATTGCATCATTTGATCAGTCATTTCGGGATCTTTCATTAAATCAAGCATCTTTTTTTTGTAATCAGGGTCACTCATTAAATCCTTCATCAACTTCTTTTGTCCGTCTTCCATTGACTTAGCGAATTCTTTGGCAAACTCGGGATCTTTAAATAATGTTTCCCACATTTTTTTTCCTTCTTCGGAGGCAACAGATTCGTTTATGGCTTCTTTTACTGTATCTGAATCCATAACTAATTGTTGTTTCATTTTTTCATCAGCTAAAATTTCACCTAATGCTTTTTTTCCATCTTCTGTCTGTAAAATATCAACAACCATCTTTTTTGTTGTATCGTATTCTGCTTGACGACTCGTTTCTTCCCCGCCACAAGCAGTTAGTAACAATAAAAATAAAGATATAAATGAGACCATCATAAAAATATGTGTAAACTTTTACTCGGGGAATATTCCAGTATATTTTTCTAGATAAAAAAGAGAAGGCACTCTATCATAAATGTATGCTTACTAGGGCAAATACATATAGAGAGAGGCCTTCCCGTGGAACATATTATATCAAGAA
>DATGTS010000057.1:0-37520 GCA_035301745.1 Candidatus Avamphibacillus sp.
AAATAATGTAATTCTTCTTCTAATTTCTCTTTCCCCTCTTGTGTCATATAATAACTCTTCTCTTCTGACATCAAAAACACTCCTTTTTTATCTTTTTACCTAAGTATGAGGTTATAAACAATAACTTTGAATGAGTCCAATTTATTAACTATTACAGTACTCTTTATATATATATTAGTAATAATATTGTAAAGTATGATGCTCAATTTTAAAAGTATTATTATATTTTAGACTCTTAATTGATACCATTTCCTTTTAAATGTAAATAGATTTTAATTGTTTGTACGGTTCTTTGTCAAAATCGTTTCAATTTTCGTAGCCATAATATCTATGGCCACATGGTTTTCACCGCCTTCAGGTATAATAATATCGGCATACCGTTTTGTCGGTTCAACAAATTGCAAATGCATCGGTCTTACATTATTGACATATTGATCAATGACGGAATCAAAAGTTCTGCCTCGTTCTTTTATATCTCTTGTAAGCCTCCGAATAATTCGTATATCTGCATCTGTATCGACAAAAACCCTAATATCCATTAAATCAACTAATCTTGGATCTTCAAGTATTAAAATACCTTCAATAATAATAACATCTTTTGGCTTAATGGGGATAGTGTCTTTTGATCTTGTATGCATCTTATAATCATAAACAGGTTTATTCACAGGTTTGCTTTGAAGAAGTTTTTCAATATGTTCAATTAATAAATCATTATCAAAAGCGAGCGGATGGTCATAATTCGTATTCAATCGCTCCTCAAAAGAAAGATGACTTTGATTTTTATAGTAATAATCCTGCTCGATAACAAGGATGGACTGTTCAGGAAACCGTTTGGATATCGACTTTGTTACGGACGTTTTCCCACTTCCACTCCCACCTGCTACACCTATTACAACAGGTCTTCTCTTCATAAATCAAAACTCCTCTCGACTGTTTTTATAACTGATTGCTACCCCATCTCCAATTGGTACAATAGACGTGCGATAGCTTGGAAGATTTGAAATCCACTCGTTAAACTCCTTTAATTTCTTAATGAGTTTACGATAGCGTCGTGGATGGTCATCATTAGCATTTGCTATATATCCTTTAAATAATACGTTATCCGCTATAATAAATCCATTTTCTTCCAACAGTTTATCAGCGAGATTAAAATAGCTTTTGTATTGACCTTTTGCAGCATCAATAAAAACACAGTCAAAACGCTCTGTTTTTGGAAGTTCATTTTCCATTACCTCTGATGCATCACCATAAATAATTTTGACTTTCTTATTCAGATCATACTTCTTAATATTATTAACTGCCTGCTCATACCTAGCCTCATCTTTTTCAATAGTGAATATTGAACTCTCAGGGTTAGCTTCAAGCATCCTCAAAGCTGAATACCCAATTGCAGTTCCTATTTCTAAAATTCTTTTCGGTTTATTTAAGCGAATTAATTGCATAACAAACTGCATGGAAACTGGATCCATTATTGGGACATGATCTATTTTTGCTTGTCTTTGCAAATCTTTCACCCAATCTTTTTCATTAGGTAACAGATTTGATAAATAATTGGATACTTCATTATTCATATAAGAAACCTCATTTTTTATCGTTATATTTCATGTAGTTTAATTATAAAAAATGGGAAATGTGATGTCTCACATTCCCTATCTATTTACACCAGCTTGATATACTTGTGCAAATGGACGAAACGATATGCTTAAGTAAATTGCATAATTAATTGATATATTTTTGTTTAAGCTTTACATGTTCCTCATGTGTTTCAGCAAAATGAATGCCGCCTTCTTCATCATGAAGAAAATATTTATAATCTGATTCCTCAGGGTGCAAACTTGCTTCTAAAGAATTCTCGCTAAAGTTCGAGATTGGACCAATTGGCAATTCCTCAATTACATACGTATTATAAGGAGACTCAATCTCAAGGTCACTCAGTAATACCTTATCTTTATGTTCTCCCATTGCATATAGAACAGTTGGATCCGTTTGTAGAGGCATACCTTCCTCTAGTCGATTATAAAACACACCTGCAATACCTTTACGTTGATCTTTTGAACCTGCCTCCTTTTCAACAAGTGAAGCAAATGTTAATGCTTCATGAACAGTAAGGTTTTTATCCTTTATATCATCTAAATAAGGAGTAACAACCTCAACCGTTTTATCAAGCATTGTTTCGATCATTTTTTCCAAGTCCGGATTTTTAACATAAATATCATAAGTAGCAGCAAACAAATAACCTTCCAGTGGTTCTCTAATATCTTTATCTAATATGGTATCTGATAAAATAGCAGGATATGTTTCAAGAAGATATTCAACATAATCCGTATCACTTACCTTGTCCATAAAATCTTCTTTTGAAAAATAGTTATTTTCGGCAAAAATCTCGGCAATTTCTTCTACTGTTTTCCCTTCAGGAATTGTAACTTTATCAATTGGTGCTTTGACAAGTACACCCGATTTCAATGATTCAATAATTTCATCAATCGTCATCGCAGGGGTGAATGTATAACTGCCAGCTTGAAATTCCGACTCATTTTTAATTTTGGTATAGATACGAAAAACCCGACTATCTTTTATTATGTTCTCTTCTTCAAGAATATTACCTATCGTTGAGGAAGTCGAACCTAAGGGGATTTCAACTTCAACACCATTTTCATTGTCAGGATCAACAGGTTGTAAAGCGGATTTTATATACATATATCCTGAAATTCCGCCTATTAGCAAGATGAGTGAAAGTGAAATAATAATAATAAATACAATTTTTCGGACAGTACTTGCTTCTTCACTTCGAGCAGCTAAATTTTTTCGAAAATCTTCTTTCTTATTTTTCTTGAACACTCATTCTCCCCCTTTCGTCTGCTACATTATACTAAAATTCCACTAAATGTGCTAGACTTTGATGAAATTCTAAAGTTATATCTAAAAGCGGGATTTTACACACGTTTAAAAAGCTGATGTCAACTAGACACCAGCTATCTAATGTAAAGCAGGTCTTGGTCTATCACTTTAATTCTTCTTCATCCGCTAATGTGTGAAGCATTTCTTCAACGATTTCCCATTCTTCATCCGTTTCAATCGGAAATAATGCCAAATCATTGTCATTATCTCCGTTTTCTTCATAACGGAAAGCATATACTTCTACCTCATCATCATCTTTTTGTTCAATTGGGACGACTGCAAGATACGATTGTTTTGTATCATCGACATCAAAGGTAAATAAGACTTCGAATAAATTTTCTTCCCCATTTTCATCCGGAATTATGATTCGTTCATTTTCTTCAAGTGCCATAAAAGTCACCATCCATTTTTTTAATTAAATTGATCAAGATATCCTTGTAAAATCATCACAGCAGCCATTTTATCAATTACCTGTTTTCTTTTGTTTCGACTTACATCCGCTTCAAGCAAAACACGCTCAGCCGCAACTGTTGTTAACCTTTCGTCCCATAATACGACAGGTATTTGGTGTACTCTCTCAAAACGTGATGCATAAATTTTTGCAATCTCTCCACGTTCTCCAATCGTACCATTCATATTTTTAGGTAGTCCTATTACAGCTTTTCCAATGTCATGTTCATTTATTATATCCTCTAACTCATCATCAGCAGATGTCATATTATTTTCGTCCCAAGAAATGGTCGTCAATCCTTGGGCTGTCCAACCTAAAGCATCACTAACAGCAACACCAATTGTTTTTGAACCGACGTCAAGTCCTAATATTTTCATTGCTTACCATGTTGCTGGTGTTCAAGATAATATTTGACCAGCTCCTCAATAACTTCATCTCGTTCCACTTTTCGTATCAAATTACGAGCATCGTTATATCTAGGAATGTAGGCAGGATCACCTGATAATAAGTAGCCAACAATTTGATTGATTGGATTATAACCTTTTTCTTTTAGCGCCTCATGAACAGTCATTAAAATTTCTTTTATATCCTGATCAAATGGTTCTTCGGAGAAATTGAATTTCATTGTCTTATCAATAGAGCTCATTGTGACACCTCATTCCAAAATTTACCCTTCTTAAAGATATTTTAACATGTTTACCTTATTTATAATATCTTTTGTGTTATGATTTAATCTTTTTTTAAAAACTTTTCACTTTGGAGACATATTCTATTGCGTAACTTAATGCTTCATTAATTTTAGATGGATCTTTACCACCAGCTTGTGCCATATCAGGTCTTCCACCTCCACCACCTCCACAGAGGATTGCTGCTTGTTTAATTAAGTTTCCTGCATGTAATCCTTCTTTAACTAAATCCTTTGATACTCCTGCAGCCAATTGAACCTTACCATTATTTTCAGCAGCTAAAAGTATGACTCCTGATTCCAACTGTTGTTTCAAGTCATCAACCATTGTGCGTAATTGATTCATATCTTTTACATCAACTTTTTGTGTCAGTACCTGAATACCATTAACATTTTCAGCTTGTTCGATAATTGAACTTGCTTCCACGTGAGCTAATTTTGCTTGTAAAGATTCATTTTCTTTTTGCAGTTGTTTCATTTCGTGATGGAGCTCTTCGATTCGTTTCGGGACATTTTCATCTGTAGTTTTCAGCAATGATGCTGTCTCTCTTAAATAACCTTCTTTATTATTAAGGTAATCATAAGCATCTTTGCTTGTTACAGCTTCAATTCTTCTCGTTCCTGCTCCAATTCCACCTTCGGATACAATTTTGAATAGTCCAACTTCAGATGTATTGACCACATGACAGCCACCACATAATTCAATGCTATAGTCGCCTATTTGGACCACTCGAACAATATCGGAATACTTTTCACCAAATAATGCCATTGCCCCCATTTGTTTTGCTTCATCTAACTTTTTATGGTCAATAACTAATGGAATAGATTGCCAAATTTTCTCATTAACTATATGTTCGATTTCTTTTAACTCTTTATCATTCACAGCATTGAAATGGGTAAAGTCAAATCGTAGGCGATCAGGTAAAACTAAAGAACCTGCCTGGTTAACGTGACTTCCAAGTATATCTTTTAATGCTTGATGAAGCAAATGAGTAGCTGTATGGTTTTTCGTAATTCTTGTTCTAAATTCCTCATCTACTATTGCTTCAACCTCTTGACCGACTTCAATTTTTCCTTCTTTAATTCGAGCTTGGTGTATATGTTCACCTGTTGGTGACTTTTGAACATTTTCTACATAGGCTGATACTCCATTAGCATAAATCCAGCCCGTATCGGCTACTTGTCCCCCACTTTCTGCATAAAAAGGGGTTTCTGAAAGTATAATCATTACCTTTTCATCTGGATTCGCAGATTTTACAAAGGAAGAATCTTTTATCATTTCAACTATTTTTGTTTTCGTTTTTAAGTTTTTATAACCAATAAATTCACTGCTGACATCGAGTTTTGTAAATATATCATTTTGTACATGCATGGAGTCCACTTTTTGTCTTGCACTTCTTGCACGTTCACGTTGTCTTTCCATTTCTTTGTTAAAGGCATCTTCATCAATCGTAAATCCTTGTTCTGCTACATATTCTTCCGTTAATTCTTTTGGAAATCCATATGTATCGTAAAGTCGGAAAACATCTGTACCAGGAAAAGTAGTACTCCCTTTTGCTTTTTCCTTTTTTATAATCGAGGTTAAAATATATAAGCCTTCATTTAATGTCTCATGAAATCGTTCTTCCTCCACTTTAATTACATTTTCAATAAGATCATGCTGCTTTAATACTTGTGGATAGAAATCTTTCATAATTTCTCCGACTGTTTCAACTAAATGATACATAAATGGTTTATCAATACCAAGTTGCTTCGCAAAACGAACCGCTCTCCTAACTAAACGGCGTAAAACATAGCCACGCCCTTCATTGGAAGGCAGTGCACCATCTCCAATTGCAAAAGCAACCGTACGTATATGGTCCGCGATTACTTTATAAGCTGTGTTCGCTTCTGTACTACTCGTATATTTTACAGTTGCAATTTCTTCTATTTTACGAATGATGGGCATAAATAAATCTGTTTCAAAATTAGTTGGTGTATCTTGTATAATAGATGCCATTCGCTCTAATCCCATACCAGTGTCAATATTTTTACTTGGCAAAGGAGTATATGTGTCGTCAGGATTATGATTAAACTGGGAGAAAACTAAATTCCATATTTCTAAATATCGTTCATTTTCTCCTCCCGGATATAATTCGGGATCATTTGGATCATTTCCATAACTTTCACCACGGTCATAAAAGATTTCACTATTTGGTCCACTTGGTCCTTCACCGATATCCCAAAAGTTTTCTTCAAGACGAATTATTCTTTCTTTTGGAAGTTGAATATCATTTAACCAAATATCATATGCTTCATCATCTTCTGGATGAACCGTTACAGATAATAATTCGGGATCAAAGCCTATCCATTTTTCACTTGTTAAAAATTCCCATGCCCACTCGATTGATTCTTTTTTAAAATAATCGCCAATGGAAAAGTTCCCAAGCATCTCAAAAAAAGTATGGTGTCTTGCAGTATAGCCGACGTTTTCGATATCATTTGTACGAATAGCTTTCTGTGCATTAACAATTCGGGGATTATCAGGAACTACCCGACCATCAAAGTATTTTTTTAATGTGGCTACACCACTGTTAATCCAAAGTAATGTCGGGTCGTCCTTAGGAACAAGCGGTGCACTAGGTTCCTGTCGATGCCCCTTTTCAATAAAAAAGTCAATAAACATTTGCCTAATCTGTGCAGAAGATAATTTTTTCATTATAATTCCTCCATTTTACCTATTTATGTACTAATTCAAATACTAGAGTGAACTCATACCCATCACTTCTTATACTAGCCAGCAATTTAAAGTCATTTCCTAATACAATAGATACATTACACTTGAAGCGGTTAACCCATTTAATGGATTTATTAACAGAAATTAAAAAAATCTCCTCTCTGCAATGTTGCAGGGACGAGATTGTTCGCGGTACCACCCTAATTATGAACATATATACTTATGTTCATCTCTTCGTCATGTTAACGGTCTGATACCGGCGGGGATTGGCCGCACTCCAGTATAGCTTCCATGGCTCTCATTCAGGATTTTTTTCAGCCAGATGAAAATCCCTCTCTAGGAATGGAGTTCCATGTACTCCTTACTTTCAACGTTTTTTACTTTGTTAGCGATAGTATATAAAATTTTAATATAAAAGTCAATATTCATGTTTAACAGCTATAATTCGCCTGATAACTTCCCGCATAATGGTTAAAATCGGGACCGCTAAAATCATCCCTACTACACCTGCTAAACTACTACCTACTAGCAACACGAATATAATAGCAACAGGATGGATTGCAATGCTTTTTCCAACAACATAAGGGGAAATCAGATTACTTTCAATCAACTGAATAACAAAAACAGAAAGCAATACAAATACAACTGTTTTTTCTGATATCGTGGCAGCTACCGCAACCGCTGGAACTGCTCCAATAATAGGACCAAAATAAGGAATGATATTCGTAAGTCCCATAATGATTGCTAATAACAATGAGTAGTTAATATCCAGAAATTCAAACACCAGATATGTGACGATGCCCACAAACAAACTTACCAGTAATTGTCCACGGATATAATTTCCTAAACTCTCATCAATCCCTTGAACAATATGCAGTACTGTTCTTTGATATTTACTTGGAATAAATTTTAGAACATATTTCTTAATCCCTTCATAATCTTTAAGAAAATAAAAAACTAAAACTGGCAATACCGTGATAAAGACAATCATATCAAATATTTTCGTAACCCCACCAATGAGTCTCCCCGTAAGATCATCTAGTTTTTTCTCAAGACTATTAATTACTTGATCCATTTTATCATGTACGGTTTCAGGCAAAAATGATGTAGATTCATATATTTGGTATATCGCTGTTTCATACATTTCCACTAAATGTGGGAGTTGTTCATTTAAATCTCTTAATTGAAGAACGACTTTTGGGTAGAATCGGTAGCCTAAATAAGTTAGTCCACCGAAAAACACCAAATAAATAATCAAGATAGCAATCCCTTTCGGAACACGATATTGATGTATCTTTTCAATAATGGGGAAGAGTAAATAAGCAATAAAACAAGCAATTAAAAAAGGAGCAAAAAGATGCCATAAAAACGAAAAAAACACTTTATAATACGGAAACAGCTTAACTAGTAAATAAATAAAAACAAAAAAGATAATCCCAGTTATAAGCCAGTTTAATAAATAGCGTGGATTTTTATTTCTGAACATAAAAGCTTTACCAATAAACCTTTCTTTCTTCATCAGTAAATAAGTCGTCCAACGAGCTTAAAGATCCATCCGCTTCTACCTGGTGGATATTTATTTTATTATCTAAAATGGTCATCTCAATAAAGCAATCCCAACAATAATATTGTTGGGAACCAATTTTTCCCAGATTAATACTATTGCAATTCGGGCATTTTAATAACATAAAATCTCCCCTATATTTAATGTAGATATTATATTATATTTTCCAAATCACAATAAAATATACATTATTTGACATAGAAATTAACCAGGTAATGTTTTAACAATCACTTTTTATGAAGGTTTCGGGAAATACGGTTCTATTAAATATGGCACATGATCTGCTTTCGTTTTCAGAGAAAATCATACGGAGATAAATCTTCATCATCCTCATCATTGTACTCTTCATGTGGTACATTAATTCGATACGCTAGCTGTTCTTTTAAAGAAGTATATCGTTTATTTGTATCAAGCGTTTCTATACCACTTAAAAAAGACTGTTTCTCACCACAAATAATCAATGATTGCTTAGCCCGCGTCAATCCAGTATAAAGTAAATTTTTTCTTAACATTCGACGATAAGAAGAAAAAACGGGCATTAAAACAATTGGAAATTCACTTCCCTGTGATTTATGAATCGAAATACAGTATGCATGCATAATGTTACCATAATTTTTTCGTTCATAAACAACCTCCCGCTCATCAAAAGAAACAACAAGCTGTTCAACGTTTTCTTTATTTTCCTCTTCTTTAAAAATAGCTACTATTTCACCTATATCACCGTTAAATACGTTATCTTCAGGTTGATTAACGAGTTGTATCACTTTATCTCCAACTCGGAAAACGACATCCTGATTTACAGTGACCTCTCTTCTTTGTCTAGACTTAGGATTGATTAACTGTTGTAGTGCTTGGTTGATGTCATGTATTCCAACTCTTGTACGGTACATTGGTGCCATAACTTGAATATCTTTCATTTCAATCCCTTTTTCATCAGCCTTCACTAAAATTTTAGTTAGCACATCAATAAAATAGTGTTCTCTACATGGAATAAAACTAAAATCTTTATCATTTTGCAAGGACTCGATGGTGCATTCATTATTTTTTATTTCATGAGCGAGCTGAATTATTTTTGAACCTTCTTTTTGTCGATAAACTTCATGAAGACTCACACAAGGAATTGCCTCACTCTCTAATAAATCGGATAGCACTTGTCCAGGTCCAACAGAAGGAAGTTGATCTTCATCACCAACAAGTAAGACTTGAATATCGTTAGGTAACGCCTTAAACAAATGATTCGCTATCCAAATATCAACCATCGAAAATTCATCGACAATGAGTAGTTTACCAGATAATTGATTATGCTCATCTTTCTCAAATCCATCATTACCATTCCAGCCAAGCAATCGATGAATAGTTACTGCTGGTAATCCTGTTGACTCTGTTAATCTCTTTGCTGCCCTTCCCGTAGGAGCTGTCAGTATAAAAGGAAACTCTGACTTGTCTTCATAATCTTGCGTATTACTTGATATATTATGAATGCTTGAGTAGGCATTAATAATACCTTTAACAACCGTTGTTTTTCCAGTTCCTGGTCCCCCAGTTAGAATCATAATTTTAGAATGAAGAGCTTGATTAATTGCATTAAATTGCTCTTTTCCATAATTTAAGATTTCAGCTTCTTCTATTTCACCTATTATCTTCATTAGTTCAGCTAATGAAGTCTGATGTTCAATCGGTTTTTCCAGGAGTCGTTTAATATGGGATGCAAAACCATCTTCAGCATAATAAAGAGATGGCAAAAATACTTTTCTTTCCTGAATAATGACGGATTTATCTTTATTTAAAATCTCCAACACCTCTGAGACATTTTCCACCCCAATAATCTGTTCAGAATTTGTCAGTAACTGAATTACTTTTCTAATACACACATCAATTGGTAAATAAACATGTCCTTGTTGAATGCTTTGTTGTAAAATATAAATACAACCTGCTCCAATTCGGTTTGGATGTGTTAAAGGAAGACCATTCAATCTAGCAATATGATCCGCTGTTTGAAAACCAAACCCATCAATATCAAAGACAAATTGGTAAGGATCTTCCTTAAGATAATCGATGGCTTCTTCCTTATATTCCTGATATATCTTTTGGGCCATTTTTAAACCAATATCATATTTAGACAAATAAACGACCACATGCTCAAACCCTTGATTTTCTTTTAATGCCTTGACTAAGTTTTCTTTTGTTTCTTTTTTAAGCCCTTGTATGTTTGATAAAACACTAGAATCATTTAGTATTTTAGAAATTGCTGTTTCTCCTAATTGGTCAACAATTTTTTCCGCTGTTTTCTTTCCAATTCCATAAAACATATCACTGGACAAATAAGCAATTAAACCATCTTTCGTGTCAGGGACAAAAGTCTGGTAAGAATCAATTGAAAATTGGAGTCCAAATTTCGCATGATTTTCAAACTGACCATAAAATGAATAGGGAGTTCCTTCCTGCAAGTTGGAAAAGTATCCTTTTATTACAATTTCCTTTTCTTTGAAGTCTGTATTCGTATCATGAATTTTTATTTTGGCAATAGAAAAATGCTCTTGTTCATTATGAAAAATGGTAAACAAGAGTTCTCCTTTAAAATAAGCTTTTTCGTTTGATTGGTCTATTAGAGTCATGACTAACCCTCTCTATTCATTCAATGCTTTATATACTTTTTGTTTCCCGTTGGCTGCTAATAGATGGTCTGGTTGAATGGATAAAGCCTCTTCAAAATGATGAAGTGCTTCGTCAGACTGATCATGAAATAAGGCAATAACCCCTAAATTATAATGTGCATCTGCATGTTTCTCGTTTGATTCAATGATCTTTTCAAAAATTGACTTTGCTTCATCAATATAATTAGTTTGCGCTAAAGTTAATCCATACTGAAAAAGTGACTCGGTATCTTTTGGGTTGATTTCTGTCGCTCTAAGTAAATAAGGCAAGGCTAGCAAGTCTTGCTCATCCCCTTTAAACGCCATGCCAAGCATATAAAATACATCTCCCTCTTCCAGGCCCGATTCGATTGCTTTTTTATAGTTCTTTTGTGCTTCTTTAAATTTTTTTTGCTGATAATATACATTTCCAAGACCATAATATGCAGTTGCAGCTCCTGGTTGAAGCTCCACCGCTTTGTCGAAAAAGCGTTTCGAACGCTTATAATCATTCATATGTAATAATAAATTCCCAAAATTAATATATCCCAGTGGATCATTTGGGTTTTCAGTAATTGCATCATTTAGCAGTTCTGCAGCTTTTTCAAAGTTTTTTTCTTCTATATATTTAATCGCCAATTCATTACTGTTCAATAAAATCCTCTCCAGTTTTAAAAATGAAGGGATAAGGATCAATAAAGCGAAACTTCAATCAATGGGTTCTTCTCCCCCACTGATTGTTAGTTGAGCAGAATTGGACATTTACTGGCAGTTTATCCCCCACTTATCTTTCTTAGTTCCTCTCGAAATCTTGAAGTGGGGGTATTACTGCCAGTTAATGGGGGATAGATATGAACTTAGGAAAGATATTTATATTACTCGGTGTATTGTTTTTAATTATAGGAATTTTATGGAGTATTATAGGAAAGTTACCGGGTGATATTGTATTTAAAAAGGGAAATACAACGTTTTATTTTCCGATAATGACATCAATCATAGTTAGTATAATACTTTCCGTTATCTTTTTTATCATCGGGAAATTTCGTTAAAAACAGATTTGAAAGCTGGATAGGAGTTTAATTATGAATATTGAAGAATTTGATTTTCACTTACCTGAAGAGCTTATTGCTCAAACTCCATTAAAAGACCGTTCATCTTCAAGGATGCTCGTATTAAATCGTAAGTCGAAGGAAATGGAACATAAACAGTTTACGGATATTAAAAGTTATTTAAGAAAAGGCGACTGTCTTGTATTAAATGATACACGTGTCTTGCCAGCAAGACTATATGGTACTAAGGTCGATACCGGTGCAAAGGTCGAAGTATTGCTTTTACATCGAATAGAAGGTGATGAGTGGGAAGTTCTTATTAAACCAGCCAAAAAAGTTAAAGTGGGAACTGAACTTACCTTTGGAGATGGAAAACTTACAGCTATATGTAAAGATATAAAAGAGCATGGCGGCCGCATTCTAGAATTTTCATATGAAGGTATTTTCTATGAAATTCTTGATGAGCTAGGGGAAATGCCTCTTCCCCCATATATTAAAGAGCAATTACCAGAGCAGGAACGTTATCAAACTGTTTACGCTAAAGAGAAAGGATCTGCCGCTGCACCGACAGCCGGACTTCATTTTACAAAGCAACTACTTGAAGAGATTCGGGAATTAGGTGTGAATATCGTATTTATCACTTTACATGTAGGACTTGGAACATTTCGTCCCGTAAGTGCTGAAAAGATTGAAGAACATAAAATGCACTCTGAATTTTTTCATATGTCGAAGGGAGCTGCAGATACTTTAACAAAAGCGAAAGAGAATAATCAACGAATAATAGCGGTAGGAACTACATCGACAAGAACACTTGAAACAATTGCACAAGAGAATAATGGTGTTTTTACAGAATCAAGTGGGTGGACAGATATTTTTATTTACCCTTCGTATGAATTTAAAGCAATCGATGGCTTGGTGACGAATTTCCATTTACCAAAATCAAGTCTTATTATGCTTGTAAGTGCATTAGCTGGAAGAGAAACAATTTTATCAGCATATAAACAAGCGGTTCACAAACGTTATCGTTTTTTTAGTTTTGGAGATGCGATGTTTATTATATAGAAAAGGAAGTATGAATATGCCCCCTATAACATATGAATTAATTAAGATATGTAAACAAACAGGTGCGAGACTCGGACGAGTTCACACACCACATGGATCATTTGATACACCTACCTTTATGCCAGTAGGGACACTAGCTACTGTAAAGACAATGAGTCCTGAAGATTTACAGTCAATGGATGCGAAGATTATATTATCAAATACTTATCATTTATGGTTACGACCTGGCGAAGAGATTATCGAAGAAGCAGGCGGGCTTCATAAATTTATGAATTGGGATGACGCGATTTTAACTGATTCAGGAGGATTTCAAGTATTTAGCCTTAGTGAACGAAGAAAAATCAAGGAAGAAGGCGTCCATTTCCGAAGTCATCTGAATGGTGAAAAATTATTTTTATCACCTGAAAAAGCGATGAATATACAAAATATTTTAGGTTCGGATATTATGATGGCATTTGATGAATGTCCTCCATATCCAGCTTCTCATGATTATATGAAGGCTTCGGTAGAACGAACTTCTCGTTGGGCAGAAAGGTGTTTGGAGGCTCACAAACGACCAGATACCCAAGGTTTGTTTGGGATTGTTCAAGGTGGAGAATATGAAGACCTAAGAAAGTTAAGTGCAAAAGATTTGACGTCTTTAGACTTTCCAGGTTATGCAATTGGTGGCTTGTCTGTTGGTGAACCTAAAGATGTAATGAATAAAGTTCTTGAGTTTACAACACCTTTATTACCAGATGATAAACCACGTTATTTAATGGGAGTAGGTTCACCTGATTCCTTAATTGATGGATCCATTCGCGGGGTAGATATGTTTGATTGCGTGCTACCGACCAGAATTGCTAGAAATGGAACATGTATGACATCAACTGGAAGGCTTGTTGTGCGAAATGCTAAATATGCCTGCGACTTTAACCCCATTGATGAAAACTGTGATTGTCACGTATGCAGAAATTATACTAGAGCCTATATACGTCACTTGATTAAATGTAATGAAACATTTGGATTTAGGCTTACTACTTATCATAACCTATATTTTCTGTTAAAATTAATGAGACAAGTACGACAGGCAATAAGCGAAGATCGGCTTGGAGATTTTAAAGAAGCATTCTTTGAACAATATGGTTTAAATCAACCGAATGCGCGAAATTTTTAAGGAAGGAGGGGTAAAATGGAAGCATTATCCCCATTAATTATGCTTGTGTTAATGTTTGCTATTTTCTATTTCTTGCTTATCCGTCCTCAACAAAAACGACAAAAGCAAGTTAAAGAAATGCAAGATTCACTTCAGAAAGGTAACTCTGTAGTAACGATTGGTGGATTTCATGGAGTAATTCATGCAATTGATGAAGGTACTGTTGTCATTGAATCTGATGAAGGTGTGAAACTTACATATGATCGTTCTGCCATTCGTGAAGTAAAGAATGACGATTGATTATGTTTCAAGCAAAACTAGTAAATAATAAAAAGGATGTCCAGTTTGAACATAGACATCCTTTTTTCTTTATTTATTCTTTACCTTCTCCAGCAATATTCACTCCAATTATTCCACCGAGTAATGCGGCTCCGATAAATCCTGCATGATGAAGACTCTGTTCGACAGAGAATCCGTGCTGATAGCCTAAATATTGGACAAGAAATGTAAATAATGTAAAGCCCGCTCCTGTTATTCCACCAATGAGCCATCCTTTTGTTTTTCCTTTCATACCAGCGATAAGCCCGCCAATAAAAAGTGATAAAAGTCCTATGACAAGAGTGATCCATGATAATGCTGGTTCACTGAAGCTTGAAAAACGGAGTAATAGAGCTAAACTTACGCTTGAAATCAAAATTAACCCAAAGATAACAACCCAGCCATATAGTAAACCGGTAAATTGTGACCTAAGCAAACATATCCCCCCTGTTTGTCCTTTTATTTTTATTCTATTCCGTTTTATTTAAAAAAAGACTCATTTAATCCAATTATTTAAAATTGGAATTTGCACTAACTCATCTTTCGTAATAAACTTTAATAAAAATAGAAATCCTATATAAATTATTACTAAAACGATTAGAACGAAGAAAAAGTAAAAGATATTCGGTCCAACATTTAGATAAATACTTTTTAACATACTGCCAGTCCACCAAGTAAGTACTAACAGTGCAATCATTTTACAAATATCAATCAGTGGAATGTAAAATTGAATCATCTTTCTAAGTGTAAATAAGTGGAGTAGCGTAATAAGGACAACACCAACACACATCGCAATAGCTACTCCCGTAATGCCAAATGCTGGACTTGAACCAAGCATAAATAAAACGGTAAATTTGATAGCGGATCCTATTAAACTGTTCCACATAGCAGGTTTTGCGAGGTCAAGTGCATTAAGTGCTGCTTGCAGTGGCGATTGGATATAAAGTAAAATATAAAAAGGTGCCATTAAAACTAAAAAATGACTTGCATTCCCTGTACCATACATATATGTTAAAATAGGTACCGAAAAAAGAGTGAGGATGACAGTTGCAATTGCTCCAGAGGCAAAAGAAATACGAATGGATTGATGAATTCGATAATGGATTAATTGTTTATTTCTATTTGCATCTGCTTCGGAAATATTTGGAACAAGAGCAACGGCTAAAGATTGTGTAATAAATGTTGGTAAGAATAATAAAGGCATAACATAACCCGTTAATTCACCGTATTGTTTTGTAACAAGGGTTGTGGAGATACCTGCTAAAGCGAGACTTTGCGCGACGATAATTGGTTCTAAAAAGTTTGAAAAAGAACCAATGAATCTACTTCCTGTACTTGGTAAAGCGATGGAGAATAACTCTTTTAATGTATTTTTGCTTGTTTTTAAATAAGATAAAAACCGATACTTCATCTTAAATGTTTTTCTATTTTTAAATAAGTAAAACATATACATTAAAGAAATAAATTCGCCTAGGATAACACTAAACATGGCTCCAGCAGCCGCATATTCCACACCAAAAGGAAGTAAGATTTTTACAAATAAGGCAACACAAGTAATTCTTACGATTTGTTCAATTACTTGAGAAAAACTTTGGGGTTTCATGTTCTGCTTACCTTGAAAATAACCTCTTATGACAGAAGAAAGTGCAATAATAGGTACAATTGGACTTATTGCAAGTAGCGGATAAACCGTCCGACTATCGGTTAGAAGAGTATTCGATATAAATGGAGCTATACTGACCATACCAATTGTGAATAGAATACTAGCCCCCCCTGTTAAAGTAAGGGAAACAACAAGGATTTGTTTGATCTTAGCTTGGTCATTTTTCGCTTCTGCTTCAGCCACTCGTTTAGAGATGGCAACAGGTAGTCCAAGTTGTGTTAAAGCCATTACTAAAAATAATGTGGGAAGCGCCATCATGTAAAGGCCAACTCCCTCTTCACCCATTAAGCGCGCTATGACTAAGCGGTTTACGAAACCTAAAAAACGAGTAATCATACCTGCGATAATTAAAGTAATCGTTCCTTGCAAAAATGTTTGTTTTGACAACATGGATGACCTGCCTTCTCAAATAATTAAATTTGCTATACAATGATATATATGCAATGAAGTTGGCCAAGCATGACAAGAAGTTTGATTTAAATTGATAACTTCATATATCCTATTTAGGAGGTACTGTAATGGAAGAGTCGATACGACCGATTGATGAGTGGCGTGAAATGGTAGAACCCGCGTTAGAAAGTAAAGTCATGGAGTTTAAATTAATGGGCTATAAGCAAGCGACAAATGATAACATATGGGAGTGTTTAAAAGAAAAGGTTTGGAAAGGTTCTCCAAATAAACGATTGCATGAAGCCGTTCAAGATATATTTCACTTAAGTACAACTATATTTATGAGTTATTTAACAGTAAGTGCTTATACAAATGATGACGATCTTATGACGTCAATTGAAGCATTATTAGGAAATTAGAATCAATCATTTATTGAATTGGTTGAAGTTTGTTAAGGAGGAAGTCATAAATGAAAAATAGAGGTAGAATCGTTGCCTTTTTTTTAATTGTTCTATTATTTGCTGGAACAATTGGAACAACGGCATCATCCATTGTAAAAGATACTAATTTAGGTTTAGATCTTCAAGGTGGTTTTGAAATCTTATATGAAGTTGAACCTGTTGATACAGACCAAGATGTAACAAGAGATTTGCTAGAAGGAACCGTTCAAACACTTAATGACCGTGTCGATAGGCTAGGAATTAGTGAAGCCAATATCGATATTGAAGGAGAAGATCGTATCCGGGTTCAACTTGCTGGAGTTGAAGATCAGGAAGAGGCAAGGGAAATGATTGCTACCTCTGCTAGATTAAGTTTTCGAGATGTGAATGACAATAAATTATTAGATGGTTCAGATGTGAAAGAAGGAAGTGCGAAGCAAGATTTTCATCCAGAGAAAAACACGCCAATTGTTTCATTGCAATTAAAGGACGCTAGTAAATTTGGAGAGGTTACAACACAAATTAAAAACATGGGCCCACCTGATAATCTTCTTGTGATTTGGATGGATTATGAAGAAGGAGATTCTTTTGCAGAAGAGGTTGAAAAAGAAAATCCTAAATTTGTCTCTTCCCCAGCAGTTTCAGATACATTGAATACTACAAACGTGATGATTGAAGGTAACTTTACGGTAGAATCTGCAAAGTATTTGGCGGATATTATTAATTCTGGTTCCCTTCCAGTAAATATGAAAGAACTTTATTCAACCTCTGTGGGAGCACAATTTGGTGAACAGGCATTAAATAAGACAATATTTGCAGGTATTATTGGTATTGCTCTTGTTTATCTATTTATAATTTTTGTTTATCGTTTCCCAGGATTGATAGCGAGTATTAATTTAACGATTTATATTTATTTGATCCTGTTAATCTTTAATTTACTAAACGGTGTTTTAACGTTACCAGGTATTGCCGCACTTATTTTAGGGGTCGGAATGGCAGTTGACGCCAATGTAATTACATTCGAGCGGATCAAAGAAGAAATTAGAGCAGGTAAGTCGATTATGGCTTCCTTTAAAGCTGGAACTAAAAACTCTTTAATTACTATTTTAGATGCCAATATTACAACGTTACTCGCAGCAGTTGTTTTATTCTATTTTGGAACTAGTTCTGTTAAAGGATTTGCGACTATTTTAATTATCAGTATTTTAGTCAGTTTTCTAACAGCTGTCTTTGGTACACGCTTATTGCTTTCACTCTGGATTCGAAGCCCGTTTTTGAAAAAACGACCAACATGGTTTGGTGTAAAGAAAGAATCCATTAAAGATATTGCAGCGAAAGAAGAAAAAGAAGCTACATTCATGAATCGAAAAATCAATGTTGTACAACATCGAAAGAAATTTCTATATGCTTCGTTAGCAATGGTAATTGTAGGTGTGATTTCTTTAGCTGTCTTTAAGATAAATCCTGGTATCGATTTTACAAGTGGTACAAGAGTCGAAGTGCTTGCGGATGAGTCGTTGACAACCGAAGAAATTGAGGAAGGTTTAGATGTGCTTGGTTTGGAGGCGAAATCGATTGTCCTTTCTGGAGATAATAACGATATAGCAGTAAGCCGATTCGATACTGTTTTATCTGAAGACCAAGTAAATGAAGTGAAACAGCACTTTAGTGAGCAATATGGTAATGAACCAAGTGTTAGTGTAGTATCTCCAATTGTGGGTCAAGAATTAGTAAAGAATGCTCTTTTTGCTGTGGGGATTGCTTCCATTGGAATGATTCTGTATGTTTGGATACGTTTTGAGTTGTTCTTTGGAATTACTGCCATCCTTGCATTACTGCATGATGCTTTTTTCGTACTTGTTATCTTTTCACTGACAAGAATAGAATTTGATATTACAATTGTTGCAGCAATTTTGACAATCATCGGTTATTCTATTAATGACACGATTGTTATATTTGACCGAATACGGGAGAATTTACGCATGAAAGCTGTGAAGTCATTTAAGGAATTGGCTCGAATTGTTAATAACAGTTTGCTTCAAACCTTTACAAGAAGTATTAATACTTCAGTTACAACGATTCTTGCTGTATTAGCTATTTTAGTATTGGGAGCTGAATCAATTAGAGGATTTGCATTAGCAACAACGGTCGGATTATTCGCTGGAACATATTCATCTTTATTCATTGCTTCTTTCATATGGCTTGTAATACGTGGTAAAAACATTAAGAAAAAACCAGTTGATTTTACGAAAAAGAAACGAGTCGAAGGACCTCAGGTTTAATGAAATAAAACAGTCCCATCACAAAATGGGGCTGTTTTTTATTTCGTTGGATTTTTGATTCTGCTTAAATTTTTAGAGAACGGGTATTTTAATAATTAGGGAATACTCATGTTTGATAGAACGATAAAGCATAGAAATAAATTACTCTAATAGAAACTTTCATAACTGATTCTGAGTAGACAGAACACTATAATTGTTTTCACAAATATTTAGGTAAATAAAAACATGGAAGGTGATGGTATATATGAAGGGGCAATCATATGTGATATTGGCAATTATATTAGTTATTATTATTGCAGTTTTTGCTGTAATCAATGTATCGCCGGTTGAAGTAAATTATTTATTTTGGAAAATGGAGTCACCTCTCATATTGGTCATTTTATTTTCTGTTTTAATGGGAGGATTGATCACAGGTGCAGCTGGAATGGTAAAAATTTTTAGGTTACAAAGAGATATAAGAGCTTTGAAGGAAGAAAATAAGCAAATGAAGACAGTACTCCAATAAAATGGATTAACAGATCAAATTAACATAAATAAGAAAGAATTCCCAACCAACTAAAATACTGGCAAAAAATGATTTCTAATTGCTCCCCCTGTCCTACTTCGATATAATAGATAGGTCAGGGGTGAATGTATGTTACAGAGTAAATCAAACTGGAGATATTTTGAAGCAGATGATGCGTTTATCGATAATGCGACAGAAGGTTCAATGAGTATATCCCCAGTTGTTAAAGAATTATTATTACAACGTGGAATAACTTCAGCAAAAGAAGCTGAGGAGTTTTTAAATCCTCAAATTTCTTATTTACATAACCCATTGTTGCTTCAATCAATGGATAGAGCTGTAGAAAGAATCCAAACAGCGATCAAGCAACAAGAATATGTATTAGTATTTGGTGATTATGATGCTGATGGTGTCACTTCAACAACCCTCTTACTTAAAGCCCTAAAAGAAATAGGTGCCAATTGTGATTTTTATATCCCAAATCGATTTACGGAAGGCTATGGTCCAAATGAAGATGCTTTTAGATGGGCACATGAAGCTGGATTTTCACTTATTATAACGGTTGACTCAGGAATTGCATCTATCAATGAAGCGAAATTAGCAAAAGAATTAGGTATGGATTTAATTATATCTGACCACCATGAAATACAAGAAGAAGTTCCAGATGCTTATGCAATTATCCACCCTAAATATTCGCCTGAATATCCGTTTAAAGAACTGGCAGGAGTTGGGGTAGCATTCAAACTAGCTGAACAGCTACTTGGATATTTTCCAGAGCACTTATTAGATTTGGTGGCGATTGGAACAGTTGCCGATATGGTTCCACTGGTAGATGAAAATCGCGTTTTGACATTTTATGGTCTTAAGCAATTAACGAAAACTAATCGACCAGGTCTACTTGCTTTAAAGAAACAATGTGAAATAGATGGGAATGTTACTGAGGATGATATCGGTTTTTTAATTGGTCCTCGGCTAAATGCGGTAGGACGCCTTCAAGATGCTGACCTAGCAGTAGAACTTTTACTAACTGAGAACATGGAAGAGGCAAATACTCTAGCAAAAACAGTTGAACAAATTAACACAAAACGCAAAAAAATTGTTAGTGAGATTGTGAAAGAAGCGGAAGAAATGGTCAACACTAGTGAACAACACGTCATTATTGTTGCTAAAGAAGGATGGAATGAAGGAGTTTTAGGTATTGTTGCCTCCCGTCTTGTTAAAAAATTCAACCGCCCTTCTATCGTCTTATCGATTAAACATGACCAGGGTATAGCAAAAGGATCGGCAAGAAGTATCCAAGCGTTTGATATCTTTAAAAATGGAATGAAAGTAAATGAGTTGTTCAATCACTTTGGTGGACATTCACAGGCTGCAGGGATGAGTTTGCCGATAGAGAATATAGACAAGCTTCAAGAACGTTTTAACTATTTGATTAAAGAACAATTGGAACCTGAAGATTATAAGCAAGTGTTTGAAGTAAATAAACATCTTCATATTCCTGAAATAAATGAAGAACTTGTCAATGAAATAAACCAGCTGGCTCCTTTCGGGATGGAAAATCCGAAGCCAATCTTTCATATTAAACATCAGGCAAATAGTATTCACCAACTTGGTAAATTGAAAAATCATTTGAAATTACAATTTAAACATGAAAGTCATTTACTTGAAGCAATTGGGTTTGGAATGGGTGAATTATATGCACATATATCTAAAAAAGCCCCCATCTCTATCATAGGAGAATTAGGCATTAATGAATGGAATGGTGTTCGTAAAGCGCAAATCATGATGAAGGATTTGAAAATAGACGAATGGCAACTTTTTGATCATCGAGGAAAAAAGAATGTTAATTTACAACCCTATTTTGAACTGGATCAACATCATGTAATCGTTAGTGAAAATGAACTTGATACCAGTTATTTAACGTATTGCAATGTAGAACAAGTGAGTTATCATTCTAATTTTAAAGAGATGAAGAAGGCAGATGCTCTGTATCTTTTTGAATTACCACCAAGCTTAAATCATCTTAAAGAATTGATATATATACTCCACCCAAAAAATATACATTTATGTTTTCAACTCGAAAAAAGTATATACCTTACTTCCTTTCCGACGAGAGAGGATTTTAAATGGCTTTATGTACAACTGTGGAAAAGGAAAACAATTGATCTGAAAAATGAAATTTCCATGATTATGGATACAAAAGGCTGGACAAAAGATAATATTATTTTTATGTCAAAGGTGTTTTTAGAACTAGAATTTGTTAAAATAAATGATGGAGTAATGACGCTTCATCCTGCTCCACAAAAAAATGATTTGGATGTTTCGACTTTATACAAAGATAGAATTAATAAAGCAGATGTGGAAAAAAAATTGTATTATTCGACAATCGATGAAATATATCGTTTGTTTTCAAGTTTTATGTCTTTTGAAACAGCCGAGGAGGAAGTAGTAAATGGATTATAAAAAATACGTTAAAATTGTGAATGATTGGCCAAAAGAAGGTATCGAATTCAAAGATATTACACCATTAATGGACAATGGAAAAGCATTTAAATCAGCTGTCGATGAGATTGTCGATTATGCAAAAAAACAAGAGGCCGATATTATTGTAGGACCTGAAGCTCGTGGATTTATCATTGGCTGTCCAGTAGCTTATGCACTTGGAATAGGATTTGCACCAGTTCGTAAAGAAGGCAAGCTACCAAGAGAGGTAATTAAAGTTGATTATGGTTTAGAATATGGAGAAAATATTCTAACCATACATAAAGATGCTATAAAACCCGGACAGCGTGTGTTAATTACTGATGACTTACTTGCAACAGGTGGTACAATAGAAGCAACAATTAAACTTATTGAAGAACTTGGTGGTATAGTAATCGGTTGTGCGTTTTTAATTGAATTATCCTATTTAAACGGGATGGAAAAACTAAAAGGATACGATGTTCTTTCTTTAATGAGCTATTAGGTTATATAAAAAAACTGGGTCTGACGATTTGATGTAAAATTCGTTAGACCTATTATTATATTCCTATTCCTGAGATTTTTTTCTTTACTTTTTAAGAGAAATTTTCGATACTATTAGAAAGTATCTATTTTCTCAATTTTGTATTTTATACAATGAATTAAGGTGATTAGATGGCCAAAAATGAAATAGTTACGATAAAAAGTATAAAAAATAAGGCTAGTGAGTATTTATCAAAAGATGATATGGCTTTTATTCAGCGTGCTTATGAATTTGCGAAAGATTCACACAAAGAACAATATCGCAAATCAGGTGAACCATATGTTAACCATCCCATTCATGTGGCTAATATTCTGGTTGGTTTAAGAATGGATCCGGTGACAATTGCGGGTGGCTTTTTACATGATGTAGTAGAGGACACAGAGGTAACATTGGCAGATCTTCGTGATACATTTAATGAAGAGGTTGCAATGGTTGTGGACGGTGTCACAAAACTAGGGAAAATAAAGTATAAATCAAAAGAGGCTTTGCAGGCAGAAAATCACCGAAAAATGTTTGTTGCTATGGCAAAAGATATCCGAGTTATCTTAATTAAGCTTGCGGATCGTTTGCATAATATGCGCACTCTCAAGCATCTGCCTCCTGAAAAACAAAGAAGAATTTCGAATGAAACGCTCGAAATCTTTGCTCCTCTTGCCCACAGACTAGGGATCTCAACTATAAAATGGGAATTAGAAGACATAGCTTTAAGATATTTGAATCCCCAACAATATTATCGGATTGTTCAATTAATGAAACAAAAAAGAGTTGAAAGAGAATCATATATTGAAGACGTTATTGTAGAAGTAAACAAGCAGTTAAAAGAAGTAAATATTGAGGCAGAAATATCTGGTCGCCCTAAGCATTTATATAGTATTTATAGAAAAATGGTTAAACAAAATAAACAATTCAATGAAATATATGATCTTTTAGCAGTTCGTATTATAGTAAATAGTATAAAAGATTGTTATGCCGTCTTAGGAATCATTCATACATGCTGGAAACCTATGCCTGGAAGATTTAAAGATTATATCGCCATGCCTAAACCAAACCTTTATCAATCCTTGCATACCACCGTTATTGGGCCTAAAGGAGATCCGCTTGAGGTACAAATTCGCACGGAAGAGATGCATGAAATAGCTGAATATGGAATTGCTGCTCACTGGGCTTATAAAGAAGGGAAGCAAGCGAGTAAGACTAATAAATCATTTGAGGAAAAACTAACATGGTTTAGAGAGATTTTAGAATGGCAAAATGAAGCAAAAGATGCGGAAGAATTTATTGAATCATTAAAAGTAGACTTTTTTTCTGATATGGTTTACGTTTTCACACCTAGAGGGGATGTTATAGAACTTCCGTCTGGTTCTGTACCAATTGACTTTGCTTATCGTATTCATACGGAAATTGGTAATCAAACGATTGGGGCAAAAGTAAATGGAAAAATGGAACCACTTGACTATAAACTTAAAAACGGCGACATTGTAGAAGTGATGACATCTAAACATTCCTATGGGCCTTCACAAGATTGGTTAAATTTAACTCAAACATCACAGGCAAAAAATAAAATTAGACAATTTTTCAAAAAGCAACGTCGTGAAGAAAATATCCGTAAAGGAAAGGAACTCGTGGATAAAGAAATTAGAGCGCTTGATATTGAACCAAAAGACGCTTTAACTCAAGAAAATATTGAACGGGTTAATGAAAAGTTTAACTTTTCTAGTGAAGATGATATGTATGCAGCAGTTGGCTACCAGGGGATTACAGCAGCATTAATTGCTAATCGACTAACAGATAATATTCGGAAAGAGAAAGAACAAGACATAGAAAAAACAATTGAAGAAGTTGTTAAATCAGATGATAATATTAAAAAGTCAGCTAAAAAAGACTCTGGGATAAAGGTTGAAGGGGTAGACAATTTACTCGTACGTCTTTCTAAATGTTGCAACCCAGTTCCTGGTGATAAAATTGCAGGTTATATTACGAAAGGGAGAGGTGTTTCCGTTCACCGAGCAGACTGTCCAAACGTACAGATGGAAGAAGCTAAAGAACGTTATATTGATGTGCAATGGAAACAACATCGTACTTCTAAACGACAATATCATGTCGACTTAGAAGTTTCAGGATTTGACCGGCGCGGCTTGCTAAATGAAGTCCTACAGGCAGTAAATGAAATGAAAACAAATATTACTCATGTTAATGGAAGATCAGATCGAAATAAAATGGCGACAATACAGATTACAATTTTAATTAATAATACAGCACACCTTCATAAAGTTGTCGATCGAATCAAGCAAATCAAGGATATATATACGGTAACACGTACCATTCAATAATAGCAATCATGTGGATGTGGAAGGGGTTTAAGAATGAAGATTGTTATTCAACGTGCAAAAAATGCAAGTGTAACAGTAGACGATGAAAAAGTAGGAGGTATTGAAAAAGGCCTTGTTTTATTAGTTGGTGTCACACATGATGACACGATAGAAGATGCTAAATATCTTGTAAATAAGTTAGTTCATTTACGTATCTTTGAAGATGAGAATGAAAAAATGAACTTATCTTTAAAAGATGTTGGTGGAAGTGTTCTTTCTATTTCACAGTTTACATTGTACGCTGACACAAGAAAAGGCAGACGCCCAAGTTTTGTTAAAGCAGCTAAGCCTGATCAAGCTAATGAATTATATAAACAATTTAATAAGCTGATTGAAGAAGAAGGAATACCTGTTGAAACCGGTGAATTTGGTGCGATGATGGATGTTAAATTAACGAATGAAGGACCTGTCACAATTATTATTGATAGTAAGGATAAATAATCAGTCGTATTCCGTTCATTAAAATTTTTAGATAATTGGAGTCATTGTTAAAAATCATGAATATGATCCTAAGGTTCAAAATGATTCCCTTTTAATAATTTGTTTTGCTTTTGGTAAAACTAAACTTATTGAAGGAGGAATTCATTTGCGAATACAAGAAAAACATTGGACTGCAAATAGGAGTAAAGATGTTTTTGGTGTAGATTTTCATCGATTTTTAGAGCTTGAAGGTACAGCAAATCATATGGAAATTGCTGAAGAATTAGGGATTTCCATTGGTGAAGTAAACACATTAAAGAAAAAAGTAATAAGAACTTGACAATAAGAAATGGATTCATTAACATATAATCATTCCATATAAGAAAAAAGATATCCGATGAAGGAAAGAGTAATTGGAACCCAGATGTTCAGAGAGAAAATGTCTATAGGCTGAAAACATTTTCACATCATGGTCTAATGAAAGACATTCCTTAGGATTCATATTGAAAATATAGTAAATATGAACGTTTTGCAGGCGTTAACTGTGTAGAGTGGTTACTTGATTTAAGAAAACTTGTAACAACTGGGGTGGCAACGCGGGTAGACTCCCGTCCCTGATATTAGGGACGGGAGTCTTTTTATATTCGAAAATTTGGAGGGGATTAGTAATGAAAATGAGTGCACCACGAGGTACCACTGATATATTGCCACAAGAAGCCGAAAAGTGGCAATATGTAGAAGAGAAAATAAAAGATATTTGTGATAGATATCATTATAAAGAAATTCGTACACCATTATTTGAACATACGGAAGTATTTCAGAGAGGAGTAGGCGATTCAACAGATATCGTACAAAAAGAAATGTATACATTTAAAGACAGAGGAGGAAGAAGTATAACGCTTCGTCCAGAAGGAACAGCCGCTGTTGCTAGGGCTTTTGTACAGAATAAATTGTATGGAGATCCGAACCAACCTATTAAGTTATACTATTTTATGCAGATGTTTCGCTATGAGCGTCCCCAACAAGGAAGAATGCGTCAATTAAATCAATTTGGTGTCGAAGTATTAGGCAGTCAAGATCCAGCAGTAGATGCAGAAGTAATTGATTTAGCGATGAGATGTTATGAAGAATTAGGTTTGAAGTCTTTAAAATTAGTCATTAACTCTCTTGGAGATAAGGAGAGTCGTACACATTATAGAGAAGCCTTAGTTGATCATTTTACACCTGTAAAAGGAGAATTATGTGAAGACTGCAGGCATCGAATTCAAACCAATCCATTACGTATTCTTGACTGTAAAAAAGACAGGGATCATCCATCAATGAAAACCGCACCATCTATTTTAGACTTTTTAAATGAGAAATCTAAAAATTACTTTGAAAAAGTAAAAGAATACTTGACAATGATGGATATTACGTATGAAGTTGATCCAAATTTAGTCAGGGGGCTTGATTATTATAATCATACAGCCTTTGAGATTATGAGTGAGGCAAAGGGTTTTGGTTCCATTACAACTTTAACTGGTGGCGGAAGATATAACGGACTTATAGAAGAATTAGGTGGCCCTGATACACCTGGAATAGGATTTGGGATGGGTATAGAACGATTACTTATGGCATTAGAGGCAGAGGAAATCGATATTATTCAAGAAAATCAATTAGATGCTTATGTCGTAGCTGTCGGATCAGATGCGGAAAAAGAAGCAGTACGTTTGGTTCATACATTAAGGAAAAACGGAATGCAAGTGGATAAAGATTATCAAAATAGAAAAATGAGGGCTCAGTTTAAAGCTGCTGACAGATATAGCTCAAAGTTTGTACTTATTATTGGAGAAAATGAGCTTGAAAAAGAGATAATCAACGTTAAAGAAATGAAAACGGGAGAACAAGAAGAAGTTCCGTTTGAAAATATAAAGGATTATATGCAGGATAAGCTTCTAGGAGGAAAAAAGGATGAGTGAACGAATACTTGCAACTACTTTAAGTGAAACGGATATTGAAAAAGATGTATTGTTAAAGGGGTGGGTACAAAAAAGACGGGATCTTGGAGGACTTATTTTTATCGATTTACGTGATAAATCTGGAATCATTCAAGTTGTATTTAATCCAGACTATTCCAGTGAAGCTTTAGCTGTCGCGGATAAAGCCAGAAGTGAATATGTTATTGAGGTAAGAGGAAAAGTTGTAAAGCGTGACGAAGGGACAATCAACCCGTCTATGAAAACAGGTGAAATAGAAGTTATTGCTTCTGGAATTGATATTTTAAATAAGGCTAAAACTCCACCGTTTCTCATTGAAAATAATTCAGATGTATCTGAAGATTTACGACTTAAATATCGGTATATGGATTTAAGAAGAAGCGAATTACAAGAAACATTTAAATTGCGACATCAAATAACAAAGGAAATCCGCAAATTTCTCAACGATGATGGTTATTTGGAGATGGAAACACCAGTTTTAACAAAGAGCACACCTGAAGGAGCAAGAGACTATCTAGTACCAAGTAGAGTTCATCCGGGTGAATTTTATGCATTACCACAGTCCCCACAGCTATTTAAACAATTGATTATGATTGGCGGATTTGAAAAGTATTATCAAATAGCTCGTTGTTTTCGGGATGAAGATTTGCGAGCCGATCGCCAACCAGAATTTACACAAATTGATATTGAGACCTCTTTTATGACAAGTGATGAAATTATGCACATGACAGAAGAAATGATGAAGCATGTGATGAAAGAGGTGAAAAATGTAGATATTCAGCTGCCGATACCAAGAATTACCTATCATGAGGCGATGAACCGGTTCGGATCAGATAAGCCAGATACTCGATTTGCTTTGGAATTAATTCATGTCTCTGAAGTAGTAAAAGATTCAGATTTCAAGGTATTTGAGAATGCAGTTAAAAATGGTGGGAAAGTAGCGTTACTTAATGTCAAAGGAGAAGCGAAAAACTTTTCTCGGAAAGATATAGATAAATTAACGGAATATGTTAAAGTCTACGATGCCAAAGGTCTTGCTTGGCTAAAAATGGAAGGTACTGAGGTAATAGGACCGATAGCTAAATTTTTATCTGATGAAGAAAAACAAGCAATCATAGATCTTGCGAATGGAGGAGATGGAGATTTATTATTGTTTGTTGCAGATAAAGCATCTGTAGTTTACGATAGTTTAGGTGCATTAAGATTAAAGCTCGGCAAAGAGCTTGGTTTAATTGATCACTCTCAATTTAATTTCCTATGGGTGACAGACTGGCCGTTGCTTGAATATGATGAAACAGAAGAAAGATATGTTGCGGCACATCATCCGTTTACAAGAGCTATTGAAGAAGATATCGAACAATTGGAAACTAACCCGGAAAACGTACGAGCACATGCATATGACCTAGTTTTAAATGGTTATGAATTAGGTGGAGGATCCCTCCGTAACTATAAGCGTGAACAACAAGATAAAATGTTTGAAGTGCTTGGGTTTAATAAGGAAAAAGCAGAAAAACAATTTGGCTTTTTATTAGAAGCTCTAGAATACGGTGCTCCGCCCCACGGTGGAATTGCACTTGGATTAGATCGGATTGTCATGTTGTTAGCTGGTCGAAGCAATTTGCGTGACACCATCCTATTTCCAAAAACGGCCTCTGCCTCTGACTTAATGACACACGCGCCAGACAGGGTAAATAATGCACAATTACAGGATCTTTCAATTAGTATCTCGGAAAATAATGATATGGATAATAATGGAGTGTAGGTCAAAAGTATACTTTTCATTCAAGCTGTTGAAAAAGTAATTAGTCTATGATAAACTTACTTTACAAATAAAGCATAGTAAACATAATCCTGATGTGTTCGTCTATCCTTACATTTTGACCGAACACCAATATATAAGGGAGCTTAATTGGTTTTCATGTTGCATGCATGCCTTTCCTGGAGGAAGCATAAAAAACATGAAACAAAGCACCCACCTGCTGAAAGCGGGATCAAAAGTTTAAAATAGACGGCACAATTGGGATTTTATAAATGTATAGTAAAAGCCGATTGCCCTTAATAAGGAGATAATCGGTTTATTATTTCCCTATTATAATAATAAAAAGCGGTGATTCTTAAGTTTAGAATCATCGCTTTTGAAGTTTTAATTGGAACCATCTGCTAATTGTTCCAAGTTACCGTTTTTGTCCATTCTGAATTTTGGAGGTTGTAGTGATCCTTGGTCATCAAGAACGGTCATTTTTCTAGCGCGCTCCATAATTTGGATAAATGCTTGATAATCTTCCTGAATGGTATTTAATTGTTGTTCGGTTTGAGTTAATTTTTTTTCAAGTTCCGTAACCTTATTTTGCAGCATTTCATTTTCTTTTATTGTATGATCTAATGTCAATTTTGATTGATTGGACTGATTAAAGTCTATTTTCAATGTTGTTAAAAACTCTATGACCGAATCAAGTGTAAGTTTGGAATCTAGTTGACTTCTATTCGTATTATAGTCTGTATAATTAGAAGCCTGGACAGTAGGGATAGGGTGTTTTGTCCGATTTTTTCTGTTTGATTTCATTGCACGCTTTTTTTCTTTTCGTTGTCGTTTAGCTAAATCAATTGCACTTTCATACTTATTTCTTATTTCTGCATTCCAGCGAAATCCGCATGCGGCAGAAGTACGATTTAATTTATCACCAACCTCTTCAAATGCATTTAATTGAGTACTGCCTTCCCTTATATGACGCAATACAGTTTCAGCAAGTAGTAAATCGTCCTCATGAGACCATGCGTCTTGTCTAACTTTGACCAATTTCTTCATCTCCTTTTCCAATACAGCATCGATTATTAAATCAATAGATTTAGTAGTTTAAAAAACTTTTTAGATAGAATGCTAAGTGATTAGTTACATCTATGATTTAGTTTTACCGCTTGGATAAGGATTTATACCTTATTACCGTTGTTTCTTTTTATCTTGTATTATTTTGTCATGAACTCGTTTCATAGCCTGTTCAAATTTACTTGAGTTTTTTGGATAATAATATTGTTTCTTTTTAATAGCGTCAGGTAAATATTGTTGACTTACCCAGCCATTCGTAAAATTATGTGGGTATTTATAGTCAACACCACGACCAAGTGATTTTGCTCCTTCATAGTGGGCATCTTTTAAATGAATAGGTATATCTCCAGTTTTTCCAGCTCGAATATCACTTAGAGCAGCATCAAGTGCTTTATATGCTGTGTTGGATTTTGGAGATAAACATAGTTCCACTATGGCGACAGCAAGTGGGATACGTGCTTCAGGAAATCCAACTCTTTCTGCTGCTTCGACAGCAGCTAAAGTTCTTGGACCCGCTTGTGGATTGGCTACACCAATGTCTTCGTATGCTGTTACCACCATTCGTCTGGCAATGCTATCTAAATCACCAGCTTCAATTAATCGGCCTAAATAATGGAGAGCAGCATCAACATCACTTCCTCTAATTGATTTTTGAAATGCAGAGAGGACATCATAATGCGCATCTCCACTTTTATCATGAGAAAAGCTTTTCTTTTGCATACATTCTTCGGCAATTTCTAAATCTATAACAATTTTTCCATCCTCTTGAGGGGTGGAATAGGCAGCTAACTCTAATCCATTTAAAGCTGCCCGCATATCACCATTTGAACTGATGGAAAAATGGTTTAATGCATCGTCTGTTATTACAATCGGATGATCTCCTAGTCCATTTTCTGTATCTTTAATTGCACGTTCTATCGCTGTTATAACATTATCTTTATCTAGTGAGTGTAATTCGAATAAATGACATCTGCTTCGAATTGCAGGATTGATGGAGTGATATGGATTACTTGTTGTACACCCAATCATTGTAATCAAATTACTTTCTAAATGTGGCAGTAAAAAATCTTGTTTTGCTTTATCTAATCGGTGAACTTCGTCAAGAATAAGTACAATTTGTCCAGTCATTTTAGCTTCTTCAACGACAATTTCCATATCTTTTTTTCTGTCTACCACTGCATTTAACATTTTTACATTAAGTTGTAATGTTTTAGCTAATGCATTGGCTAAGGATGTTTTACCCGTACCAGGTGGACCAAAAAGAATCATCGAAGCTAAACTATTTGCTTTTACCATTCGATTTAAAATTTTACCTTCATCAATAAGATGTTCTTGTCCGATAATATCGTTTATATGTTTTGGTCTCATTCGCAGAGCGAGAGGTTTTTGTTTCATTTTAATCGTCCTTTATAAATAGAATATTTAAATCCAAACTTTAATTATATTAAAATATTTAGAGTATCATCTCAAAAAAGTTCTTAGAATTAGTTTTTAAAATGAATTCCTATTATTTAAGGGTAAGTTTGATGTGGATAAAATGCAAGAACTATGATGTTCATGGTATAATGTTAAGTATTGTCATCATATAAAATTTATTCTAAGGTATGATATATGTTTTTTTCTTATATAGGTGGTTGACTTGAAAATTGAGGTGTATTAAATGAAAATATCCACTAAAGGGCGTTATGGATTAACAATAATGATAGAACTTGCAAGAAATTATGGGAAAGGGCCATTACCATTAAAAACAATTGCTCGTAATAATAATTTATCGGAGCATTATTTAGAACAACTTGCTTCCCCGCTTCGAAATGCTGGTCTTGTGAAAAGTATTCGTGGCGCATATGGTGGTTATATATTACCAAAAGAACCAAATAATATAACAACGGGAGATGTAATTAGAGTTCTTGAAGGGCCTATTACTCCTGTTGAAGGTATTGAAGAGGAAGAACCGGCAAAACAAGAATTATGGATGCGAGTAAGAGATGCTGTTAAAAATGTTCTTGATTCAACAACATTAGAAGATTTGATTCGACATGATAACCAAAAACAGCAGGAATCATATATGTTTTATATTTAATGTTATATTAAATTAGGAAGGAAAGGTAGTAATGAAACAAATATACTTGGATCATGCCGCAACAACACCAGTAGCAAAAGAAGTCGTTCGTGCAATGTATCCAATCGAAACAGAAGTGTTTGGAAATCCGTCCAGTGTTCACTCTTTTGGACGTAAAGCGAGACAATTAATGGATCAGGCCAGACGGACGATGGCAAAAAGTATTCATGCTGATGAAAAAAGCATTATTTTTACAAGCGGGGGAACAGAAGCTGACAACTTGGCGTTAATTGGTACAGCGAAGGCTAATCAGGAGAAAGGCAATCACATTATCACTACAGCTCAAGAACATCATGCTTCACTACATGCAGCTGAATATTTAGAATCGGAAGGGTTTCAGGTTACTTATTTACCGGTATATGAAAACGGCAAGATATCAGTTAACGACTTACAAGAAGCAATCACTAAAGAAACCATTCTCGTTTCCGTTATGTATGTTAATAATGAGACGGGTGTCATTCAGCCAATACAGGAAATTGGAAAGCTGTTAAAAGATACAGGCATTTATTTTCATACAGATGCTGTACAAGCGTACGCATTGTTAGAGATTGATGTTAAGAAACTTGGCATTGATTTGTTATCTGTTTCATCTCATAAAATTAATGGTCCAAAAGGGATAGGCTTTTTATATGTAGCGGAAGATGTGCCAATTATAGCACAAGCCTATGGAGGAGAGCAGGAAAGAAAACGACGTCCAGGTACAGAAAATATGACGGGAGTAGTCGGTTTCCAAAAGGCTGTTGAGTTAGCAACGGAAAATCGACATGCAAATCACAAAAAATATGAGGCGTACCGGGAAAAATTTTTAAATATATTAAAAGAAAGAGAAGTTAATTACCAAGTAAATGGGGATCTTGATTCAATGATTCCATCTACTGTTAATGTTAGTTTTCCTGGAACAAATGTAGAGTCCTTGCTGACAAACTTTGACTTAGAAGGTATTGCAGCTTCAAGTGGAAGTGCATGTACAGCTGGTTCAATTGATCCTTCCCACGTACTGACTGCAATGTATGGCAGTAAGGATGAACGAACAAAAAACTCTGTCCGCTTTAGTTTTGGATCACATAATACAATGGAAGATATTGAAGATGCAGCGGAAAGAATAGCAAAGATTATTCATAGATTAACATCTAAGGAAAGAAGGTGACCAACATGTCAAATGAAAATGCAAATATTCGTGTAGTAGTTGGAATGAGTGGAGGAGTCGACTCTTCTGTTGCGGCCCTTTTGCTTAAAGAACAAGGTTATGATGTGGTTGGAATATTCATGAAAAATTGGGACGATACGGATGAATTCGGTGTATGTACGGCTACAGAAGATTTTGAAGATGTCGTGCGTGTTTGCAATCAATTGGATATCCCTTATTATTCCGTTAATTTCGAAAAACAATATTGGAATAAAGTATTCACTTACTTTTTAGATGAATATAAAGCCGGGAGAACACCTAATCCAGATGTAATGTGTAATAAAGAAATTAAGTTCAAAGCATTTTTAGATCATGCACTTGATTTAGGAGCCGATTATTTGGCAACAGGGCATTATGCACAAGTGCGTAGATCTGATGGACGTATAGAAATGCTTCGTGGAATTGATCATAATAAGGATCAAACTTATTTTCTCAACCAATTATCGGAGGATGTTTTAAAGAAAGTAATGTTTCCACTAGGCCATTTGACTAAGCCAGAAGTTCGTGAAATTGCAAAAAAGCATGACCTTGTAACAGCAACAAAAAAAGATAGCACGGGAATATGCTTTATTGGTGAGCGTAATTTCAAGGAATTTTTGAGCGAGTATTTACCAGCACAACCAGGAGAAATGAGAACTTTAGAGGGAGAATTGAAAGGTCGTCATGATGGCTTGATGTATTATACAATAGGTCAGCGTCAAGGTCTTGGTATTGGTGGAGCAGGTGATCCGTGGTTTGTCGTTGGGAAAAATTTAAAAGAAAATATATTATATGTTGAACAAGGGTTTGCAAATGAATTTTTATACTCAGATAGCTTGCTTGCAACCGATGTGAATTGGATTAATCTTAATAAAGAGATTCATGAAACCTTTACTTGTACAGCAAAATTCCGTTATCGTCAAAAAGATAGCAAAGTAAACGTAACGATAATAGAAGATGATCAAGTACTAGTTGAGTTCGATGAAATGCAAAGGGCAATTACACCAGGACAAGCGGTTGTTTTTTATGACGGTGACGTTTGCCTTGGCGGAGGTATAATTGATAAAATCATGAAAAATGATTCACCACTTCAATATGTAGGTTAGTAAAATAAGGGAAAGGATTTATTTATCGCCCGTTAACTGGCAGTAATACCCCCACTTCAAAATTTCGAGAGAAACTAAGAAAGATAAGTGGGGATAAACTGCCAGTAAATGTCCGATTCTGCTCAACTAACAATCAGTGGGGGATGAAGAAAACCCCACTGATTGAAGTTTCGCTTTATTCATTCGCTTTCAAGCCAAAATGGTTATACGCTTTTTCTGTCACAACTCTTCCTCTTGGTGTTCTCTGCAGGAATCCTATTTGCAGTAAATATGGTTCATACACATCTTCAATTGTTTGGGATTCTTCTCCAATTGTTGCCGCAATTGTGTCCAAACCAACTGGTCCACCTCTGAATCCATCGATGATACTTTTTAATAATTTATGATCAATATGATCAAGTCCAACATCATCAACTTGTAACATATCAAGGGCGAGTTTTGCAGTATCAATCGCAACTTCTTCCTCACCTTTAACTTGTGATATATCCCGTACTCTTTTAAGCAAACGATTAGCAATCCTCGGGGTTCCTCTTGAACGCCTGGCAATTTCATTTGCTGCTTCCTTGGCAATAGCTGTTTCAAAAATAGCAGCTGTTCGTTCAATAATAGCACATAAATCCTTTGCTTCGTAAAATTCTAATCGACTTAACACACCAAATCGATCCCTGAGTGGTGCGGACAATAAGCCTGCTCTAGTTGTTGCTCCTATAAGTGTAAAGGGTGGCAAGTCTATTCTCACAGAACGAGCACTTGGACCGGAACCAATAACAATATCTAAAAAAAAGTCTTCCATCGCAGAATATAAAACTTCTTCAACTGCACGGGGTAAGCGATGGACTTCATCGATAAAAAGGACATCACCTGGTTCCAGAGAAGATAGAATAGCTGCAAGATCACCAGCTCGTTCAATAGCGGGACCAGATGTTGAACGAAACTGAACTTCCATTTCATTCGCAATAATGGTAGCTAGCGTTGTCTTACCAAGCCCCGGTGGACCATATAATAAAACATGGTCAAGTGGCTCATTTCGCATTTTAGCTGCTTCGATAAAAATTCTCAGGTTTTCTTTCACCTTACCTTGACCTATATACTGTTTTAAAACCGTTGGGCGAAGACTTAGTTCAACATCTGTATCTTGTGCTTGTTCCTCCCCTGTAACTATCCTTTCATCCATTTACCTTCCCCCCTTTATTAATTTTTCATAAGCAAAGCCAAAGCCTTGCGAATCATCTCGTCAGTATTTGTTACATTTTCCTTTTGTAGTTCAGGTGTAATTGTACGGATTTCACGTTCAGTGTACCCTAATGCTTTCAATGCTTCCTGTGCTTCTTTTATTTCATTTCTCACTTCAAGGTCAGCTGCCACTGTTTCTTCAGGTTTACCAATTGAAAACAGCGTTGTTAATTTTCCTTTCAAATCTAAAATAATTTGGCGGGAGGTTTTCTTACCAACACCCGGAAAACTAGTTAAATACTTATCATCTTCCCTTTCTATAGCAGCTACAAAGTCGGGAATATTAACACTCGAAAGAATGCCTAATGCTCCCTTAGGTCCAATTCCTGAAACGGAAATTAGTTTCATAAACAAAGCCTTTTCATCCTTATTTTTAAAACCATACAATACTTGCATGTCTTCTCTTACATGATGGTAAGTATGAATGGTTACATCTTCGTTTAATGACTCTTGAAAAGCAAATGGGTTTGCACATATGATTTCATATCCTATTCCTTGAACATCAACAATTACTGCATCGTCCTGTATGTATGTCAATATCCCCTTAATATAAGCAATCAAATCAATCTTCTCCTCTATTTAATCCTTTCTCTATTTTAACATAATACCTGAAAATGCGTAGAAATAACGTAAAACTTCCATTCAATTGAATGGAAGTTTTATACTACACATTATTGGATTGAAAATTATGATGAATTTCTTGTACATCTTCTTCATCTTCTAGCATCTCAATGAGATTTAGCATCTTCTCTTCATCTTTCTCATTTAAGGAAGTGTAAGTTTGTGGGATGAGGGTGACTTCGGCTTCTTCCAGCTCATAACCCGATTCTTTTAAGTGTTCACATACATCTTTAAAATCATTAGGGGTTGTGAAGATTTCATAGACGTTCTCTTCTGTAGTAATATCTTCGGCTCCTGCTTCAATAGCTTCTAGGGTTATCTCATCTTCATCTATATTGCCTTCTTCATTTAAGATTACAATATAACCTTTTCGATCAAACATGAATGACACACTACCGTTTTCTCCGAGATTACCTCCATGCTTGCTAAATGCATGGCGTACTTCTGAAGCTGTACGATTACGATTGTCTGTTAGTACGTCAACAATAACAGCAACACCCCCAGGACCATATCCTTCATAAGTAAACTCTTCATATGATACACCTTCAAGCGTACCTGTGGCTTTTTTTATATTTCGTTCAATATTATCTTTAGGCATATTGTCTGCTTGCGCATTTTCAATTGCTGTTCTTAAATTAGGATTCGTATCAGGGTCTCCTCCACCTTCTTTTGCAGCAGTATAAATTGCTTTAGCATGTCGCATAAAAATTTTGCCCCTTTTCGCATCTTGGGCACCTTTTCTTCTCTTTATATTACTCCACTTAGAATGACCAGCCACCTGAGCATTCTCCTCTCTAGGAATTTCCTTTATAACTATATCAAAAAATGGGATTAAATGAAAGTAAAACTTAAGCGCCTGCCCATTAACCTAACCGGTTATTTCAAAAGAGGA
>DATGTS010000058.1:0-16934 GCA_035301745.1 Candidatus Avamphibacillus sp.
ATTTGATAGGTTCTTGCCTTTTAGAACCTATCGAATAAATCCGGTTAGCAAGCGACAGCGCGGTAGCCAATAAAGCGTACAAAAGTAGAGTGCCACAAATATAGGTGTTATAAGTCGACCGAGAATAACTTGACACATACCTGATTGAAGTTTCGCTTTATTGTTCTTACAAAATCAGTATAATAGATATAACTAAACGAAAAATAACCGCAACGCTGGTTAAGCCAAGAGCATCTGCGGTTGTTTTTCGTTATTCATCTAGCTTTTGTTTAGTACATCAATAAATCGTTTAAACGCCTCATGATTTTTAAAAACACCTGCATCTTCAAGAACGCGGGCGAATTTGTCTCCGAGTTCTTTTTCCAAAATACGTTCGGCTTCGTTGGTGTCAGAAATCGTGCCGTATTTTTCTTTGAGTTGTTTTGTCCATGGCTGGTGATAAGTTTCAATATGACTGTCTTCATCGAGCAGGGATTTCTTAATTTCAGCGAGTTCATCCTTTAAACGTGCTGGTAAAACCGCTAGTCCCATCACTTCAATTAGGCCGATGTTTTCTTTCTTAATATGCTGGACATCGGCATGGGGATGGAAAATACCTAGTGGATGTTCGTCATTCGTCCGGTTATTGCGTAAAACGAGGTCAAGTTCAAAGTCTTTTCCACGTCTTCGGGCGATTGGTGTAACCGTATTATGTGGTGTTTCGTCAGTAAAGGCTTTAATATTCGCTGACGTGTCACTATAGTTTTTCCATGTTGTTAGAATGTGGTCAGCAGCTTCTATCAAATTACTTTTTTCGTCACTTTTTAGTCGAATCACACTGAGTGGCCACTCTAAAACGGAAGCAGTAACATCCCGAAATCCTTCGATATCAAATGTAAAGGAATTCTTAGCTCTTGTCATGGCAAATTCATAGCGACCTGCTTGATAATGGTCATGGCTTAAGATAGAACCACCAACAATCGGCAAATCCGCATTGGAACCAATAAAATAATGAGGAAATTTTTCCACGAAAAGTAGCAGGCGTTCAAAAGCTTTCTTATCGATTTTCATATCACGATGTTCTTCACAAAGAAGGATACTATGCTCGTTATAATAGACATATGGTGAATATTGTAAGTACCAATTTTCTCCAAGTAATGGAACGGTAATGACGCGGTGGTTCGCCCGGGCTGGATGACCAGTACGTCCAACATAGCCTTCGTTCTCTACACAAAGCACACATTTCGGATAGTCTACATTACTTTTCATTTCTCGCTCTCTCTTAATTTGTTCCGGGTCTTTTTCTGGTTTTGATAGATTAATTGTAATATCTAATTCACCATAAGGCGAGTCTGCTTTAAAATGAACGTTTTTCTGTATGCGATTCATTTGAATATAGTTACTGTTTTTACTCAATTCATAAAAGTAATCTGTCGCAGCGATTGGTGATTTTTCATATTTTTGATTAAACGTTTGATTAACTGTTGATGGACGTGCGATAAATGTGTTCATGATACGGGCTGACAGGATTTCTTTATCATCAAAAACATCTTCAATAACATGATTTTCAATTGCAAACGCAATGATTTCATCAAGTAAATTCGGTATGGAATTATATGTGATCTGTTCAACATTTTCTGGGAATGCTTCCAATTGAAGTAGACTTAAAATTTGGTTCCTTACATAAATACGATCTGACTCCTCAATTAGTTGAACATCGATTGCTTTTTGAATTAATCCTGCGATATGTTGATGTATCATTTGTCATCATCCTTCCTATAGCCATTTGGGTTATTTTTATGCCAGTTCCATGCATCGCGCATGATTATTTCAATGGATGTGTGTTGCGGTTGCCACCCTAAGATGCGCTTTGCTTTTTCTGAAGACGCAATAAGTGTACCAGGGTCTCCAGGCCGACGCTTACCCATTTTTGCAGGAATATCTTTACACGTAACAGAGCGTGCTGTATCAATCATTTCTTTAACGGAAAATCCTTGACTGCTGCCGAGGTTAAAAATATTACTTTCCCCTCCAGCTTGCAAATACTTAAGTGCTAGTAAATGAGCATCAATTAAGTCTTCAACATGTACATAATCTCTGACACATGTACCATCATTCGTATCATAGTCATCACCGAAAATGGTAATATGACTACGCTGTCCCAATGCTGTTTGTAAAATAATTGGTATGAGATGTGTTTCTGGACGATGGTCTTCACCAATTTCAGCAGTTTCCCGGGCACCGGCAACATTGAAGTAGCGTAGTGAAACATAATTTAGATCCTGTGCTTTTCCCGTCCATTTCATGATTTTTTCCATCATAAGCTTCGTTTCACCGTAAGTGTTCGTTGGATTAGTTGGCATTTCCTCTGTTATCGGAATCGTGTCAGGTTCACCATAAGTGGCTGCTGTAGATGAAAAGACGATGTTTTTTACGTTAAATTCTGTCATGATTTCAAGGACGACTTGTGTTCCATAAACATTATTGTCAAAATACGTGAGCGGTTTTTCCATTGATTCACCAACGAGGGAATTTGCCGCAAAATGGACAACAGCTTCGATCGGTTCTTTGGAGAAGACTTGCCGTAGAAATTCTTTATTACGGATATCCCCTTCATAAAATCTAGCTTTTGGATGTATCGCTTCTTTGTGGCCAGTTTGCAAATTATCTACAACGACAACATCTTTTTGTTGTTCAATTAATTGATAAACAGCATGTGAACCAATATAACCCGCTCCACCTAAAATAAGAACACTCATTTTAAAAACTCCTTTACATTAGCATTTATTTAATTTGTTATAACTTCGGAGGTTTCGGCTTGATGACGAGATTGTTTTCTGTATTCAGATGGGGTTTGGTCAACTTCACGTCTAAATGCTTGTGAGAAAAAGGATTGTGATGAAAATCCATTAAATCTCGCAATCTCTGCAATCGTATAGTTCGTTGTTTCCAGTAGAATTTTGGCTTCTTTAATCCGAACCTGATTTAAGTATTCAATTGGCGAAACACCAAGATCTTGTTTAAACGTATGTGCTAAATAATACTTGTTTATATTACCTATTCTAGCTAGCATATCTAATGTAATCGGTTCACGATAGTTTTGATTAATATAATGTTTTACGAGAGAAACAGCTTGATTGATTTGCTTAGGTTTATTGTTTTGAATCCGAATATTTTTAGCTCGACGGAGTTTTACAACAAGTATTTCAATAATATTTTGACAAATAATTTCAAAATCACTGTTACCCTCTCGAACTTCTTGTAATAATTTATTCAGATAAAAAAGAATATCTTCGCGATCCCCTTGATAGGTAAATAATCCAATTTGTGATTCTTCTTCTGGAAGGGAAAAAGTAATCCCTTCTAAACCTAGGGCAATATATTCAAGTGAATCTTGTTTATTTGATTTCTCTGTATGTTCGATATTTGGATTGATAATAACAAGATCATTTTCTTGAACGGGGATTTCATGATTAGGAAGAATAAACGCTCCTTTCCCGCTTACGATATAAAAAAGCTCAGTGAAGTGATGTGTATGTGACGTACTATGCCAACCCTTATCATATTCGGAATGGGTGATATACAGCAGTTTGAATGGAGGTTGAGTTTTATTCAATCCATCCATTTTATAAACGTCATGAGACATCAATACCCCTCCATATTTTAATTTTATCACTATTTATCTATTATTTTATAGGTATGAATAATAAAAAGCAATAAACATAAAAAATCAAACAACATCCTTATTGTGAAAGCGCTTAAGTAACGGTACGATATAATTGTAGTTAAAATAGTTAAAAAATAGGGGGCATACATTATGAAGCTAAGAAATTTTTTATTGGCTTTAACTTTCATTCTCGCATCCTTTGGTTTAGCAGCATGTGGTGATGAAGATGCAGGCGGTGACTCGGGAAATAGTGAAGGAGAAGGATCAAGTGATGGAGAAAAAGTGACACTCCATGTAGCAGCCTTAGAATCAGCATATGGGGCGGAAGTTTGGGAAAATATTGCCGAGCAGTATGAGGCATTAAATGAGAATGTAATGATTGAATTAACGACTGCAAAAAATCTTGAAGAAGTCGTTCGCCCAGAAATGCAAGCAGGAAATTATCCGGATGTATTTTTATTAGCTACAGATAGAGAAGAAGCGTTAACTGAAACATTGATCAAAGAAAACGGTGTAGAAAATATTTCTGATGTATTGACGATGGAAGTTCCAGGTGAAGATGTCAAAGTTGAGGACAAATTATTGGACGGGTTTACCGACACATTAGCAACAAACCCTTATGGTGATGGTGAAATGTATTTGGCACCTATGTTTTATAGCCCAGCTGGTTTATTTTATAATGAAGCACTTTTAGAAGAACATGGTTGGGATGTTCCAGAAACATGGGACGAACTATTTGAATTAGGTGATGAAGTAGAAAAAGAGGATATTTCACTTTTTACTTACCCTGTTGCAGGTTACTTTGACACATTAATAGGTTCCATGTTGTATGCTTCAGGTGGAGCTGATTTCTTTGATTCAGCGATGACCTATGAAGATGGTATTTGGGAGTCTGATGAAGCGACAACTGTTTTTGAAACGGTTGAAAAACTAGCCGATTATACGCATCCGAATACAGTTGCAAATGCTAACCCAAATGACTTTACTAAAAACCAGCAACTTGTTTTAGACAATGAAGCACTTTTTATGCCAAACGGTTCATGGGTAATTGATGAAATGGCAGAGGCTCCACGTGCGGATGACTTTAAGTGGGGTATGATGGCAACACCAGCATATGAAGATGGTGGCGATCGTTATGCCTTTACATTTTTTGAACAAATATGGATCCCTTCTGAAGCAGAAAATATAGACGCAGCTAAAGAGTTTATCGCTTATATGTATTCAGATGAAGCTGCAGATACATTCCTAGAAGCAGGAGCTGTACAGCCAATTGAGGGAATTGTAGAAAAATTAGATGAGGAAAAAGAAATTTATTATGGCATTTATGAAGAAGGAGATGTTCTCCCAGCAATGGGTACATTTGCTTCTACCGATCCAGTTCCAGGGGCAAATATTAGTGAAGAGCTTTATGAGACAATTGATAGTATCATGACTGGAAAAACAACGGTTGAAGAATGGCAAAAAGCTGTCGAAGAAGTAAGTGACAAGCTAAGACCAGCAATGAAATAAAGGAAGCTAGCGCTGGAATAAGTGATTATATGTAAAAAACAAAGGCGGCGAGCATTCAACGTTTCGCCGCTTTTCTTTTAACTGGACCGAATAATAAATAGTAATACTTTCTTTATCAAGAGAGGTGAGTAAGGTGAGCAATAAAAAATCAAGAAATGTATTTATCGCTGTATGTATCGCACCGGCAATCATTTTGTTTACACTTTTTATGGTCGTACCGACGATTGAAGTGTTTAGAATGTCGCTTTATAGCTGGGGTGGTTTTTCTAATACGAAAGAATTTGTTGGGTTTGATAACTTTAAAATATTATGGAATGATATGGATTTTATTCAGTCTTTCCAAAACTCAATTGTTCTGATCGTTCTTGTCGCTATTATAACACTAGTGATAGCAATCTTCTTTGCGGCTGTGTTAACAAAAGAAAATGTTAAAGGAAATAATTTTTTTAGGATTGTATTTTATATTCCTAATATTTTATCCATCGTTGTAATTGCGGGTATTTTTTCCGCTGTCTATGATCCATCAAGTGGACTACTGAACAGTATCTTTGGCGTGTTAAGCTTAGAAAGCTTTAAGCAGATGTGGCTGGGTAACCAGGATATTGTTATTTACAGTGTTGCTGGAGCTCTTGTGTGGCAAGCAGTTGGTTATTACATGGTAATGTACATGTCAAGTATGGCGAGTATACCAGCAAGTTACTATGAAGCCGCGGAACTTGAGGGAGCGGGAAAATTTAAACAGTTTACTAGTATTACGCTGCCTTTGATTTGGAATAATATTCGGACAACCTTAACGTTTTATATTATCAGTACAATTAATCTAAGTTTCTTACTTGTTAAAGCAATGACAGGTGGGGGACCAGATGGATCAACAGAAGTGTTCCTTTCTTATATGTACGCTCAAGCTTATGGTAACTCGACATATGGTTATGGAATGGCAATTGGTGTTATTGTCTTTACGTTCTCATTTGCACTTGCAGGGATTGTTAGTCACATTACAAAACGGGATGTATTGGAGTATTAAGGAGGCGAATAGTTATGAATAAATCAAAAGGGATTCGCACTGAAACACTGTATAAAATTTTTATTTATGTCACCCTTATTGCTCTTGCAATTTCAATCATTATCCCGGTTGCATGGGTATTTTTAGCTTCAATTAAAGAGAACAAAGAATTTTATGGAAATCCATGGACGTTTCCTGAAGGATTTCATTTTCAAAACTTTATCGAAGCATTTCGAGATGCCCATATGGGTGACTATTTATTAAATTCAGTGATGGTTACAGGACTTTCTTTATTTTTCTTGTTAATTGTAGCTTTACCTGCTGCATATGTATTATCGCGGTTTACGTTTATGGGAAGTAAATTTTTAAATTCATTTGTTAAAGCAGGTTTATTTATCAATGTGAGTTATATTGCAGTACCTATTTTCCTCATGTTGCTTGGTTGGGATTCAGGTTTAAAAGAAATGATTGGTGATGGCTTCTTTTTAAATAACCGGGTGATATTGGCACTGATTTATGCCTCAACTGCATTACCTTTTACTATCTTTCTATTATCAAGCTACTTTGAAACACTTCCCTCTGACTTTGAGGAAGCTGCAAGTATCGATGGTGCAGGCTATTTTAGAACGATGTTTTCGGTGATGCTGCCAATGGCGAAACCAAGTATTATCATCGTTATTTTATTTAACTTCTTGTTATTTTGGAATGAATATATTTTGGCTCTCACCTTAATGCCTGGGGAAAATAAAACATTGCCAGTTGGATTGTTGAATTTACTCGCAGCTGAACGGGCTGCGGTTAATTATGGTCCAATGTATGCGGGAATGGTTATTGTAATGTTGCCGACCCTTATTTTATATATTATCGTACAAAAACGTTTGACACAGGGGATGACTGTTGGTGGAGTAAAAGGGTAGATTAATGAAAGATTAATTAGATATGGAGAAATAAACCTCATTACTTTGAAGGGGAGAGGAAGAGTGAGATGAAAGAAACCGTGTTTCGTATTTTAAAAGTTGTCTTTTTCCTATTTAGCATGTTTTTAATTATTTATGGGCAACGGACGGTCGGAAAGCCTTACTTATTGATGCAATTAATCGGACTTGGTGGCCTCCTTTTTTTACTTTGGAATTATAATCGGAAATTTGTGTGACATAGAGGGGAAAACGAGTAGTTTTAAAGGAGGAATTACGATGAATTATGCCATTGGAATTGATATAGGAGGAACGACGATAGCAAGTGGTATTGTAAATCAAAAGGGAGATGTCATTCAACAAGAAATTGTGAACAGTGATCCCTCTGATCGAGAAAAGATGTTTGAAAAGGTCATTCAGTGTGTTGAAAAACTGATGGATCATTCGAGCATCCCAATGAGTGAGATTTACGGGATTGGAGCAGGTGTACCAGGGAAGGTAGATAGGGATAAGGGAATTGCCGTTTTTCAAAATAATTTGCCGTGGAGTAATTTTCCATTTGTGAAACGAATTCAAGATCATTTTAAAATAGATAAAATTACGATGGATAATGATGTATATATGGCTGCATATGCGGAATGGAAAGCGGCTGGACTGAGTGATGAATTATTCGTTTACATGACGATAAGTACGGGTATTTCTTCTTCTATTATTAATGCTGGCAAATTTGTTCGTGGTGCAGGTTTTGCTGGGGAAGTTGGGTTAGTTCCAGTCTATGCACCATACGAAGAGAGTAAAATAGAGCGTCTCGAAAAAACGGCAGCAGGTCCAGCACTGGAAAAACATGCGAATCAACGGATGAATACGGATGCAATAACAGGTAAAGAATTGTTTCATGCATTCTATCATAAGGATTCTAGCGCAAGAGAATTGATAGATGATATTACATCTTCATTAGTACAAGGAATTTATATGATTAATAGTTTACTTGATCCACATAAAATTGTTTTTGGAGGAAGTGTCATCACACATAATCCGGTATTACTAGGGTTGATCAAAGATAAGCTTGATACCTATTTAATCGATGAACAAAAACATATTTTAAATAATATGGCCATCAGCCAATTAGGAAATGATCAAGGGATCATTGGTGCTGGATTAAGTGTGTTGGATGTGTTTGAAGGATAAGAATTAGATTAATTCATATTAAGTATAAAGTGTAGTTTACAGGAGGAAATGGACATGAGTAGAAAAGGGCGTGTAACACTTCCAGCTGAGGAAGGATTAGAAAAAGAAATTTCGCGTATTGTGGATAAATGGGGAGCAGATGCTGTACGTGATTCTGACGGCACAAAAATACCTGAAGAAGTAAAATTGATGGCTGATAAAGTATATTCTAAATACTTTTTCACAAGAGGAGATCAGGAATGGGCGAAAGCAAATCTTGATGAACTGCAACATATTTATCTGATGTCTGAAGCTGTTACAGCAAAATCAGAAAAAGTATCTATCCCTGTCATGAAAGGCTATTTTGACCAACAATTCCAACCTGATACAGATCATGATCCGAAAGAATGGTGGGAAGTGATCAATCGAACAACAGGGGAAGTGGTGAGCCCGGATCAGTGGAGTTATCATGCGGAAACGCAGGAAGTCATGTTGGAAAATGCACAAAAATGGCATCGGTATACGGTGAACTTTCTAGCCTATCAAATATGGGATCCAGTTCATATGTATAATCATATTACAAATAACTGGGATACGGAACATCAGATGCCGTATGATCCTCGTTATCCTAAGACAAGGGAGTATATTTTAGATAGGTTAAAACAATGGCTTGATGAGCATCCAGATACAGATGTAGTCCGGATAACTACATTTTTCTATAATTTCACTTTGGTTTTTGATGATATGGCGCGAGAAAAGTATGTCGATTGGCTAGGATACAGTGCGACGGTTAGCCCACTTGCTCTGAAGGAATTTGAAAAGGAAAAAGGCTACAAACTGCGTCCAGAAGATTTGGTAGATCAAGGTTATTATAATTCGCCTTTTAGAGTACCTAGCAAGGAATTTTTAGATTGGATCGATTTCCAGCAAAAATTTGTCAGTGAGCTTGCTAAGGAATGTGTCGATATCATCCATAGTTATGGAAAAGAAGCGATGATGTTCCTTGGTGATCACTGGGCAGGAACAGAGCCTTATGGCGAGTATTTTAAAAATATAGGTCTTGATGCAGTTGTTGGATCTGTAGGGGACGGGACAACTCTGAGAATGATTTCTGATGTTCCACATGTGAAATATACAGAAGGACGCTTTTTACCATACTTTTTCCCTGATACCTTTAAAGAAGGTGGTAAACCAGTTGAAGAAGCAAATCAAAATTGGATGCAAGCTAGACGAGCTATTTTAAGAAGCCCGATTCAACGTATGGGGTATGGCGGATATTTAAGTTTGGCATTGGATTTTCCGGAATTTGTGGAACGGGTTGAGGAAATAACAAATGAATTTAGAGAGATCCATGAGTACTCCGGGGAAACAGAATCTTACAAGGCTACTTTTAAAGTAGCCATTTTAAACAGTTGGGGCAAAACGAAAACATGGATGAGCCATCATGTCCATCATGCAATTTGGTATAAGCAAGTTTATTCTTATTATGGGATTTTAGAAGCCCTTAGCGGTATGCCATTTGATGTTGAATTTATTAGCTTTGACGAGATTAAGAATGATGGCATTTCAGATGATGTTGGTGTCATTATTAATGCCGGAGATGCAGGTACGTCCTGGAGCGGTGGTGAAGCATGGCTTGATGAAGAAGTTGTCAGCACTATCCGCGAATGGGTCGATGCTGGTGGTGGATTTATCGGTGTAGGTGAACCAACAGCTATTGAGCATCAAGGAGAGTTTTTCCAACTGGCAGATGTATTAGGGGTTCAAAAAGAAGTTGGCTTTAGTTTAAGTCTTGATAAATATAATACACTTCATGAAGGAAACCATTTTATTACTGAAGAGCAAAATGGACCGATTGATTTTGGGGAAAGCATGAAATACGTTTATCAAGCGGGTAAGGACACGGAAGTTCTTGCGATGGAAGAAGGCGATGTGACCCTAGCAGCACATCAATTTGGACAAGGTCGTTCCGTTTACATGGCAGGTCTTCCTTACAGCCCGGAAAATACGAGATTATTGTTGAGAGCAATCTATTGGGCTGCTTCCGAGGAAGCCTTGATGAAAAAGTGGTACACGACAAATATTCAAACCGAATGTGCCGCATACCCAGAAGCGGGGAGGTTTGTCGTTATTAATAATTCCTATGAAAAACAGGAAACAAGTGTTTATAAAGAAGATGGCTCAAAGGTTGATGTAGTGCTGGAGCCGATGGGCTATCAGTGGATTGAAATATAGGTGAATAAAGCACTCGACTTATTTCGTGTGGTTCTTTGTGGAATGACTGCGAAATAAGGGAGTGCTTTTATTTTGGGAATCAGGAAATTCGGATGGTTTATTCAGGTCGGTTTTCTGCTTTTTCGTTTGTATAATATTTAGAGAGAAATTCATCCAATATAACTTGATGACTTTTTTGGTAATTCATCAGGATAAAAGAAATCAAATTTAATTGATTCCGATTTGTCTATGTACAATTTACCTTCATAGTAAGCAATTGTAACGACATAAAATTCATCGCCATTTTCAGCCTTTATAAAATTTTGCGGCCCTGAATAAACATTGATTAGATGCAATTCATCCACTCTTAATCCAGTTTCTTCATATACTTCTCTTCTTGCAACATCTTCTGTAGATTCCCCTAATGTTGTTTTAAAATAAAGTTTGACCAAAAACACCTTGCAAACCCACATTTTACGTTAAATTAAAATAACCCGTTTTGAAAAAAGATTGATCAAAACGGGTTATTTCTTTGTGAAGCACTATACAATTTTTATAAAAAAGTTTGATAATTTTTTCTGTTTTGCTCAACAATCGCGCCCGATTGCTGAAGATAATAGCTATAAATTGAGCAAACTTTATTTTAATAACACACCTCACGCATTTTAACGCACAAACCCCAATCTAACTTAAGCAAATTGTAACACACGCTATGTTAGATTCAGATCGCGAATAAAAATGGAATTTAAAGAAAAGAGCCTAAACCCTTGATGTAAAAGGGTTTAGGCTCCTTTTTGAATTCAACATATTTATATGGTGTTAGATTAGGAAGTATTTACCTCCGTCACTCAACAAGAAAAGCTACCAGTATGACAGCTCTGTTCCGTTCTTTTCCATTCTTTCACTTTTACATCTGAAGGTTGAATAAAAGTAGGCTTATGTATGATTTTTCAAATTCTTTTCCATCTGTTCTGCCGTTTGTTTTGAATTTGGATTTTCTTCATTTTGTAATTTATCAATGATGTTAATATAATCCGTTTCATTTCGATTTTGACTTAATTTATTTGCAGCCTGTATCTTGCCCACCTTAATCTTAAATCCAACTATCCCTTTCAGTTCCCTGTCTAAAAGATGAGGAGAAAGTTTATCCCATAAAACAGGATTTTCACGATTTTCTTCATACTTTTTCAGCATTATTGTTAAATCTTTTATTAATTCATCTTTCTCTAAAATGCTTGCTTTACCATATATATGGACGGCTTGATAGTTCCATGTCGGGACGTTTTCCTCTTCATACCAGGAAGAAGAGATATAAGCGTGTGGTCCTTGGAACATAACCAATACATCTTCACAGGTTTCAAATGTTCTCCACTGAGGATTCCCATAAGCCATATGTCCAGTAATATAGTAATCATCCCCTTTTTTACTTAAGCCCAAAGGCAAATGAGTGGCAATTGGTTTCCCATTTTTTGTTGTTACAATTGTGCCAAAAGAATTCTCTTGAATGAAATCCCGAATTTCATTAACGTTAGTCACCTTAAATTTTTTTGGAATATACATAGAAATCCACCTTTCCAATAGGGTTATACGAGTGTTTTGCTCATGATCAAATCTGTTTGCTCTTCATCACCCATAAAAAAGGAGTGGGTTCCGATTTTAATAAATCCCATTTTCTTATAAAAGGAAATAGCATTTTCATTCTTTTCCCATACACCTAACCAGATTTTCTTTTTATTATGTTCCTTCGCAACTTCCAATGCTTTATTAAACAGAACTTTACCAAGCCCATGTCTTTGAAATTTGTTCTTAATATAAATCCTTTCGATTTCAAGTGAATCATGGCCCATTTCTTCAGACTGAGCATCATTGATATTGATTTTTAAATATCCAGCGACTTCATTTTTAAAATAAACAAAATAAAACTCTGAAGAAATATTGGATAATTCATTTTCTAATTGTTCAAGGTTAAATGCCCTTTCCAAATAGATCCTCAAGTTTTCCGATGAATTTTGATCCCTAAATGTTTCATTAAATGTTTCATAACTAATTTCTTGAAGTTTATGTAAATCTTCAAGAGTGCACTTTTTCATTCTTTCAGTCATTTTACTTTTTCGCCCCTTTATATAATCAATAACTTCTCTTGTTTCCCTTTTTTACATATTCCCAGTCAACCTCTATATTCTTTCTAACTCTTTGAAGAAGGTGAGAAATGATTTCTACTTCTCTTTCGGAAAAACCTGCTAATGCGACACTATTCGAATGATCATTCTCTCTTTTTATATAAGGATAAACATTTTTTCCTTTCACAGTTGGAAAGAGTTTTTTAATTTTTTTGTTATGCTTATCATCTTTTCTTTCAATAAAGCCATTCTTTTCAAGTTTTTTTATAGCCCGAGAGGCTGTTGTTCGATCTACTTTTATCATCTCTGCTAACTTTTCTTGAATGATCCCTGGATTTTCACATATTCGTACAAGGTACAAATACTGCCCTTTTGTGAGATCATATTCTTTAAATTCTATATTACTAATAGAATCTAATGCCCTGGCGATCATTCCAATTTCGCGAAGAACATCCTTCATAATGAACTCCTTTGTATTTTTTGTTGCATATGCAACAAAACTAGTATATATTAAATGTATTCTTTTTTTATTGCATTTGCAACAATTTCATTTTACCCTATTTTTGTTGAGAATACATTTCATTTGAAAGGATCGATATAGTGTGAATTCAAAAGTAATTACTGCTGTAGAGGATTTAAAAATAGCTTTTTATATAAGGAAAAAAGTATTTGTTGAAGAACAAGGCGTACCATTAGAAGATGAATTTGACGAATTTGATACATTAAATGGGGAATGTGAACACATATTAGTTTATCACAATAAACAACCCGTAGGAACGGGAAGAATAAGAGTTGTTGATGACTATGGAAAATTAGAAAGAGTTTGTATTTTAAAGCTTTACCGTAAATTTGGACTAGGAAAAGTAATTATTACAGCACTGGAAAAAGTCGCTATGCAAAAGGGAGTATCCCAGGTTAAATTACATGGACAAACGCAGGCAGAGGATTTTTATCAAAAACTTGGCTATCGAACAGTTTCTAATATATTTATGGAAGATGGAATCCCTCATATTTTAATGCAAAAGGATTTATTTAAATATGAAGAAGCCTAGTCAAATGAGATATGTAGTATATGTATTAGGCATTTTAATTTTAACTTTTGGTATTGCATTAACGATTCAATCAGACCTTGGTGCTTCACCTTTTGATGCACTTTTGGTCGGACTGTCTATAAATGTGGGTCTTTCAGTTGGAAGTTGGGAAGTAATCATCGCTTTTATAATGATATGTATTAATGCCCTTTTAAATAGATGTTTCACTTAAAGCTAATAATGTATAAATGTTTAATTTGTCCATTTAAAAAATAGTCGCAACACGTTCGCACCCCTCATCATCGGGATACTTGCTTTTCCCTCTTTTCCATACTCTCTCCCACTTAGGGACTAACTTAGTGTAAACGTAGAAGAATAATGCCATCAAAATTGAGAAAGTTGCCGGAAGGTATTAGTCAATAAATACCACAATTGTTACGATACCGCTGTTCCACTTACGAACAGTTACTTTAAGGACATTTCAGGCTCTCATTTTTTACTATAGTAAAAGTGCAACCGCACATTGCAAAAGTAATAACGCCAATACAATATTTATTATTCGATAATGTTTGAGATAAGAATTTTGTAATAGCCCACCAAAAAATACCCAAGTTAAGGTGGCAATCGTTCCTACTGTGGCAATGATCATTTCAAAAAATAAAAACGCCTCCAGTGATGAGTAATAAGGAGTAATATATCCTGTTAATGCGGTAATTCCAAATAAAAATATTTTCACATTAACAATTTGCAGGACAAAGCCAATCCAAAAGGAGGGCTGTTTGTCAGATGTTTTATTGTTAGGCTTACTGATTGCGACCTGATAGGCAAGCCAGAAAATATAAATAGCTCCCGCATATGTGAGCACATTCATAATTGGATTTATGAAGTTGTCTAATCCAAAAATAAAGAAGGCACATAACGCTTGCACAAAAAAATAACCGACAAAAATCCCGAAGTATAATGGCTTTCCTTTTTTCCATCCATAATTCGTCATTGTATTTAATGCCAGAATATTACCCGGGCCCGGTGTAAAAGCATTTATTAGTGCGTAGATAATAAATGAAAACAATACTTGAACTCCCATACAACATTCACTCTCCAATTTAAATCCTCATATATCATTATAAGGGAGTTTCCTGGATATAGCATAATACTTAAAAGTCATAACCTGACATAATCAAAAGTTATAACAAACTGGATAGGAAGACAAAATTTCATTTATAAATCCTGTGCAATCTTTTTTATAGCATCCACGTATATTTTACCAAGTCGCGATAACGTGACATCTTTATGCTGTATTATTCCTACACGGATAAGTTCATCTACATTTAGAGGAACAGCAATAATATCATCTCCATGAAGATACTTAGGAAAAACTCCTGAAGAAATAGTGTAACCGTCGAGACCAATCATAAAATTTACAATAGCTGCCCTATCACTGACTTTGATGCTTTTCTTCACACTTCTAGTACTTAATATTTCTTCTGAAAAATAAAAAGAATTGTACTCTCCTTGTTCGAAAGAAAGGCAAGGGTAGTCATCTAATTCCTCCAAATTAATCGATTCTTTGTCAGCTAATGGATGGCTTTTACTAATAAACACGTGTGGTTTTGCCGTAAATAACTCTGAAAAGGTCAAATCCCTTTCTTTTAACAATTTTAATAAAACAGACTCATTATAATTACTTAAATAAATAATCCCTAATTCACTTCGTAAAGTTTTAACATCTTCAATGATTTCATATGTTTTCGTTTCACGAAGAGTAAACTCATACTCAGAAGCCCCAAATTCTTTTACAAGTTCCACAAAAGCATTGGACGCAAAAGTATAATGCTGGGTTGAAATGGAAAAATGTTGCTTCGCTGGTTTTTCACTTAAATATTTTTCTTCAAGCATGTTAAACTGCTGCAATACCTGTCTGGCATAACCCAGAAACTCGGCTCCTTCATTAGTAACAGTAATTCCTCGATTCGTTCTAATGAATATAGTAATTTTAATTTCCTTTTCCAATTCTTTAATCGCATTCGATAATCTTGGCTGGGAGATGAATAAACTTCTTGCTGCTTCACTCATGGATCCCTTGCTTGCTACTTCTAATGCATATTTTAATTGTTGTAAAGTCAAATTGAACACCTCTCTTTCAAAGTTCCAATCATTCATTTAACAATAGATTTTACCACTTTTATATCGAACACATTCAAATTTATAGGATCCTCAGGAAGTTTTTTTCCGTTAAATGGTCCAATAGTTGTTCACAAGTTAAATCCCACTAGTAAACTAACCGTTAGTTGAACAATAAACTCGATTAGCTCCATCCCCCAAGGAACCGATCCTGCCCCTTTTTTTGCAAATCGAACATATTTGTATTGTGTTAGATTCAAGAGTATTCAACTCCATCACTCTATAAGAAAAACTGCCATGTAAAAGGCAACCGATTGAGGAAGATTATTTAAGAATTTACTCACATATTTTTGAATAATACAAGACTTGAATTCATTTGAGAATGCGATAAAATGATTAAACAGTGTGTAGAGATATTGGTCGATTCATTTAACCAAAAGTATATGTCACATGATACGTCTACCGTCTGAAAACCTATTTCGGTGGGTAATAAAGTGCATAAAGAAAATCGACTGCCTCAATCGCCAAGAGAAGGCATACTATTTATGTTGATTATATCGATTATTTCTGTAAACACCATTGCTCCTATCATTATGATGCTGGATCATGGATTGATTCAACATGGACAATTATTTGAATACGTTACGGATTATCCCTTTCATATGGGTCATCATCGTGTTACTGGTAACTTTGGTTGCAGAACCGATAGTTAGTAAAGTGATGCCAATATTCGTAGCTAAAACGGATGGATTCAATGCCCGCATATTGTTAAATACCTTTTTGACGGTTACAGTCCTGTCTGTTTGCATGTTAATAATAGGACCCTGGGTTGGTACGGGGAAAATAGGAATCGAGCCTTTTCAAAGCTTCTTTCACAATTAGTTTAGGAACTTCGGGGTGGCAATTTGGATCGAGTTGCTGGTTGCACAGCCCCTCGCAAGATTTGCAATGAAAAGATTACACGCAAAACAGGCAATTAAACAGGTACTGTGAATACTTGACCCAAATATTCCTCTGCGAGGCTGGGACAAAAGCATTTTAATCAGTTAAAATCCGAACATTATGTATAGTGAGCGCGTAAATCACCGCTTCGGAAATATACTTCGCGCATCCAGAGGCGGCTAATGAGCCTCCTTGCCCCGGCAAGGGGAGGCGTGAGTTGCCCGCAAAGGGCGATTTTAGTCGGCCTACATCATCCGCTCTGCGGGG
>DATGTS010000059.1:0-13907 GCA_035301745.1 Candidatus Avamphibacillus sp.
GGAGGGTGATTTTGTCGCATTTCCAATCGATGCTCATGAAGAAGGAGACGAACTTCATCCAGAATCAAGTCAATTTCCGCCACATAATATTATTGGAACATCAGGACGAGATTTATATGGGAAACTAGCTGATGTTTACAAGAAGCACAAGAATAACGAAAACGTATATTATTATGATAAAACTCGATTTAGTGCATTTGCTGGAACCGACCTTGAATTAAGACTTCGTGAACGTGGTATCGAGGAATTACATTTAGTAGGTGTGTGCACAGATATATGTATTTTACATACAGCTGTCGATGCGTATAATAAGGGATTTAAGATTGTTGTCCATAAAGGTGGGGTAGCTAGTTTTGATCAAGCTGGTCATGATTGGGCTCTGAGACATTTTGAGAATACGTTAGGTGCTAAGGTAGTTTAAGGGGAAAGATATATTAAGGTATGGTAAGTTCTATACAATAAATTAATAGTATAAATAGCAAGCAAAAAGAGCTCAGATTCATTCTGAGCTTTTTAAATGGTATAAATCCTTTCTTGAGCTTACAGCCAGTTAACCTGCGATAAATGTTATTATTTCATTCCAAACCAATGACTTGGTTGTGGATTGATATTATGATAAACATGTTTGATTTCTGTATATTCTTCTAAACCTTGAACACCTAATTCATGACCAATACCGGATTGTTTATATCCGCCCCACGGAGCTTGTGCGAAGAAGATGTTGAAGTCATTAATCCATACAGTTCCCATACGCAATTTAGCTGCGACGCGTTCCGCTTTAGCAATGTCTTTACTCCAGACTCCCCCAGATAAACCATAGATGGAATCATTTGCTAAGCGAATGGCTTCTTCTTCTGTTGAAAATTTCTCTACCGTAATGACCGGTCCAAAACCTTCATTTTGCACCACATTCATCTCTGTTGAGCAGTCTGTTAGAACGGTTGGTAAGTAGAAAAATCCATTCTGAAGTTCTGGATCCTTTGGTTTACCTCCACCAACTGCTAATGTAGCACCTTCTTTTAAGCCGTCTTCTACATATTGCGTTACTTTTTCAAGATGTTCTGCAGAAATCAATGGCCCCATTTCTGTATCTTCATCAAAACCGCTACCAAGCTTGATGTTACTTACTCGTTTTACCAGAGCTTCGACGAATTCATCATGAATGCTTTCTTCGATAATCAGTCTTGTACCAGCGGAACAGATTTGTCCTGCATGGTAATACACACCATCTAACGCTTGATCGACAGCTGTTTCAAAATCAGCATCGGCAAATATAATATTCGGGTTTTTACCACCAAGTTCGAGTGCGATTTTCTTCATATTGATACTTGCTGATTGCATGATTTTTCGACCTGTCTCAAGTCCTCCCGTAAAGGAAATAAGGTCAACCTCTTTACTTTCGGATAATTCCGCACCAACAGAACTTCCAGGTCCAAGTACTAAGTTGGCAACACCTGCAGGAATGCCTGCTTCTTCCATTAATTCAAATACTTTTATCGTAGTGAGTGGTGTGATTTCACTCGGTTTCATCACAAGTGTGTTTCCAGCTGCAAGAGCTGGTGCTAATTTCCAAGAAGCTTGTAGTAGCGGATAATTCCACGGTGTAATCTGCCCACAAACGCCAACAGGCTCACGGACTACTTTACTAATTGTATTTGGAATAGGAGAGTCAATCATTTCTCCAGCATCTTTCCCAGCGAGATCAGCATAATAATGAAACACATCAGCAATACCATCCATATCATCACGGCTTTCGCTAACTGTTTTACCAGTGTCTAATGATTCTAATCGTGCCAACTCTTCTTTATCCCTTTCAATTAATGTAGCTATTTTCCGAACTAATTTTCCTCGCTCTGTTGCAGGTGTAGTTGCCCATTCCCCCTCATCAAATGCTTTACGAGCAGCTTGAATCGCCTTTTTTGCATCTTCATTATTACCCTCTGTTACTTCTGCGATGATTTCTTGATTGAAAGGATTGATAATCTCTCTTATTTCATTTGTTGTAGAAAGAATCCATTCGCCATCAATAAATTGTTTTAGAACTTTCATTTTCAGCCTCTCCTTTATATGTAAATAAAGATTAACTTTGTTAAATATAAACTTAATATAGTGGACGGTATAAGACTATCATTTGCATGAATATTTGTCAAGATTTGAAGGATTAACAGGATTAAGGGTTGACATTATGCAATAAACCCTTTATATTAAGTTTGTTAAGAATATATTTAATGAACTAAAAGTAGGGGGTGGCAATTTGTCAAAACAATATGATGAGAAGGCACAACAAAAAGTTAAAGCCGCTAAAAGTGAAGTCATAGGAGCTATTGCTGAGACGATGGATCTCTATGGTGTCACTCCGTCAGCTGGTGTACTATATGCCACGTTATACTTAAACGGTCAAATGAATCTCGATGAAATGCGAGAAGAACTTGATATGAGCAAGCCGAGCATGAGTACAAGTGTCCGGAAGCTATATGACATAGGTATGGTAAAGAGGGTACATCAAAAAGGTTCTCGTAAACACACATATATTGCTGAAAAAGACTTCTTTAGCTCTTTTATGACTTTCTACTGTCAAATGTGGGAACGTGAAGCGGACATGAATATGAAAGCGGTGGAAGAAGCTGAAGTGTCTTTGAAAGCAGTTATGGAAGATGAACAGGTATCGAACGAGGTAAGGATGACAGCTAAAAAACACTATGATTTAATCCATCATTCCAAAGTGTATTACAGATGGCTCGAAAGATTGGCGGAAAGTGTTAAAACAGGAGAGATTTTTTCATTTATACCAAAAGAAGAACAAGAATAAAGTGAAACTTCATTCAATGGGGGTTTTGTTCTTCCCCCACTGAATGTTAGTTGAACGAATCGGGCGATTACTGGCTGTTGATCCCCCACTTATAATTCTTAATTATCTCAAATTATTGAAGTGAGGGTCTTACAGCCAGTTAACCTGCGATAAATAACAAAATGACAATAGAAGAGATAAAACAAAGGGGATTTTACTGAAGATGAAACGTTTTTCAATACTATCTATCGTACTAATGTTAACATTGATTCTTGCGGCATGTGGAGATTCTAAAGGAGAGGCATCGGATTCTGAAAGTGGAAATTCTAATAGCGATGAAGAACTCGTTTTCGGTTTAATCAACTGGCCTGAAAATATTGCAGTGAACCATGTGTGGAAAGTACTTCTAGAAGAGGAAGGTTATGAAGTAGATATTAAACAGCTTGAAATGGGAACGATTATGGAAGCATTGTCTACAGGTGACCTAGATGTAGGAATTGAAGTATGGTTACCGGTACAGGACATTAGCTATTATGAAGAATATAAAGATACGGTTGATTTTAATGAAACACCATGGTTTGAAAATGGAAAAGTCGGACTTGTTGTACCAGAGTACATAGAAAACATCAACAGTGTAGAAGATTTAAATGATCATAAGGAGTTATTTGAGGGAGAAATTATCGGCTTTGAACCTGGTGCAGGTACCATGGAAATAACAGAATTATTAATAGAAGATTACAATTTAGACTTTGAACTTGTTCCTAGTTCTGAAGCGGCGATGTTAGGAGCACTTAGGGAAGCGGTTAAACGTGAGGATCCAATTGTTGTGCCACTATGGCAACCACATGGAATTTTCTCTGAATTAGACTTGAAATTCCTTGATGATCCAAAGAAAACATATGGTGAAGTGGAAGAGATTTACCTAGCTACGCGTGATGATTTTGCAGAGGATTATCCGGAAGTAAATGAATGGTTAAGTAATTGGTCGATCAATGATGATGAAACAATGGCTGAACTCATCAATTTCGTCTATGATTCGGATGATCCATTGGAAGGTGCGAAAGAATGGGTTGAAGAAAACCGCGACCTTACAGATGAATGGATGAACTAAAAAACAAAAGCTTTATGCGTCTATTTAGTAGAAAGTCACCACAGTTTAGAAACGATTATAGTTCCCTAGACATCAAGAAAAACAAAGTATGATTATGTGACGTGTTGTTGAATGAAACAAATGCTACACATTACATAATCACTATGGAGGTATGATTCATGAAACGAAAGTATGATTATATCATTGTCGGTGGAGGAAGTGCAGGAGCAATCCTTGGCGACCGACTCAGTGTAGATGGAAAACACAGTGTTCTAGTTTTAGAGGCGGGAAGAAGTGATTATCCATGGGATTTGTTCATTCAAATGCCGGCTGCACTCATGTATCCAGCAGGAAACCCTTTATATGATTGGATTTATAAATCGGATCCTGAGCCTTATATGAACGGACGACGAATAAAACATGCGAGAGGAAAAGTGCTCGGTGGATCCAGCTCTATTAATGGAATGATTTATCAGCGCGGAAACCCAATGGATTATGAACGTTGGGGGAAAGATGAGGGCATGGAAACGTGGGATTTTGCTCATGTCCTGCCATACTTCAAAAGATTAGAAAATGCTTTAGATTCACCTAATGATGATATGAGAGGTCATGATGGGCCTATTAAATTAACACGTGGACCAGCGACAAACCCTTTATTTAATGCTTTCTTTGAGGCGGCAGAGGAAGCCGGTCATCCGCGCACCCCTGACGTCAATAGCTATCAACAAGAAGGGTTCGGCCCATTTGATCGACATATCTATAAGGGACAAAGACTGTCAACATCACATGCATATCTACGCCCAGCGATGCATCGTGAGAACCTTCATGTCGAAACACGTGCTTTTGTTACGAAGATTAATTTTGAAGGAGCCCGGGCTAAAGGTGTGACATTTAGAAAAGGAAAAAGAGAGTTTATTGTGGAAGCTGGTGAAGTAATCCTTGCCGGTGGTGCATTCAACACACCACAGTTGTTACAATTATCCGGTGTGGGGGAAGCAGAACACTTAAAATCACTGGGTATTGATCCAGTAGTTAATCTTCCTGGTGTAGGAGAAAATCTGCAGGATCATCTGGAAGTTTATATCCAATATTCTTGCCCTGAGCCAGTTTCCGAGCAACCAAGTTTAGATAAACTGAAAATGCCTTTCATTGGGCTAGAATGGTTACTCAAACGTACTGGCCCAGCTTCAACCAGTCACTTTGAAGGTGGAGGCTTTATTCGTTCAAATGAAGATGTTGATTATCCAAACTTGATGTATCATTTCCTTCCACTCGCCGTACGTTACGATGGAAAAAGGGCGGATACGAAGCATGGTTTCCAAGTACATGTCGGACCAATGTACTCTGATGCAAGAGGCAGATTGAAAATAAAATCAAAGGATCCTAAGGAACACCCTAGCATTCTATTTAATTACCTTTCTACAGAGCAAGACCGCCGTGAGTGGGTTGAAGCTATCCGACGTACTCGAGAAATCATGGAGCAACCAGCAATGGCACGTTACAACTCGGGAGAAATTTCACCAGGTCCATTTGTACAAACAGATGAAGAGATTCTCAATTGGGTAGCGAATGATGCAGAAACTGCACTTCACCCATCTTGTACAGCAAAAATGGGACCTGAATCTGACCCAATGGCAGTTGTAGATCCACATACGATGAAGGTTCATGGACTTGAAAACGTTCGGGTAGCCGATGCGTCTGCTATGCCTTATATAACGAACGGAAACATCCACGCACCAGTATTAATGCTTGCAGAAAAAGCGGCTGATCTGATTTTAGGACGTACCCCATTAGAACCTGAATATGTAGACTTCTATCGTCATGAAGATGCAGCGAAAAGAGAAAAAGTAGAAGTTTGATGAATTATAAATAGTGGAAAGTAAGATTTTTAGAAATTCATTATAAACAAAAAAGACACCTCAAAGAGGGAGAGTTAAAACTACCCTTTTGAGGTGTTTTCATATGACAAGAAAATAGTGTTGCGATATAGGATAAATGGTATAAAAAGGCTTAAAGGAATATTTTTTATGTTTTCACCCTCATAGTCTAATTCGTAAGTACACTATCGACTTTTTCACTCGAAAACTTGACTTTCATACAGTCCCAATATATATTAAGAACTATATATCATTAAACGTTGAAGAGGATTAGTACAATTTTAATTCGTCTCCCACAGAGAGGGAAGGATGCTGAGAATTTCCTGAGACAGAAATTGGAACCTGCCTTGGAGTTTCGCAAATCGAAAAGAGAGTATTGTCTCTTAAGATATGCGCGGGTCGTGACCGTTATCATGGAAAAAGTGTGCAGTCTAATACGAGCTGCAAACAAGGGTGGTACCACCAGACCTCGGTCCCTTATTGGACGGAGGATTTTTTGCGTTTTATTTTAATTTAATTTATATAATATAAAAAAAGGATGTGTCAATATGGCTAAAAATAAGGATTTTGTTGAAAAAATTACTGCAATGGAAGATGACTTTGGCCAGTGGTATACCGATGTAGTCAAACAAGCGGAATTGGTAGATTATGGCCCTGTTCGTGGAACGATGATCATTAAGCCTTTAGGATATGCTATATGGGAAAATATTCAATCCACGCTTGACCGTAAATTTAAAGAAACAGGTCATACGAATGTTTATTTCCCGCTGTTTATTCCTGAGAGTATGCTGCAAAAGGAAAAAGATCATATTGAAGGATTCGCACCTGAAGTTGCCTGGGTCACTCAAGGTGGAGATGAAGAGCTAGAGGAACGCATTGTGGTTCGTCCAACTTCTGAGGTGCTTTTCGGTGAATATTACGCTAAAAATATTCATTCGTATCGAGATTTACCAAAACTTTACAATCAGTGGGCGAATGTGGTGCGCTGGGAGAAAACAACACGGCCGTTCCTTCGTTCTTCTGAATTTTTATGGCAGGAAGGGCATACTGCACACGCGACGAAAGAAGACGCAGAAAGTGAAACAAGACAAATGCTTGATGTATATGCCGATGTTTGTGAAAACTATTTAGCAATCCCTGTTTTTAAAGGAACAAAAACAGAAAAAGAAAAATTTGCTGGGGCTGAATATACATTGACGATTGAAGCATTGATGCATGACGGACGTGCGCTTCAGTCAGGTACGTCACACTATCTAGGTACAGGATTTGCTGAAGCATTTGATATCCAATATTTAGATAAAGATGGAAAACAACAGCATGTTCATCAAACATCATGGGGCATGTCCACTCGAATTATGGGGGCACTCATTATGGTACATGGGGATAACCGTGGACTCGTTGTACCACCACGCATTGCACCAACACAAGCTATGATTGTCCCGATTGCTCAGCATAAAGAGGGTGTACTTGATAAGGCATATGACTTACGGGATCAGCTAAAAGATGTTGTTCGTGTTGATATTGATGCAAGTGACAAAATGCCAGGATGGAAATTTAATGAATATGAAATGAAAGGAATCCCTGTGCGTATTGAAATGGGACCTAGGGATATTGAGAAAGAGCAAGTTGTACTTGTGCGCCGTGATACCGGTGAAAAAGAGTTTGTTCCGATGAGTGAACTTGAAGAACGTTTACCAAATCTCCTTGAAGAGGTTCAGCAAAATCTTTATGATCAGGCTTTAGCCCATCGTAAAGAAAACACATCAACCGCAACAACAATGGAAGAGTTTAAACAAACGCTTGATCAAAAAGGTGGATTTATCAAAGCAATGTGGTGTGGTGATAATGAGTGTGAGGAGAAAATCAAGGAAGAAACATCCGCAACATCCCGATGTATTCCTTTCGAACAGGAAAATGTTTCAGATAACTGTGTCTGCTGTGGACAAGAAGCAAAAGAACTCGTTATCTGGGCAAGAGCTTATTAAAATTTAACAGGAAATCATGAGAAGAATAAAAAAAGAGGTGCTCAGTTAATGGCACCTCTTCTTTTTCGTTCAGCAGAACATTAAGCGAGTTTCTTATTTAATTCTGTTTCAATGTCTTCCTTTAGTTTGCTTGGTTTTGTTTGTGGTGCAAACCGGTCAATGACCTCACCATCTCGATTCACTAAAAATTTTGTGAAATTCCATTTAATTTGATCAGATAGTATCCCCTTCGCTTCAGTTGTTAAATACTTGTACAGCGGATGAGCATTCTCTCCCTTGACATCAATTTTAGAAAACATTGGGAACGTTACGTTATAATTCATCTGGCAAAAAGATTCAATTTCTTCATTTGACCCAGGGTCCTGGTTACCAAATTGATTACACGGAAAACCAAGTATTTCAAAACCCCTTTCATTATACGTTTCATATAAACTTTGGAGTTCTTCAAACTGGGGGGTGAAGCCACATTTACTCGCTGTATTAACAATAAGAAGCACTTTCCCTCGATAATCCGATAAGGACTTTTCATCTCCGGAAATGGTTGTTGCAGAAAAATCATAGATACTCAAAAATAAGCGCCTCCTTTTACGTTTATCTTAACAAAGATAAACGTAAAATACTAAAGAAGATGAATAATATAATCCTAAAGTATCTATTAATTATAATGGTTCTATTATAAACTATTAGCTGGAACACAGATAATGGGGGAGTAGAATGGTTGTGGGAAAAATATTTTTAAACGATAGACAGAATATATTTAATTGGTTTATTATTATTCTATTTATTTGTTTTATTTCACTAATGGGTTGTAATAAAGAGGATGAAGATGAGGGCATTTTGCTTGGTGGCCAAGTCATCGTAGAGGAGGATGGATTTCGTGTTGAAGGTGAAAGCAATTTAGCAGAAGGAACGGTTGTGATCGCGAGTCTTTTGTACAATCCCTTTAATGTTTATCGATCCTTCGACAAAACCTCATGCTAATGAGAAGACAAGCGTTGATGAAGATGGAAGCTTTCAGATGGATCTTTTATTCTCTGATTTTTCCAATCATGACTTCACAGAATACTACAATGGTCGTGAAATAGAGGTATTAATTGAGGTGAAGATGACGGAGCACTCTCAACCAGATGAAGTAAAGGAACTTTATGGTAAGAACGGGGAGAATTTTAAGGGGCCTTTTACATATCAATATGACAGACTGGATGAATTGTATCAAAAAGTTTCTACATCCGTTTATGTCGAGATGGGAGCGAATCAAAAAATCTATGACATCCAAACACCAGAAAGGATTGAAATTCCCAATGATTATGGAGATTCAAATTTATGGATAGATACTGAAGAAATAACAAATGACCATAAGTATTTCTACATTCAAGGTAAGTTTAACCTCATCGAAGGAATGGCACTTACTGGAGGTTACTACTCTAATAAAGGTAAAATGGCGCAAGGAGGACATGAAAATAGAACCTACATCCAGCCTGACGGGACATTTTTACAAAGGATTGCTTATGAATCTTTCATCGGAGAAGGATTTATTTGGATTAGGAGCTGGGCACATACCGCTCACCTGACTGATTCATTGTTAAATGAGGCTTATGGAGAGAACTTTGAGTATATGGAAGGGGAAGATGTTATATATAATGAAAAAGATGAAAGGAAAGAAATAGAAATTATCTTAAATCCTCTAATTCCTGAATTAGAGGCTCCAAATGAAACAGATATAACAGAAGAAGATGGTGAGATAAAGGTTCAAGTTCCAGATGATGTATTATTTGATTTTGATAAGAGTGATTTAAAAGCAGAGGCGAAAGAGACGCTAGAGGAAGTTATTACTATTCTTGAGTCGCTTGAAGAAGGCACGAATATTCACATTAACGGACATACAGATAATCAAGGTAGTGCAGATTATAATATGGAGCTTTCTGAAAAAAGAGCTTTTGCTGTAGAAGAATATTTGGAAGATAGTGGGGATTTGTCACATCTTGATGTGACAACAAAAGGATATGGAAAAACAAAACCAATTGCATCCAATGAAGATAAAGAGGGCCAACAACGGAATCGCCGTGTGGAGATTGTTATTAATGCAAATGAGGCAGATAACGAGGACGAATAATCGTAAAATGAGAACATATAAGTAGGGACGATTTTAGATTCCTTGAAAACTAAAAAGAGAGGTGACTCGAACTATCAAAAATAGTTAGTCACCTCTTGTTACATCTATAAAATTACGCATTTTGTTTTATATTTTCATTTTCTTCTTGTGCGATAATATCCAGGCGACGCTGAATTTCTTCATCTGATAAATTATGCTCCTTGACATACATATTGCGTGGGCTAATCCTGCATTCATGTGTGCAGCCGCGCATATATTTATGTTCATTTTCTTCTGAGCAAAGGATTTGTTTATTACATTCTGGGTTCGCACAGTTCACATATCTTTCGCAAGGCTCACCATCGAAGTAGTCTCTACCAACAACAACATGTTCTTTGCGATTAACTGGCACTGAAATGCGCTCGTCAAACACATAACATTTCCCGTCCCAGAGTTCACCTTGGACCTCGGGATCTTTTCCGTAAGTCACAATACCTCCGTGTAGTTGATGGATGTCTTCAATTCCTTCTTCCATGAGCCAACCACCTACTTTTTCACAACGGATCCCACCAGTGCAATACATTAAAACACGTTTATCTTCAAGATGTTCTTTATTTTCTTTTATCCACTCTGGTAGTTCGCGAAATGTTTCTATATCAGGATTAATCGCACCGCGAAAATGACCTAAATCGTACTCATAATCATTTCGTGTATCAAGGATGACGGTATCTTCGTCTTGCATTGCTTCATAAAATTCTTTTGGTTCCATAAAATTAGCCGTTTTTTCGAGTGGGCTTACGTCTTCGTCTTCATCAAGGCGAAGTGTTACTAATTCTTTTCTAGGACGCACATGCATCTTTTTGAAAGCATGTCCATCATGTTCATCAATTTTGAACATCATATCTTTGAAAAGAGGATTGTTATGCATTGTATCCATATACTTTTTCGTTTGTTCTTTTGGGCCAGAAACAGTTCCATTAATACCTTCAGGAGCAACAAGAATTCTACCCTTCAGTCCTAAATCCTTACAAAATTGTAGATGTTCCGCTGCGAAGGTTTCTGGATCTTCAATTTCAACAAAATAATAATACAGTAAAACTTGATAATCTTGATTGTTCTCCATTTTTATTTACCACCTATCATTTATATTTGCAAGATACAAATGTATGGGGTTTTTATTAATTTATATTCTTGCAATAGTATATTTTATCATGATTACCAATGTTATTCCAGTCCATTTAAATAATTTTAAGATATAAACGTGGAATGGAAAATTGAGTAAAAACCAGCAGAGTCCGCATAAAGCGGATTCCGCTGGTTTTTAGCTTCTTACTAGTTCTTTTTCTTGTTTTTCTTCTTGTTCTTTATTATTCTGCACTTGACTAATATGGGTGATTTTATTTGTTTCGGTAGCATCTTTAAATTTTCTTACATCGTTATTTGTTTCCCGTAAGGCGATATGCTCTTTACTAAACTTCACAGGGGAATCAATTCCACATGATGCTCCAAGCATAAACAAACCTTCCCGCATCGTTCTTAAATAGTTCGCTGTACGGAAGCGCTTTTCCTCTACAACTAGACCAGCTTCAAGATGTGGTAAATGTGATGTAACTCCTACAGGACAGAGATTTGTGTTACATTTTCCGGCATTGATACACCCAACCGTATTCATGGCGGCACGAGCAACATAGATGAGATCAGCGCCAAGTGATAGAGAAATAGCCATTTTGTCTGCTGTAGCAAGCATACCTGAAGCAATGATTTTTACTTTATTTCTTACACCATATTTACGCAATGTTTGATCAAGTATGTATAACCCAGAATAGATAGGCATACCTAGGCTATCTGCCATTTCCTGATAAGTGGCACCTGTACCACCTTCTGCACCATCAATAGAAATGAAATCAGGTTTTTTCCCTGTTTCTTTCATATAACGAGCTAAATCTTCGAATGAATCGCTGTCCCCAGCAACCACTTTAATACCTACTGGTTTTCCACTAATCTCTTGCCAGTGAGTGACCCACTCAAATAGACCGTCCATATCGGAGAAAAGCGGGAAGCGGTTAGGACTTTCAATATCATGCCCCATTTCGATCCCTCGAATTTTCGCAATTTCTGGTGTTATTTTTTCTTTTGGTAATTTGCCACCACGTACTTTTGCTCCTTGAGCTAATTTTAATTCAATCGCTTTCACTTCAGGCTTCATAGCATTTTCTAAAAAGACTTCTTCTGAATATTTTCCGTTTTTTCTTGCGCCAAATAATCCGGAACCAACTTGGAAAATAAGATTAGCTTTTTTTTCTTTCAATACACCTTGTTTCACAAGATTATTTAAATGAGTCATAATTCCTTTGCCGAAACGTTCTTCTAATTCAAAGTTTGAACAATTTGGATGCTCTTTAACATAACGGACAAGTTTTTCACTTAAACGATCGATAAGTTCTTGATCAGGATTTAAGACTTCATAAACACGTGATAAATGGTATGGAGAAATACCACCTTCGCCTGTATTCATAAAGCTGCCGCCACTTATAGCAACTCCTTGAGCGAGCGCTTTCACTGCACTCTTGGAAAGAGCACCATAACTCATAGCTGAAACACCTAGAAGTCCTTTAACATGAAAAGGATGTTCTCTTTCTGGACCGATTATAATTTTATCATTTTCTGAAAGATGCCATGGTTTAACTTCTACTTGGTTTCGCTTTTCTTTCCTTTTTGTTAATGATTCATTTAAAATTTGATAAGTATACGTTTGAATCGGTGTATTATTATCAACGTTAAGTTCATCAACATTTAAAGGAAACATAGAATTGGTTAAATAAAAACTTGTTTTTGAAAAGTCTTTTTTAGAACCAAATCCAATGACAGTATTTGCATATTTTCCTGCTCTTGCAATGGTTTCCTGTGTATCGCGGTCAACAGGTTTTCCTTCTTTATCATTTAAAAACCAATATTGCCTGAACTCAGGGCCAACCATTTCAAATATGTATCGCAGTCTTCCTAAAATTGGATGTGTTTTTAAAATAGCATGTTGATGTTGATATTTATCCTTAATAATAAGAAAAATAATGAGTGCAATTAGGCCATAAAACAGGATGTACGGCAGCATTTTTAATATTGACATGAACATGGTTACAATAATCACCTCAAATACAATCATAGCACCTATTTAAAAATCTTAAAGACTATTTTACTACTTTTTACATCTAATCTCAAAAAGGCATAAGACCTATGCCTTTTAGGTATAAGTTAGATTGGAATTTAAAAAAATATAACTCTTTATTGATGGTTCTACATGGTTTTCAGTAGAACAAACGATCTACTGAAAATAGATTTCGCTTTATTCGACAAAAATTGTACTCATTATTATAATACATAAGAATTAGATATAGGAATTAGACAAAATATAACTATATATTGTTTCTAAGGAAGTGAAAATAATGACAAAAAATGCAGCAATTCGCTTTGATGGAGTAAGTTTTAGTGCTGATGGTATAGATATTTTGCTTGATATAACGGCCTTTTTTCCAAAGGGTGAAATCACCTCCCTTGTCGGCCCTTCCGGAGCAGGAAAAACAACGGTATTTAAGCTTTGTAATGGGCTCAGGTCTCCTAGCAAAGGAAAGATTTATTTTAATGAACAGTCAATGAATACATATGAACCCGTTCAATTAAGACGTCAAATAGGCCTTGCTTTACAAGATGCAACCGTAATTAGCGGTACGGTAAGAGAAAATTTAGCATTGCCGTTAACATTGCAAGATAAATTATTATCTGAAGAAACTGCTAATGAATATATGGATCTAGTTGGACTAAATAAAGATCTTTTAAACCGGGATGCAAGAGATTTATCTGGTGGGCAACGACAAAAATTATCGATTGCACGTACATTAATAAACCAACCTGATGTTTTATTATTAGATGAAATTACCTCATCTCTTGATCAGATTTCTCGTAAAGATATTGAACAGCTTATTTTAAAAATAAATAAGAAATACGAAACAACGATTATATGGATTACCCATAGTATGGAGCAAGCGCGTCTAATTAGTGATTATACTTGGGTGATGATGGA
>DATGTS010000060.1:0-48543 GCA_035301745.1 Candidatus Avamphibacillus sp.
GTCTGGATTTTTCGTTTAATCCTAGGTATATTTGCAAAAAAGCCGAGTGCTTCTTCCACTGTCATATCTAAAACATCTGCAATACTTTTACCTTTATATAAAACTTCTAACGTTTCTCGGTTATAACGTTTACCGTGGCACACTTCACACGGGACATATACGTCGGGAAGGAAGTGCATTTCAATTTTTATAATTCCATCTCCTCGACACGCTTCACAGCGTCCACCTTTTACGTTAAAACTAAAACGTCCCTTTTTATAACCACGGACTTTCGCTTCATTGGTTTGTGCAAATACATCACGTATATCATCAAAAACACCTGTATATGTTGCAGGATTTGATCGCGGAGTACGGCCAATGGGCGCCTGATTTATATCAATTACTTTGTCAATATGATCAATACCTTTAATTTCTTTATGCAAACCTGGTCGTTGCTTCGCTTTATATAGTTTTTGAGCGAGCCCTTTATATAAAATTTCATTAACTAATGAACTTTTTCCAGACCCAGAAACACCAGTCACAACAGTAAGTAAACCTAGAGGGAATTTAGCAGTGACATTTTTCAAGTTGTTTTCTTTCGCATCTACAACCTCAATATAACGTTCGTCTGCTTTTCGCCTTTCATGTGGGACTGGAATAAATTTTTTACCAGATAGATATTGTCCAGTTAATGATTTCTTTAATTTCATTACTTTTGTTGGGCTTCCACTTGCTACTATTTCTCCACCATGGGCACCTGCTCCAGGTCCAATATCAATTAGCCAATCAGCAGCAAGCATTGTATCTTCATCATGTTCAACAACAATCAATGTATTATCTAAGTCACGCATTTTTTTTAATGTTTGAATGAGACGATCATTATCACGCTGATGCAGACCAATCGAAGGCTCATCAAGAACGTATAAGACACCTGTTAAAGCAGAGCCAATCTGTGTTGCCAAACGTATACGTTGCGCCTCCCCTCCAGACAATGTACCAGAAGATCTGGATAAGGTTAGATAATTTAGACCAACATTATCCAAAAACTCTAACCGATCGCTTATTTCTTTTAAAATAAGGCGAGCAATTTGTTCTTCCTTCTCTGTTAATTCAAGTGATTTGAAAAAGTCCCTTGCTTCATGAATTGAGTAATCTGTTACTTGGCTAATATGGTAACCATTAATAAGAACAGCTAATGCTTCCTTTTTTAGCCGGTATCCTTTACAAGTTGTACAATTCTTTTCTTCCATATATTTCTCAAGTTTCTCACGGGTAAAGTCGGATGATGTTTCTCTATAGCGGCGATCAATATTATTGATTACACCTTCAAAATAAATCATATTATCCCGAACTTTTCCAAAGTCATTGACAAAGCGGAAACGCACTTTCTCTGTTCCACTTCCATATAGAATTTTATCCATTTTCTTTTTAGGAATATCTTTCACTGGTTTATCCATATCAATATCATAATGTTCACAAACACTCTTAAGGAGTTGAGGATAATACTGTGAACTAATTGGTTTCCAAGCTTCGATTGCATGTTCATTTAAGCTTAGACTCCAATCAGGAATCACTAAATCAAGGTCTACCTCTAAACTGGTTCCTAATCCATCACAGGTAGGACATGCACCAAAAGGACTATTAAAAGAGAATAACCTTGGCTCCAATTCACCAATGGAAAATCCGCAAATCGGGCAAGCGTGTTTTTCACTAAATAGTAGCTCTTCATGCTCCATCACATCTACAACAATGTTTCCTTCACCAAGTTTTAGTGCAGTTTCGATGGAGTCACTTAATCGACTTGTCACACCCTCTTTTACAATAATACGGTCTACAACGACTTCGATAGAGTGTTTCTTATTTTTATCCAGCTTTATATCTTCTGTTACCTCTCGCATTTCATTATCGACACGGATTCTCACATATCCTTCTTGTTTCAGATTCTCAAGTACTTTCACATGTTCACCTTTACGTCCTGAAACAACAGGAGCTAGTATCTGCAGGCGCGTTCGTTCAGGGTATTCTAAAATACGATCCACCATTTGCTCCACTGTTTGAGAACTGATTTCAATCCCATGTCTTGGACAAGTCGGTCTACCTACACGGGCGAACAAAAGTCTTAAATAATCATAAATCTCTGTAACCGTTCCAACAGTTGAACGCGGGTTTTTACTAGTTGTTTTTTGATCAATGGATATAGCCGGGGAAAGCCCTTCGATTAAATCGACGTCTGGCTTATCCATTTGCCCTAAAAATTGACGGGCATAAGCTGATAAAGATTCTACATATCTACGTTGCCCTTCTGCATAAATCGTATCAAAAGCAAGCGATGATTTTCCTGATCCCGACAGACCTGTTACAACGACAAATTTGTTTTTTGGTATCTTAACATCAATATTTTTTAAATTGTGAGCTCTAGCCCCTTGTATTTTAATTGATTTGCTAGGCATAGATTTGTCATCCTTCCGCTTTTAGTTCAAAAATGATATCACGAAGTTCTGCAGCTTTTTCAAAATCAAGCGCTTTTGCTGCGTCTCGCATTTCTTTTTCCATGTTTTCTAATGTTTCCTCTTTTTCCTTCTTTGTAAGCTTTGTTAAACTCTTTGGTTTCGTTTCTCCATATTCATCTGTAGCCTCTGCAGCAACAGTTGCACGAATCACGTCACGTACATCTTTTTTAATCGTTGTCGGGGTAATATCATGTTTTTCATTATACTTCATTTGAATCTCACGGCGACGATTGGTCTCATCAATAGCTACCCGCATTGAATCTGTTATTTTATCTGCGTACATAATAACTTCACCATTTTCGTTACGTGCCGCTCGACCCATAGTTTGAATGAGTGACCGTTCAGATCTTAAAAATCCTTCCTTATCAGCATCTAAAATGGCTACTAAAGATACTTCAGGAATATCTAGACCCTCACGCAGAAGGTTAATCCCAACTAATACATCATATTTCCCAATCCGCAAATCACGAATCACTTCAATTCGTTCTAATGTCTTTATTTCAGAATGTAAATAAGCTACTTTCATACCAATTTCCTTCAGATAATCTGTTAAATCCTCGGACATTTTTTTCGTTAAAGTTGTTATTAAAACTCGTTCATTTCGCTTCGTTCGCTTATTAATTTCACCTATTAAATCATCAATTTGTCCTTCGATTGGTCGGACGTCAACCTTTGGATCAAGCAGTCCTGTTGGGCGAATAATCTGCTCCGTAACTTTTGGAGCATGTTCCTTTTCATAAGGTCCTGGGGTTGCGGATACATAGATTAATTGGCTTGTTTTTTCTTCAAACTCTTCAAATTTTAGCGGACGGTTATCTAATGCAGATGGCAAGCGAAAGCCATGATCGACAAGGACTTGCTTTCTTGCCTGATCTCCATTATACATTCCACGAATTTGTGGTAAGGTAACGTGTGATTCATCGACAACGACTAAGAAATCATCTGGAAAATAATCAAAAAGTGTATAAGGTGTTGCTCCAGGCTCTCTTAAGGTCAAATGCCTTGAATAGTTTTCAATGCCCGAACAAAATCCCATTTCCTCCATCATTTCAATATCATACATTGTCCGTTGTTCAATGCGCTGTGCTTCAAGCAATTTCCCTTGTTCGTTGAGTTCTTTCAGACGTTCATCAAGTTCTTTTTTAATATTTTTAATGGCTAGTTTTAACTTGTCTTCACGGGTAACATAGTGGGAAGCTGGGAAAATAGCGATATGTTCACGGTCACCAACAATTTCACCCGTCATCGCATCCACTTCTCTAATCCGATCAATTTCATCTCCAAAAAATTCAATTCTAACGCATTGTTCCTCACGTGATGCCGGAATAATTTCAATCGAATCTCCTCGCACCCTAAAGGTTCCACGCTGGAAGTTAATGTCATTCCGTGCATATTGAACATCCACTAAATCACGCAACAACTCATCCCTATCTTTTTCCTGACCAGTTCGTAAAGAAAGAACATGGCTTCCATATTCCTCTGGGGAACCGAGTCCATATATACATGAAACAGATGCGACAATTAATACATCATTACGTTCAAAAAGAGCCGACGTCGCAGAGTGTCTCAGTTTATCGATTTCATCGTTGATGCTTGCGTCCTTTTCAATAAACGTATCTGTTGATGGTACGTATGCTTCTGGTTGATAGTAATCATAAAAACTCACAAAATACTCCACTGCATTATTCGGAAAAAGTTCTTTAAATTCACTATATAGCTGCCCCGCCAATGTTTTATTATGAGCAATAACTAGAGTTGGCCGGTTAATTTCTCGGATAACATTTGATACAGTAAATGTTTTACCTGTACCCGTTGCACCAAGTAATGTCTGATGCCGCTGCCCTGCTTTCACTTTTTCAACTATTTCTTTAATCGCACTTGGCTGGTCACCACTAGGCTGGTAGGGTGACACCAATTCAAACTGATTTTCCACACGAATGCCTCCGATCTACCTATTGATACATAGTGTACCACAATCTATATTTATTTTAACATACAAACGAACAAGTATTCGATAATTTTGCATAAACCTTTACCTTTATTATATCGTAATTTATATATAGGGAAAAAATATTAAACTAAAAAGACACTCTCTTCTTCTATGAAGAAAGCGTCTCTCTGAAAATTTTAGACGAAACTTATTCCGTTACTTTGATAACCCCTACCGCTCCTTTAGTAGCATGGTTGAATTGGTGGGTAACAAATGAGTATTCGCCGGGGTCTTTAAGTGTGAATTCTACAACCGCCCCTCCACTTGCTGGCAACATAACCGTTTGCATGCCTTCCATATGGTTTGCCGGGTTTCCATCCATATAAACATCTTCCATAATTGAACCAACGACATGAAATGAGCTTACTTCGTTCGGACCAACGTTGTTAATATAGAGTCTAATCTTTTCGCCAGCTTTAGCTTCAAGTGGTTCATCTTTCACCGCTGTAGTCGTTCCATTTGTATTTGGTTGTCCTTCATGTAATGCTTTCGTTGAAAATACCACTTGAGAAGGTACACCATTTGTCATATCATCAAAATCATTGTATTTGTACCATTCATTTTGGATAACAACGTATTCTTGGTCAACTTCATTGTCAGTTGGGAATCCGTCTTTAGGTTGAACGATGATCACACCATGCATTCCGTTAGCGATGTGAGAAAGGATCGGTTCTGTTGCACAGTGATACATGAATACACCTGGGGAGGAGGTCGGGAACGAAAAGGCTCCCTTATCATTTGGTTCTACATCTGCAAAACCTTCTACTGGGTTTGTATGAACAGCATGTAAATCAATACTATGTGGAATAGCAGGGTCCATATTGTCAATTTCAAAATGGAGTATATCCCCTTCTTCAACAACAATGAGTGGACCTGGTGCTTCTCCATTAAATGTCCAAGCTTTGTAAATATTACCTGGTTCAATTTCAATATCAGTAATTTGTGCTGTCATCTTTACATAAACGTCTTTTCCATCTCGTTTGATTTCTAGCGGGACTGGTTCTTGATTTAGATCTTTATGAGGTTCAATTATTTCAACTTCTTCTGTGTTAACGGTTTCAACATTTTTGTACGCATCCATTGATGTTTTCTCTACGGAATCCTTTGTAGGTCCCGCACACGCAGATAACAAAAGTACTAAAATACTTAGACCAATAACTAATTGATAGCTGACTTTTTTAAACATATCATTCACCTCATTTTATTAGTTAGATAAGTTTACTTGTCTCCCATCCAATCATCATTGGTCTTATGTTATCTGTATCTAGATTGAATGGATTAGCTTATCTTTAGTTATAGTATAAGATGAAACAATCTTCTAACATGTGATTCAAATCACTTATTTTCATTCATTTGTGAATCATGTTTGACTATCTATACATACGTTAATACCTTGATAACAGTGTTATTATTGTTTATTTAGTATCATTCATTTTTTATTAAAAATCCTTTAACATAGTGAAATTAATCACATATTGTTCTTGGATGAAATGGTAGACTAGATATTAAAAAATAGTGAGCACCTGCTCACTATTTTTCTCTATAAGGTTCCGTTGTAAAGATTAATCCTAATTTATGATGATCTCCTTCATAAAAAGCACTTTGGATAAAACGAATTTCACCATTATCATCTAATACCGTCATTTTAAAAAATGAACCTCTATTTTGCAACGCTCTATAAAAATCATAAGTCGTTTTAACAGGATAGCCATTCACTTTTAAAATCTTTTCTCCTACGAGAATATCCAGTCGTGCTGCTGGTGTATGAGGTATAATACCTAGTACCTTAAGACCGTTATCATCCTGAAAGAAATACGGTTGTTCCTTTTTATTTTTCATCCGTTCCCTATAATTAATAATTTCACGACCTAGTATAGCCACTAACACTGCTACTAAAGAAAGCCATGGTATGTATATACTACCTACAGCTAATAAAAGTACTACAATTCCTAATACGAGAATACCTTTTCCTAAACGTTTAGACACAATCACAGGTAGATCCGAGGTTACTTTATAATCAAATCCTATCAAAAATGGAAATAGTACAATACTATACGTCTCTTCACCAAGTGGAAAGAATGGCCAATAAGGCTCAATAGGCGTTAACATTCCAGTTGGAACTAATAGAAAAACAGGGATAAGGCTTAATTTTTTGATATGATGTTGTCCAATCCAATTTCCACGTTTTCCTTTTACTAGGGACGGACAGGTTTCATTTCGCTTGCTTTTACTAATTAAGATTGCTTCAACTGATAAAAATAGCCCTAATAAAATTGCAATTCCAGCATAATTTATATTTGAAAATAAATTATAGTTAAAGTAAGTCTGTTCATCCCATAAATATGGAAGAAATAGAAGTAATAAATATGTTAAACCAATCGTATAGCTAACAGACAACATTGTATATCGCATCGTTATGCTTAAAATGATGGCAATAATAATTAGTGTAATAATAGTTTCATAAGAAAAAACAATTCCGACGCCTAATAAAATAGCTGAAATAAGTAAACCTGATAGTATTGATAGAATCCATGTATTTTTCCATTCACTAAAAATATCAAATACCCGTGACCCAAAAAATATCCGTTCTTTTTTTATTCTCCGATATCCAGCGATCACAACTAATAAAATTCCCCAATAAAATAACGGATTTAAGAAAAACTTTCCAATCGCTTTAGCAATTTCAATCAGCCAAGAACTAATCATTTCATCACCCCAACCCGTTGTTTCACTAATAATGATTTATCCATCGATCTATCCTTTCTATTAGTATATCTGAAATGAAGAAAAAAATCTTTCCATAGTGGAAAAAGATTTTTAATAGATTAATAATGAATACTTTAAACTTCCTGTTATATGTTACCTATCGGAATGAAATAACCACTACGATGTCACTTGAAGCGCCACTATGTTACCTTTTGAGATGGAAAGCCACCCACAACGTCGTTTGGAACACTTCTACGTTACATTTTGAGTAAGAAAACCAACTGTAACGGCACTTAGTATGGTTCTTGGAAAGTAACTAAAGTTATTTCAAATGTTAGTTACTCAACCTTATCAGAGTCAAATTGACAAAAAATCCCCTCGGAGCATTAACTAAGGTAGAACTACACTACACAGGTTGACTCTATACGAAATGCCTCTGATTAAACTGGAACACCAAATCTTAAAATCATCTTTTACTTATACATTTGATGTAAAATACGACGTAAATTTATTGAAACTCCTCTCTTATTTTTGAATTTGGGTAAGTGCTCGATCATCGCTGCGGAAAAAACACTACGCGCATCCAGAGGCGGCTGATGAGCCTCCCACAGTACAAGGAAGGCTACGGCAGCGACTCATCGCACGAAGAAAATGTGTCCTTCATTTTCGAGGAGTCTCCGTGTTTTTCCTTCGCTTAGGGTAGTCCTCCTTTCGTGATGAGTGAAAATCTGTAAGAGGTATTATATGGATTGGATTCCCATTCATCAATCAGAAAGCTTTCATCAGCGTAGGCAGAATACGCAGACTCCTATGGGAATAGCAAATGGTTTTCGATGGGACGAACGATAGTGCAGTCCCACGTGCCTGAAGACCCCGCAGCGGCGGTTATAAAAGGGAGGCCCGACTAAAGAGCGTCCTTTGCGGACAACTCATGTCTCCCCTTGCCGGGGCGAGGAGGCTGAGGCCGTGCCCTAAGGTCCGCGAAGTATTCTGCCGGAGCGTTAAGCTAACCACTCATCAACATCAGGATAGAAGGAGCAAACCAAGTTATTAGGCATCATATATATTTAGCGTCATAAACAAGGATCTTTTCTGTGTGTGTAACCATAATCTTAATTCTTTAGAAAACAGCCTAATTTTAAAAAAAGATTAACGTTTTAATCTGATTACTGTTAATTATTTAAATTCATTCTTTAATCTAAAAGTTGAGTTAGTTAATAATAGATCTATTTGCTAAAATAAAAATAGGCCTGTCTCATCACTATAGATTAGTTTTGAGTCAGACCCATTGACCTTTATTTATTCATATAATGTTTCAATAGCCTTTTCTAGCTGAATATCATCCTTACCTTCACGTATATGTTCAACTACTTTTGTCTCAATCATACCTGCAGTTTCCTCATCAATTTCACCGGTTTGTTTCAAATCATTATCTTTTTGAAAACTTTCGACGGCACTTTTTGTTTCTTTACTAAAGTAGCCATCCGTTCGACCTGGATCATAACCTAATCCTTTCAACATAACTTGAATATTTTCTAAAACATCTCCGGCATCATCAAGATTTAACGTGTCTTCCAACTGAACTGGATTTGTATAATAATAATCTGGTTGTTTTACTTTTACTGTTGGTTCAACACCTACTTCATTAATCCAATTTCCTTTCGGAGACAACCATTTATAGAAGGTGAGCTTGATTGTACTTCCATCACCTAGAGGAACAGCTTGTTGCACCGTACCTTTACCAAAACTTTTTGTTCCAACAATATCATAACCAATTTCTTTCATTGAAACCGCAAGAATTTCTGATGCAGATGCGCTTCCTTCATCAATGACAACATTGATTGGATAATCTTTTTTATTATCTAGATTAGTATAATATTTTTCTTTATTACCATCTCTATCTTCAATTTGTATATATGGAATATCTTTAGGGATAAAGTTTTCTAAAATATCTTCTACAGAATTTAGTAATCCTCCTGGGTTGCCGCGAACATCGATCACCAGGGCGTCCATACCATCATTTTCTAGCTGTTCTAACTGTTCTTTAAACTCGTCTGCCGTACGTTCAGAGAAATTAGTGATTTCAATAATTCCCGTTTTATGCCCATCCTCTTCATTAAGTTCTGAATAAACTGTTTCAACAGGAATTTCATCTCTAACAAGGGTGACTTCAAAAGGATCCGATGCCCCTGAACGTAGAATAGTTAACACAACTTCCGAGCCTTTTTCACCACGAATTTGGTTAACAGCTTCATTTAAGTCAAGTCCTTCTAAACTTTCACCATCAACCTCTAAAACCTGATCATTTGGTCTAAGACCAGCTTTTTCAGCGGGAGAATCTTTAATAGGAGCGACAATCGTTACATTTCCATTCACCATACTTACTTCTGCTCCAATTCCTTCAAAAGAGGATTCTATTTGTTCATCAAACTCTTTCATTGCTTCCACATTCATATAAGAACTATAGGGATCCTCAAGGGTTGCTAACATGCCTTGAATTGCACCTTCAATTAATTCTTGATCATCTACATCCTCTATAAAATGTTTATTAATCAAGTTATAAGCTTGAGATATTTTTTCCATATCCTTTGGACTTTTCATATTCTCTTCATCGGAAGACAATTGGTTATTTGTTAATGAATCTTCTGGTGTTGATTGGTTACCCCCGGCTAAAGTAACTCCAAAATAACCACCAGCAAATCCTAACAGTAATACTGCTACAAACAGAATCACTAATTGCTTTTTATTAAATTTCATTCTCTCACCTCTATTTGTTTAAATACGATTACCAATATTGAAAAGCATATCATGATATCGAACGAATGACTAAGGATTTATTCTATTTTAGTAAAAAAATTCAATTTAGAAAAAGGCATCTCACAATAATGTGGATGCCTTTAATTGTATTTAGTTTATGTGACTACATAAGTAAAAATGTTTTAGTTTATAAATTGTGCCGGGTTAGCAGGATTTCTCCAACCACCTGGATGAATTTCAAAATGCAAGTGTGGGCCTGTGGAACGTCCAGTATTCCCTGTATGACCGATAACTTGTCCTTGGCTAACAGCTTGTCCTTGGGAAACAGAAATGGAACTTAAGTGACCATATAAAGTAGTATATGTTTTACCATTAATATAATGATCAACCATAATCGTTGTTCCATAACCACTCATTGAACCAGCCAAACGAACATTTCCAGAAGCTGCCACTTTAACCGGGGTACCGATTGGTGTTCCAAAATCTAATCCTGCATGTAATTTACCCCATCTTTGACCAAATCCAGAAGTAATGCCATTTGAAACTGGTCTAATAAAATCACCACTTGGTGCAGGATTTGAAGCTGTTGTTACCCCTGATGAGCTATTACTGCTACTAGAATTATTGGAGGAATTTTTCTTCGAAGCTTTTTCCTTTGCAGCCTTTTCTTTCGCCAATCGCTCTAATTCTCTTTTCTCTTTTTGTGCTATTTCTTTCGCTTTTTGAATAGAGTCTGCTTCTGCACTAAGAATTGCTTCTTCTTCCTCAAGTGTAAGATTGTATTCTTCTAACTCTTCATATTCTTCTTCAAGTTCGGCCATTAATGATTCTTTCTTGGCTAATTGTTTATCTAGTTGCTCTTTTAATGCCACTAGCTCATCCTTTTGATCTTCTAGCACAACTTTTCTTTCTTCAACTTCTTCTTTTTTAGCTTCTACTGATACTCGCTTTTCCTCTAAAGCACGTTTATCTGCTTCTTGTTCTTCCATAATTACTTTATCCTGATCCATAATCGTGTTTACGGCAGATGATCTGTTGATGAAATCACTGAAACTTTTAGAACCCAGAATAACTTCTATGTATTTCATGGTACCGCCGCTCTTTTGAATCGCGCGCAATCGATTTTTTAATAGTTGATCACGTTTAGCAATTCGTTCTTTTAATGTATCAATTTCTTCTTTCAACTCTTCAATCTCTTTACCAAGTTTATCTATCTTATCATTTGTTTTATGTATTTCATCTTCTTTTAATTTAATATCTTCCTGTGTATTTGTTAGCTTTTCATCTATCGAGTCGATTTCACTTAGAACATTATCTTGCTCTACTAAGTTATCATCCATTTTATCTTGAGTATCTGACTTATCTTCTTTTATTTTATTCTGTTTATCTTTTAGATCACCATGTTTTTTTTCCAAACTATTAATTTTACTATCTAAATCCTTTTGTGATGCGGCTTTTGCTATTCCCATATTTCCTACGGTAGTTAAAACTAATACTGTAACAAGAAAAATTGAAAGTCTCTTAATCAATTACTACTTCCCCTTCCAACTGTAAAATATATTAAAATCTCATTTTCTTTTGTTCATAATTATCAATGAGGAGATTCCCCCCTCATTGACAAACTTTTCTTTTACACTTTGAGGAATTTACGTACACTCATCACACTTCCCCAAACACCTATAAATGCGCCGATAGAAACAATGAGGAGTGACAATTGCCATGCAAATGGATTAAACGGCAATAATTCAACGAAATTGAACGTAATCTGACTGCTTAATTTCGTATCAACATAATAATAACCAACTAAAATAAGAATAATTGGCAAGAGGGAACCAAATATCCCGAGTAACATTCCTTCTATAAAAAATGGCCATCTAATAAAACCATTTGTTGCTCCTACAAGTTTCATAATACCTATTTCTTTACTTCTCGCCATAATAGTTAACTTAATCGTATTGGATATTAAAAAGATGGCGGTAAATACAAGTCCTATGATTAAAACCAATCCGATTGTTCTTGCATATTTGTTGAATTCAAACAATCGTTCCACAACATCTTTTCCATAAATAACATCATCAACATAATCCAATGATTCTATCTCAGCTGCAATAGGGACTGTATCATCAGGATTTTTTGCTCTTACAGTGAAAGCGTGGTTTAAAGGATTATCTTGTTCAAATAACTCCCAAGCCTGTCCTTCTTCTCCCATACTATCAATTAGTTTTTCTAGTTCATCATCTTTTGATGAAAAAATAACTGTATCTACTTTATCAATTTCCTCAAGCTGCTTGCCAAGTTCTCTAATTTGTGTTTCCTCAGCTGTCCGGTCAATATGAACGCTGATTTCTACATCCTCTTCGATATTATCTGCCATTTGATTAAGGTTGAGCATTACTGCTAGAAAGACACCTACTAAAATTAATGTCACTGTAACTGCAGCTATAGAAGCCACAGACATCCAACCATTACGAAAAACGTTTTTAACCCCTTCCCGTAAATGGCGTTGTAAACTCCTAACTTTCATAGCCATAATCACCTCGATCTTGATCCCGCACGATACGACCACCTTCAATTGCGATGACACGTTTCTTGATTGTATTCACAATCTCTTTGTTGTGAGTCGCCATCATAATGGTTGTACCTCGTGAGTTAATCTCTTCAAAAATACGCATAATCTCCCATGATGTATCTGGATCAAGGTTTCCAGTTGGCTCATCCGCAATCACAATTTTAGGGCGATTCACTATTGCCCGGGCAATAGAAACCCTTTGTTGCTCCCCACCTGATAATTCATCTGGAATAAAGCGAGACTTATTTTTAAGCCCTACTAGTTCAAGGACGTCCATAACAAGAGTACGAATATTTTTAGGATTCTCTCCGATAACTTCTAGTGCATAAGCTACATTTTCATACACTGTTAATCTAGAAAGTAACTTAAAGTCTTGAAAGATAACTCCAATCTTCCTTCGTAAAAATGGTACTTCTTTTTCTTTTAAATCACTTAAATTACTATCATTAATAACAATAGATCCTTTTGTCGGCTTTTCTTCACGATAGATTAATTTAACGAATGTTGATTTACCAGCACCACTCGGACCGACTATGTATACAAATTCTCCTTCTTCGATGTTCAAACTTACTCCATTAAGTGCTGTAACTCCATTTGGATACTTTTTATATATATCCTTCATTAAAATCATAATTTATATCACCTTTAAACATTATTGATGAATTCTAGTTGTTTTATCTAGCAGTCTATATTTATTGTTTAAACAGATTTCCAGATTTATATCTTTAATATTAACTAATGACTATTATAACATCTTTCGGCAGTTTTTTTAGACATAAAATTATTACATTTTCGTTTCAAAGAGAGCATAAAATGTCGTGCTTTGTTACATTATTAATATTAAAGGAAATTAGTGGAAAGTCATTTTGAGGAAATGGTCGAATACCGATTTTTTTGAAGATAAATGGAAACAAAAAAAGCTTGCTCAAAGTTATGAGCAAACTTTTTTATTCTTTAATAAATTATTACTGCTCTACTAACCAATTGGCAAGTGTTTCTGCATCTTCATCAGATACTTGTGTTTGAGCTGGCATTCCACCCTTACCTTCATGGATAATATTAACGATTTCATCAGCTGAATAGTTAGAACCAACATCAGTTAGATCTGGTCCACTGTTTCCGCTTAGGTCATCACCATGACAAGCTGAGCAGTTGTTTTGGTAAATTTCTTCACCAGATGATGCGGTTTCTCCACCATTTCCACCATCATCAGCGCCTTCATCTCCACCTCCGCCACATGCACCAAGTACAAGGACAGATCCGAAGACTACTGCCATTAACCACTTCTTCATTTATAAATCCCCCTTACAAATTAAATTTAACTATCAACCTCTATTATAACCTAATCACAAAGATTTTAAACTTACGATAACCCGACTCTTTCCATTAAACTTTGCGTAGAGATTACAATAACATTACATAAACATTGCCACATCAACATTTATGGCAATTTATGGCAATTTTATGAATTCCTCTTTTTCCTCATAAAATGAAATGGATATAAGCTTAAAATTTTATTTTAATGAATCTTTGTCCGTAAATATGCATCGATAAACGGATTTATATCCCCATCTACAACACCTTGCGCATTTCCAACTTCTAAATTTGTACGATGATCTTTAACCATTGTATATGGGTGGAAAACATAAGAGCGAATTTGATTTCCCCAACCAATTTCTTTTTGTTCACCCCTAATTTCTGCAAGTTCTTGTTGCTTCTTCTCTATTTCCAATTGATATAATTTTGATTTCAACATTTTCATTGCTGCTTCTCTATTTTTAATTTGGGAGCGCTCATTTTGACAAGTTACAACCACATTTGTTGGATAGTGGGTAATTCGAACAGCTGAATCGGTTGTGTTAACATGCTGACCACCTGCACCGCTTGCACGATACGTATCAATTTTAATATCTTCATTTTTAATTTCAATATCTACATCATCCGACATCTCCGGTGTTACGTCACATGATACAAAAGATGTGTGTCTGCGACCTGATGAGTCAAATGGAGAGATACGAACAAGTCGATGAACTCCTTTTTCAGACTTTAAATATCCATAAGCATTGTGGCCTTTAATAAGTAAAGTCACACTTTTTATCCCGGCTTCATCACCTGGTAAATAATCGACCGTTTCAATAGAGAAATTTCTATCCTCAGCCCATCTTTGATACATACGAAGTAAAATACTTCCCCAGTCTTGGGATTCTGTTCCTCCAGCTCCAGGATGCAATTCCAAAATGGCGTTATTTGCATCATATGGTTCACTTAACAGGACTTCCAGCTCATAATCATTCAGAACATCACGAAATTCGGTTAAATCTTTATTAAGTTCTTCCAATAGTTCTTGATCATTCTCTTCTTTCACTAATTCGTATGTGACTTCTAAATCTTCATATTGATCTTTTACTTTTTCAAAACTATTCACAACGTGTTTTAATGAATTTGTTTCATCAATAACGCTTTGAGCTTTTTTTTGATCGTCCCAAAAACCAGGGGTGGTCATTTCCTTTTCCAACTCTTCGATTCGACTCTTTTTTTCCTCTAAGTCAAAGAGACCCCCTAAATTTTTCGATTTGTGCTGCCATTTGATTTAATTCAGTTTTAATATGTCCTAAATCCATATTTCATTCACCTCTATATAATCTTACTGTTTTCGCTTTGTTTATATCAAGTCAAAAACTCCCATTATTAGGGAGTTTTTGACTAAACCTTACTTCCCATGACAATTTTTATACTTTTTACCACTGCCACAAGGGCATGGATCATTACGACCAACATTGTGTTTTCTTACATATGGTTTACGTTTCTTTTGTTTTTCATCTTGTCCACCCGAAACGGCTTGTGTATTTTTAGCAACTTCTTCTCTTTGTAAGTTATCACGTATTTGAGCTTTCATAATATATTTTGCTACTTCATCTTCAATGTTTTCTACCATTTCTTCAAACATCGCAAAGCCTTCCATTTGATACTCACGCAATGGATCGTTTTGACCATATGCCCGTAAATGAATTCCTTGACGTAATTGTTCCATTTGGTCGATATGATCCATCCACTTCGTATCAACTGTACGTAAAACAATAACTTTTTCAAATTCACTCATCTGCTCAGGTGATAATTCTTCTTCTTTCTCATCATATCGTTTATTAACCTTTTCCATAATAAGCTCCATCATTTCTTCAGGGTCTTTACCCTTTAAGTCATCAATGGATAGATCCTCTGGTTCAAGTAAACTTCCATGTACATATTCGATGATGGATTGTAACTGCCAATTCGTTTCATCATCATCTTGTGTATGAGTTTTTAATACACGATCTAAAGATGACTTAATCATATTTATGATGATTTCACGCAAGTCACCTTCAGCATCAATAACCTCAAAACGTTGTTTATAAATAATTTCACGTTGCTCTCGTAGGACATCATCGTAAGATAGAACTGTTTTACGTGCATCAAAGTTATTTCCTTCCACTCGTTTTTGAGCAGATTCTACGGCTCGTGAAACCATCTTACTTTCAATTGGTTGAGAGTCATCCATACCAAGACGTTCCATCATGGCACCTAAGTTATCTGAACCAAATCGACGCATAAGTTCATCTTCCATTGATAGGTAGAACTGTGACATACCTGGATCACCTTGACGTCCAGAACGGCCTCGTAGCTGATTATCAATACGTCGTGACTCATGACGCTCCGTACCAATAACCGCAAGACCACCTAATTCTTTCACACCTTCTCCAAGTTTAATATCTGTTCCACGCCCAGCCATATTTGTTGCAATGGTTATTGCACCTTTTTGACCAGCATTTTCGATAATCTCTGCTTCCCGGTAGTGATTTTTTGCGTTAAGTACATCATGCTTAATGCGTTCCTTTTTTAAAAGTTTGGAGATTAGCTCTGATGTTTCTACAGCAACCGTACCTACAAGAACTGGTTGTCCTGCTTCATGATGTTTTTTAATATCCTCAACAACAGCCCGAAATTTCCCGTCCATTGTTTTATAAATCATGTCCGCTCGATCATCCCGTATAATTGGCTTATTTGTAGGAATGGCAATAACGTCCATATTATAAATATTTCTAAATTCTTCTTCTTCTGTTTTAGCGGTACCTGTCATTCCTGCTAGCTTATTGTACATACGGAAAAAATTTTGGAAAGTTATCGATGCAAGCGTCATACTCTCATTTTGAATTTGCATGCCTTCTTTTGCTTCGATTGCTTGATGAAGGCCATCACTATATCTTCTACCTTTCATCAAACGTCCTGTGAACTGATCAACGATAACAACTTCTCCATCTTCAAGAACATAATCATCATCCCGATGCATAGAAACATTTGCTTTCAGGGCTTGATTTATATGATGGGTTAAAGAAACATTATCTAAATCAAATAAGTTTTCTATTCCAAAGTACGATTCTGCCTTATTTATTCCCTCTTCCGTTAATTGGACACCTTTTGTTTTTTCATCATAGGTGTAGTCTGTTTCTTTATTAAGGGTAATAACAAAAGAGTTAGCTCGCTGATAAAGAGATGCAGATTTCCGAGCTGAACCTGAAATAATAAGTGGCGTTCTAGCTTCATCAATTAAAATGGAGTCCACCTCGTCAATAATGGCAAAGTTTAGTGGACGTTGAACCATCTGCTCTTTGTAAAGCACCATATTATCACGTAAATAATCGAAACCAAATTCATTATTCGTTCCATAAGTGATATCTGCTTCATAGGCTTCCCTTTTTTCCTCTTTTGATAAGCCATTTCCATTTAAGCCAACTGTTAAACCGAGAAAGTTATATAATTGGCCCATCTCAGTTGCATCACGTTCAGCTAAGTAATCGTTGACCGTAATAATATGGACACCTTTTCCTGCAATAGCATTTAAATAGGCAGGCATCGTTGAAGCAAGGGTCTTTCCTTCCCCAGTTTTCATTTCTGCAATATTACCTTCATGTAAAGCAATTGCACCAATTAACTGCACTGGATAAGGGCGCATGTTTAATACCCGCTTTGAGGCTTCGCGAACAACAGCATAAGCCTCAACAAGCATTTCATCAAGACTCTCACCATTCTCATAACGCTCTTTAAATTCTTCCGTTTTATGTTGTAGTTCATCGTTAGACAGCTTTTCAAATTCTGGTTCTAACGCTTCAATCTGATCAACTTGTTTTTGAATACGATTTAATTGTTTTTTATTTCCGTCACCGAAAATTCGTTTTAATAACCCTACCATTCGTAACGCTCCTCTATGTTAAAGAGATATATTTCTCAAACTTTTATATCAAAAAATAAAAGAATCCAATAATAATGATAACACTAATAACCTAATGATGACAACTTCTAAAAGTTCGTATACACCTCAAAAAAGTTATACTAAAATACTTATACATTGTATAATTCAAGGAATTTATTTTAAAAATTAAAAAGAGTAGGCCGGAGATGGACTACTCTTTAAAGAGGGGAATTTGGAAGAAACTACGAAGAAATAAGAGGATTCTAAAGCGTAGAAATAATTCGATGATGTGGGGAATCTTCTTTCTTCTCGTAATGTAATTGTGTAAGTTCAGCAAGTCGACGGTTAGTTAAGCCAACGATTTCAACTAATTGTGTAATCGTTTTTTCATGTTGACTTACTTTTTCGGTTAATTCGTCAAGTTTTTTCACATCATGATCAATCATTGCCTCACTCCTTGTTTTATTGCTAATTATTTTATATCATATACTAGGTCTAAAAGACTAATTGCTATTTTTCAATTTTAATACCTGATTCGACATTATTCGACTTTAATATCTCTATTTTTATCATGTTTTAACGAATTTGACGCATATATTCAGGATCAAACTTTAATTTTAAGTATTCGTTCGTCAAAATTCGACAAACTCTTAAACGTTGTTTTATGATATCTAAATTTAAATGAAAAGACGACCCTTATAGAGGATCGTCTTTTCATCAACTTCTTATTTTCATTTGTCTGTATAGTATTGTATTAACTATTCGGTTCAATTAAACCATATTTACCATCTTTACGACGGTAAACAACGTTCGTATCACCAGATACTGCGTTTGTAAATACGAAAAATGCATGACCTAGCATATTCATCTGTAAAATTGCTTCTTCTGAATCCATTGGTTTTAAATTAAATCGCTTTGTTCTTACAATTTCAATTTCATCTGACTCTTTTTCCGCTTCAACAGCTTCTTTTTCTAGTTCAGCGAAAATATGTTTTGGTGCTCCTTTTTGACGGAATTTACGATTCACTTTTGTTTTATGCTTACGAATTTGTCTTTCAAGCTTATCAACCACTAAATCAATTGCGGCGTATAGATCAACATGTTGTTCTTCTGCACGAAGTAATAGATTTCTCATTGGAATCGTAACTTCAATCTGTTGCTCTTCATTGTAGACACTTAAATTCACATGTACTTCTGAGGTTGGAGGTGTATCAAAGTATCTTTCTAATTTATTCACTTTCTTTTCAACATAATCGCGAATAGCCCCAGTAACCTCAATATTTTCACCACGAATGTTATATTTCATAAAAGTGTCCTCCTTTAAGCTTTATACGTATAGTATACTATGTTATGTTCCAAAATCCCACTAAATTCCTTAGCTTTTCCACTTTTATAAATTTAATTACAAGTTGAAGGGTGGAAACCTTTATTTAATCAGTTTTTCAATTACATAAAGCAATTATTTTTTTTGATCCATAAACATTCCATCCATTGTTTGTACTTTTTGATATGGATTGATGTAGGATTGATTTGACTTCTTTTGTTTCTTTACTTGTCTCATTTCCTTTTTCAAATTTTCGAACAGTAAATCAAGTTGCTCTTGAATTTGTTTGTTTAAAATAATTAATTTCTCGCCCATTGCTTTTTCTGCTTCTGTATATGGAGGGATAATATCTTTCATATACATGCCTCTCTGTTCGACAAGTTGATTAATAGTTTGAATTACTTGCTCACGATTTTCCGCTGTGATTTCCTGGTTGACTACTTTTTCCATTTGTTTCGTCACTTTATACAACTTCTCTAATCGATTCATCACACTTGAGCACCTTGATGTGGGGCTTGTTTTCTTGTTTTAAGTAGAACTTGCTTCCATGTATCCCTAAAATCAATTGCTAAATCCAAAACTTCTTCAAGAGTAGTCGTGTTATTCCTTACATTTGCTTCGGTTAACTGGTGGTACATAAAATCATATAATGATAAAAGCTGCTTGGAAATTTCTACTTCTTGGTCTAACGTTATCATTAATTCTTGAATAATTTTTTGTGCCTTTTGGATATGTGTATTTTTCGCTTCGTAATCTTTTTTCTCAACATCTTTCATAGCCTGCCTAATAAATTTAACACAACTGTTATAAAGCATTAATGTTAGTTCCCCGCCTGAAGCTGTATTCACTGCATTATTTTGGTATGCTTGGTATGGCTTATTTATCGACATAGACATTGTACACTCCTTTTTTCATCCGTCTACATATTTCCTCCGAATTGAGACATCAAATAGGAAGATTGTTGGTTCATCCGTTGAATAGCTTGTTCCATCGCCGAAAATTGGTTCCAGTATCTTGTTTCTATTCTGACGAGCCTATCTTCAAAACTAGATATCCGCTCGTTTAATTCTTTCATTTGTTTTCCTAGTGTATAGTTTTCTAATGTACTAGTACTCTTCCCCGCTTTTCTTTCAATACTTTTCATTGTAGCTTCAATGGAGTCTTCCAAGCGATTTACAAGACCTCTTGAATCTTTTTCTTCATTATTGGAAAATAACTTCTGGACGCCATCAGGATCTTCCCTTAATGCTGTTCTTAATTTATCCTCATCAACAATTAATTTTCCACCGTCCAGATATGCAGAAGATGTTTCTATTCCTATTTGAGTTAAAGATGTAATCTCTCCACCTGTTTCAACTTTGGAGTACCAGCTGTTTCGCATGGAAAAAAGACCATTGGTTATGGTTGAATCTCCGCGAAGAAGTCCACTTTTGGCTTTTTCTTCCCAAAGCTCGATTTCTTTTTCAGTCATTTCCTCTTTCTGAGCTTCCGTTAACGGTGGAAAATCACGATGTTTTTCCTCGCGTTGGGAGCTATTCATTACGTCAACTACTTCATTGTATTTGTCAACAAACGCCATGATGGAATCAAATGCTGCATTTGTGTCATTGTCAACTGTGAGTGTAGATGTTCCAGTATCATGAAAAGAAAACGTGATACCATTTAATGTGTAGCTATTGTCTTTAGATGTTAAGGTTAAGCCATCATTGTAGGTGAATGATGCATCTGTTCCACCTGTTTCCTTACCGGTCATTTTTAAGACATTTGTAAAAAAACCAGATTGGTCAACACTAAAATCTATTTCGGGACCATTTTCGGCAGGGTTATATTTTCCTGTTCTCGTCGTTTCAAGAACAACTTGACCTGATGGTTTATCATAAAAAGCACGAACGTTATTATCTTGTTCTGTAATTTTATCTAAGACATCCTTGATTGTATCATTTTCATCGATAGTAATTTCATGTTCGGTAAATTCTTCTTCTGCACCAGGTTCATTATATGTTTTAAATGTGATTGTTCCTGGTTCAAGCGTTTGGTTAATATTTATTTTTTGATCGTTCTCGAGAACACTAACATTCATAGCCGATGTCGCTAATTCTTTAACTTCTATCTTATACGTTCCATTCGCTGCACTAGATGTTGCTGTCGCCGTAACAGCACTCTCCATAGATGATGTGACTATCTTTGAGTTATATGTCTTGCTCAATTTCATATCAAGCATCATATTATCGAGTTCTAAGAGCGCCTTGTTGATCTCACGGAATCCATCACGTTTCCATTCTAACGTTGTTTTATCTTGTTCCATACGATCCAATGGCATCCGTTCTGCCGCCATCATTTTCTCAATAATTTCATCTGTATTTATACCCGAAGCTAATCCACCAATTCGCATTATGTATACCTCCTTCTAAATTTTCTGGTCGATGATTAATCCCATTAATTCTGCCATATCTGCATACATATCAAGCATTTTCTTTGGAGGTATTTCTTTAATAACCTCATCTGTCATTGGATTAACAACTTCCACATAATACTCGTTTAATCTTTCATGTAGCTGAAATTTTAAATTTGTTCTAAGTGGTTCGATAAATTCATTTAATTTATAAACCATCGTTTCCATTTGTTCTTTGTTATGAGAAACATTTTGATTGGTATCCCGAACTTTCGCTGTAGATTCGTTGATGTGATTTGTTACTGGGATATGCTGCATCATTTGAAAATTTATGTTTTCAAGTCGCATTCCTTAAGCAACTCCTCATCCTTTTTTATTTATATCGGAATAAATTATAAAAAGTTAAGGAATAAAAAAGATACTACTTTTTATTTTGATTTAATATATCCAATAAGTCAGTTGATACTTGAAGTGCTTCTTTATTTTGCTGCTGAATATCTAAATAAACTTCTTTGCGATGAATATCTAACGATTTAGGCGCTTTAATACCTAGCTTAATTTGTTCCCCTTCAATAGCTAATATTTTAATTTCAATGTCTTCACCTATTTGAATCGCTTCATTCTTTTTTCGTGTTAATACTAACATCTTTTATTCCCCCTCCAACTGTGTTGTTTTTTCGGGAGTTATTGAAGCTTTTGTAGGATATTCATCGTTATTTAGAATCAATTGTTTACCACACTTTTTCTGGGAATTAATAATGACAGGTGCTTTTAGATTAATTGTACTTGTTTTAAAAGGTTGTTTTAAAGTAACAATTGTAAAAACAGCTACTTCTTCTTTTGTTTGAATTAATAAGGATTCTAAAACACTATCATCTAGTTCAAATGTATAATCCTGGTAAAAGTGATAAGGATTTGTAAGGATAAATGCTATGTCTTTGGTTACAACAGATTGTAAGATTTGAAACACTGGATTCCCAGGTAACTCAAGTAGAACAAATTGTTTTTCACCGTGAAATCCTGGGAGACCATTTGAAAATTGAATTATGTTTGATTCGTCTATTTGAACTTCACCTAAATATTTGGTTTGAATTTCCATTAGTTCATCCGCCTTTTCCCTAAAAAGTATTGGTTTACAGCTCGGTATCAGTAATATCTATCTCTAAATAAGGATATTGTGCCATCTTAATCGAGATTTCTCCTGGATTATAACGATGTTCAGGATAATGTGGGATTGCATCAATAATTGGGTCATTCCTTTGAACATCTATATGTACCTGTGAGGGCTTATAATCTATTTTTACTGCAAAAGGAGATGGTATAAATGCTATATTTAGATTTTTACTAGATCTTTCGCTGTTAGATATTGCCTGATTTACGAAGACTTGTCCTTGATGTTCAATTTCCATCATTTGTCTTCCTTGTTCTGCTCTTCTTGCAATCCCTTCTTGTAATCCAGTTTTGCCTTCTTCAGCAAATTTTTCACTACTTCTTAAAACAGACATCAAATTCATGTCTTCCCATGCTTTTGTTTGATCAATTGTCAGTCTAGAAGGAGTAGTTCTGATTTCCATTTCAGCGGAAGGCTGCTTAATGGACAGTTCTGCCTTTGGTTGCGTTATTTCTTGCTTTCCTCTCGTTTGACTAATTTCAATTTGCCCCATTTGTGATTGCATTTGAATTTGTGGAAAATTCATTTGAAGTAACTCCTTTTACCTATTAAGCTAAAAACCCTGCCCTAATATCGGGTCAGGGTGTAATCTATTTGTTATTCATCATAAAAAAAGCAATTATCTTAGAAAATCGACGAGTGAAGGTTGAATGATTCTTGAACCTGCTGCTAGTGCAGCTCGATGTATACTTTCTTGTGTAATTAATTCAGTAATCGCCTTCGCATAATCGACATCTTCATTATCTGACATCATTTTTGTCGCAACAATCTCTTGATCTCCAAGGCGATCTTCAATTAAATCAAGCCGGTTCATCCGTGCACCAAGGTCCGCTCGCGCGTTAATGACATTATCAATTCGCTGATCGAAATCCTCTATATATTGATTTAAATCTGTTTCTTGATTATCACCATTTAACGTCTCAATAAATGACTTAATATCTTTAAACATATTACTTTCATCATCACCAAAGACATTTTCAGGGTTGACATTAGCTTCTAATTCTGTACCTGCTGCAACTTCAATCTTAACAAAGTTGGTATTGAAATTAACAGACTCTCCTTCTTTGATTGGTGCTTCACCCGTATTCGTACCATTAAAAATATATTTTCCATTCACTTTTGTATTTGCGATATCAATTAAGTCCTGCTTAATTTGTTCTGCTTCTTTCGCAATACTCTGACGTTCTTCCTCACTATATGTATCATTACTCGCCTGAACAGCTAATTCACGTAATTTTTGTAAAGCTTGGGTTGCTTGATCGAGAGCAGCATCCGTATTATCCATCCAATTATGAACTTCACCAGTGTTTCGCTGGTATTGTTCAATACGACTGACTTCACTGCGATAATTCATACCCTTCATAACAGTAACAGGATCATCTGAAGGTTTGTTTACCTTTTTTCCAGTTGTTAACTGGTCCATATATTTGTTCATTTTAGAATAACTGTTTGACAAATGATTCAACATGTTATTTGATATCATATTCTGTGTTACTCGCATATTTATCCTACCTTCCTACGATACCCATTCCGTTAATAATTTTATCAAGTAGCTCATCCATCGCTGTCATGCTTCGTGCTGCAGCATTATAAGCATGTTGGAATTTAATCATATTGGTCATTTCTTCATCTAATGAAACAGAGCTGACCGACTGTCTTTGATTATCCACTTGGGAACGAAGAATATATGTATTTTCAGTCATTCGATTCGCTTCCTGTGCACTTACTCCCAAATCACCGATGATTGATTCGTAAAATTCTTTAACAGAAGTTTTTTCACCATCATCACCAATTTCTATTGGTTCGTCAAAAACATCAGCCAGATCCAGAGCATTATCTCCGTCGTCAGAACCTTCACTAGAGCTTACAGCAATTAAATCGGGATTTTTGATAATTTCGTCGTTAACTTTAAAGTTTCCATCTTCGAGAGAGCCTTCAAAGAAATTTTTTCCTTGATCCCCGTTTAAATCATACCCTTGACCATGTACTTTATTAAATTCCTTTTTAAACGCTTTTGCCATAGCATCCAAATCTGAAATCATCTCAGGATATACCTCATCATAAGCATGGACCAATGCATTTAGAGATCCCGTAAAAGATGAAGTGTCTATGGGGACTTCTTCTTTCTTGCCAATTACATTTATTTCAGTGGTATCATTGTAGTTCACTTTTAATTCATGATAGTTAAGCTCTTCGCCATCAACAAGGGTTATCTTGTTATCCCCTTGAACAAGCTCAATCGTCGCCAGCCCATCCGCTGTTTTTAACGCACCATTACCGCTCGAGGTATACGATACCTTAATATCAACGATACCAGATAATTCATCGATTAAACGATCCCGTTCATCATAAAGATCATTGGCGAGATACCCATGGGGTTCAATTTGTTTCACTTGTTTATTTATTTCATTAATCTGGTTCATCAATGAGTTAGCAACATCCACCGTATGATTAATTTCACTTTGTAAATCACCTTGAATTTTAGTCAGTGAATTGGACAAATAGTTAAACGTATCTGCCAAAGCAATTCCCCTTTGTACCACAACAGATCTTGCCCCTGAATTCGTTGGATTTGTTGCGAGATCTTGTAAGGAATTCCAAAATAAATCCATGGACTTTGCTAAGCCATTATCCGACGTTTCATTCATTACATTTTCCATCCGAGAAAGTGCAGCGGCTTTTGCTTCCCAATACCCTGCCTTGCTATTTTCTCCTCTAAACTGTGTATCGAGAAACTGATCCCTTACCCGTTCTACAGAACCCGCTCTCACACCTGTTCCTAATTGTCCAGGAATTTCTGGGCGGTTACGTGAGCCAACAGGAAATGGTGTATCCGTTTCAAACTGAACTCGTTGTCTTGAATATCCTTTTGTATTCGCGTTAGCAATATTATGCCCTGTTGTATAAAGTGCTGACTGTTGAGCAAACAAAGCTTGTTTAGCCATTTCTAATCCGTGAAAAGAACTCATATTCTTACTCCTTTTGCTTACAAAATAATGTTTTATCCAATACTTTTATGCTTTTGAATCAAAAACAGAGCGTTCTGCCATTACTTGTGATTGTTTTTGATTATAATTCATATTTTCAATGGAAGGGTTGAGCATATCTAAGGACAATTGAACAAATTGCATCGATTGTTTTAGTAAGGCTTCGTTCATTTGTTCCTGTTGTTTTATTTTCACAATGCACTCCGTTAGTTTAGCCGTTACTTTTTCAAGTGATAATTTTTCATTTTCATTCGATAATCTATCTAGCATTTCAGTAATTGTCGCATTTTCTAATGGTAGCTCAAGACTTGTAAACCATTTATTAACTTCTTCTATCCGTTTGTCTTCCGTAAGTTCGATTCTTTGAATAACTCTTCGTTCTTTAACCAATGTTGCTTGAAGCTTGTCTGTCTGCCCTTCCTTAATCTCATCTGTTTTTTGTTTCGACAACCTTAATAACTCTTCATGTTCCTGGATAAGCTTTTCTAATAGATTAACAATCGGTTGAATGGACAAAATAACGTCCTCCTTCATTAGAAAGTGCGGCCAAAAGATGATTTATTTACCTGTCCAAAAATCAATCATCTTTTTAGCCGTCTTCTCGTAATTAATTTTGTACTCGCCTGTATCAATTGCTTGTTTTATATCTTGAACATATTTCTCTCGTTCGACAGACGTTTTTTTAGACTGTTGCAGTTGTTTCGCATGACTGGAAATTTCTAAACGGTCTTCTTGTTGATGTTCTTTTTTTACTTTATCAAGTTTTTGAGCTTGATTTTTATAAGGATTAAAATTCGTATGATTCGGACCGTGGATTTTCATTTCTTAATTCACCTCTTTTTTTGAGTTTATATATCTTCGTTCAATGTATTTACTTTATTATCGACCCGTTTTATTAAAAAGTTTAGCTTAATCTTCATCTTTATTAAAAGAGTAATATACATTTGTTTTGTTGTTATTTTGTTTTTGTGTTATTTTTTCTATTTTTTCATATTGCTTGAGATCATTTTTCAATTCTTCAGAGCATGTTGCACATATTTTCCCTGAAATAATCGGTGTACCACATCTTTCACAGGGATAAGCCAGTTTCGGAAATTGAGATGTTCTTAAACGCTTTTCCTTAATAAATTTAATAATAACTTCTTCTTCTACACCTGTTGCATCAACGATTTCATATAATGTTGCTTCTCTGTTTTTCTTTTGTTTTAAAAATGAATATACAGTATCAAAGTCTTTTTCTTCTTGTTGATAACAGTCTTGACATATATCTCGAGTTGTTTTTACAAATACGGCTTCACACCGTATGCAGTTAGCTAGTTCAGCCATATTTCATTCCCCTTATCATTCTTCTATTATATCACAGCCTATAATCATGAAAAGTATTCAAGTTAACCTCTTATCAATGTAAATCCATATACATCCGGACATCCTGCTTGCTTTAATTTTTGAGCAGCATGTCGTAATGTAGTTCCAGTTGTATATATATCATCGACAAGTATAGCAGGTTTGTTTAATTGTTTAATAGACTTAAATGGATTTACTGCACTCATTCGCTCTTTTCGTGTCTTTTTTGACTGTTTCTCACCATGAACCCTCGTTAATGCATGTAAAGGTTCACTGGTAAGAAAACCCGCTAAAATCGCAGCTTGATTAAAGGCCCGTTCCTTTAAACGCTCCCTGCTAAGTGGAACAGGAATAATGCAATATTCGTAACTGCGAGGAAATATTTCTTTAAAAGCTTGTTGAAATGACTGTTCGAAAGCTCTCCCTAAAATATAGTCTCCACGATATTTCCATTTTGTCACGATTTCTTGCATATATTCATTATAAGAATATACAGAGTAGTTAAATACAAGAGGATCTGTTTCAATCTGTCCATAACGTTTACAATCAATACATATTGTTTCTTCGCTCCGGCGACTGCATCTCTTACAGCGTTTGCCAGTGATTTTATCCAGTTTATTCATACATATATTACAAAGATGCTGTTGTTTCGGAGGAATTACTAGATTAAGCCAACTTATCTGTATGATAATTTCCTCATCACACCAAAGGCAATTCATCTTAAAAACCTCCCCGTTTGTTCATTTGTTTAATAGAATTTATCGCTTGTACCATTGCCTCTGTCTTACCTTCATGAAAAAATACAACTTCACCTGTTGGATCATCTGCACTTCTGCCTGCTCGCCCTGCAATTTGAACAAGTGCCGCTTCATCAAATACATCATGACCAGCATCTAAAATGGCAACATCTACAGACGGGAATGTTACTCCTCTCTCCAGAATCGTTGTCGTGAGAATAACTGTTAACTCTTTTTCTCTAAATCGCTGCACTTTTTGGGCCCGTTCTGGATCTTCTGCATGAACATAATCAAATTGATCATGCTTTTTAATTACTTTCTTCCGAATGAGTTCCTTCCCTATATTATCAAACAGATTTTCTGCCATTAGAACGGTAGGAACGAAAATAAGCAATTGCCTCTTTTGATTTATTCTTTTATCTAACCATGAAATAAATGCAGCGGGCGGGAGATCATTTTGTAAGTCTTTCCGTAAAAAGAAGGATACTTTTGTTTGAGGAACAGGTAGCGAATGACCATGATAGCGAATTGGTACAAAAACATGTGGAAGCTTCTTTTTCCTAATTAATGACTGATGATACTTCCGTGGTGTAGCTGTTAAATAAATCATTGTGCTATTAATTTTTTTAGCGCGATTTGCTGCAAAAGTTAAACTAGGATCGGCGTGAAATGGAAAGGCGTCTATTTCGTCGATGACCATCATATCAAATGCCTCTTTGAAACGAATTAGCTGATGGGTGGTTGCAATAATAAGTTGAGTTGTACCATCTTTATCTTCACTTCCTCCATACAATGCTTGAATCTTTATATTTGCAAATGATTGTTGTAAACGGGGCTTTAGTTCACGAACAACATCCGCTCTAGGTGTTGCAATACAAATACGCATTCCGCGCTTCAATGCTTCGGTTATACCAGGAAAGAGCATCTCAGTTTTTCCAGCACCACATACCGCCCATATTAATAATTCTCTTTCAATTGTTTGGACTGCTTGAACAATTCGATCGCTCGCTTGCTGCTGTGAAGGGGTAAGTTCACCTTTCCATGTACAAGGATTTTTATGAGCTGGCCATATTTGTTGTTGATTCGGCCAATGATAAAGAGATTCACATTCCATTACCCTACCCATTTCAATACACTTTCTGCAGTATAGATGAATTTTTCCACAAGAAGAACAGGGGATTTTAGCAAACAATGATTTTTTCGTGTTTCCACAACGGACACATTGACTAAGGAATTTTTTTGTATTGATAGATGGTAATTTTTGAAAAGTATTTGCATTTAGAAGTTGTTGGAAAGTAGATTCTGGGAGGGGGATTTCATTTCTTAGTAATAGCTTTCCTTCAAAACGAGGGGCCTCACGTTCAATAATCCTCGAAAGTTCTTTATTAATATCCTTTTTTATAGTAATCCTATCCTTTCTTTATGTGATATATATTTGGGCAGATTCCTCATGGAATTCATTAAGGTTTCTGCCCATAAAAAACTAAAGATTTGTATCATTTTTTTCATGCCAGCACATGCCAATAGCACCTTCTCCAAGATGTGTACCGATCACAGGACCAAAATAACTAATTGATATATCTAAGTTTGAATGTTTTTCTAATAATTTATTTTTTAAATCTTCTGCTGCGTTTGGTGTATTTGCGTGTATAATCGTTATTTTTAATTGTTTGTTTTGATTAACATCTTCTTCTAGCAGTTGAATAATCCTTTTGATCGCTTTTTTCCTTGTGCGGATTTTTTCAAACGGAACAATCAACTTATCAACAAAGTGCAAGATAGGCTTCACTTGAAGCAGACTTCCAACGAAAGCTTGGGTACCACTCAGGCGACCGCCACGCTGCAGGTTCGTTAAGTCATCTACCATAAAATAGGCACGCATACTTTCTTTTATTTCATCAAGCCGCTCAATAATTTCCTCTGGTGTTTTGTTTTGCTTTGCCAATTCCAATGCTTCAAATACATAAGCACCTTGAGCCGCACAACTCATTTCAGAATCATACGGGTATACTTTAATTCCTTCCACCATTTCACCTGCACTGCCTACCGCTTGATAGGTTCCGCTTATTCCACTTGATAGGTGAACCGATATTACTGCATCATAATCTTTTGCTAGCTCTTCCAATTTCTCCGTAATATATCCTATCGATGGTTGGGATGTTTTAGGCAGTTCAGCCGATTCTTTTATTTTTTCATAAAACTCCTCTGTCGTTATATCTATTTCTTCTTGATAGGTCGTTTCTCCAAACACAACACTCAGCGGAACCATATGTATGTTATATTTCTCGCGGACATCTGCTGGAATATATGCCGTACTGTCGGTCATTACAGCAACCTTCATGAATACTTTCCACTCCTTTATATCTATCTACGTATTACATTTAATCTCACTCTATTTTATCGCATTGTAACTGGCCGGCCGACTAAAAACTATATCCTATGGTACGGGAGTCGAGCAGCCAGCTTTGATTCTTTTTATTCAGTGGGGGTGAATAGAATCCTCCAACTTAATGAAGTTTCACTCTATTATATTCTACACGAATACATGTTAATTTGCATTATAAATTGTATTTATTCGAATACCTATAAAGAAAAAATACTCTGGCCCATTTTTAATAGGCCAAAGTATATGATGAGCATTTAATGTCATTTAAATATAATAAATCGATGGGCTTTAAATCACTTCTACCCAACCTTTTTTAATGGCGGAAATAACAGCTTGTGTCCGGTCAGTAGCACCCATCTTCTGCAAAATATTACTCACATGGTTTTTAACAGTTTTTTCACTTATATATAATGATTCAGCAACTGCCCTGTTACTTCTTCCTTCAGACATAAGTTGAAGCACTTCACATTCACGTTTCGTAAGGAGATGAAGTGGTTTTCTATATTCAATCGTACCATTTACAACATTTGGTACACTTTCTTTAGCTAGTCTACGATACTCCCGTACTAGATTATGTGTAATTTTAGGATGTAAGTAAGAGCCACCCTCATGAACTACCTTAATGGCTTCTATTAATGAATCTGCATCCATTTCTTTTAATAAATAACCTTGGGCCCCCGTTTTTAATGCGTGCGTGACATAGCTTTCATCATCGTGAATGGAAAGGATAATTACCTTTGTCCTTGGATAGCTTTTAACAAGGTTTGAAGTTGCTTGAACTCCATTCATATCAGGCATATTAATATCCATCAATACAACATCTGGTCGATACTCCTTAACAATATCCATTGTTGCTGATCCATCATCACCTTCAGCAACAATACTAAATTCCGGCTCATATTCTAGAATACGTTTGACTCCCTCACGGAAAAGTTTATGGTCATCAATTAAAGCTATGTTTATTTGCTTACTCGTATTCATTATTTTTCCTCCAAATCTATTTTAAAAAACTGTTATCCCTATTACATATATATTGGATTCAAACATTTAAAAGTTTCTCTTTATGTATTTCATGTTTTGTTCATTATATCTTTGGTGAATATGGAACATTAATATAAATGCGTGTTCCTTTACCGATTTTAGAATCAATCTTTAACTCTCCATCAAACATTTCCACTCTCTCTCTCATACCTATAATTCCAAACGAATTTTCGTTTCTTTCCTTAGGATCAAAGCCGTCACCATCATCTTTGATCGTCATGGAAAGGCAATGATCAGTAATTTCAAGCTTCACTTGAATAAGCGTCGGATTGGCGTGTTTTATTGCATTTTGTAAAGCTTCTTGGAGTAGACGGAAAAAGGCAATTTCATACTTATTATTTAGACGCTCATCTTTACCGATAGATTTAAAGTCTATTTCTATTTCATTATATTCAGAGATAGTGGTGATGTAACGTTTAATTGTAGGCAGTAATCCTAAGTCATCTAAGGCCATTGGACGCAGGTCGTAAATAATTCGTCTTACTTCATATAATGAGGAACGAATCATTTTTCGAATACTTTTTATTTCACTTAAAGCAGATTCTGTACTTTCTTCACGAAAAGCCCTGTCAACAAGTTCTGAACGAAGTAAGATATTAGCCAGCATTTGGGCGGGACCATCGTGTATCTCTCGAGAAATCTTTTTTCTTTCTTCTTCTTGTGCCTCGATGATTTTCAGCCCAAACTCCTGTTTTTCTTTTGCTTCCTCAATCATATGATTAACATCCTGAAAGTCTTCATTAAGATAGTTAAGAATTACTACAATTTTACTTGCCAAACCCTCTGCACGCTTAATCATATGATCCAGTGAGATAATTCTTCTTTCCAGATCATCTCGTCTCTTACGTAGTGCTTTTTCATCTTGTCTTAATACAGCAAGCCTTGTTTGCAGTTCATGCGTCTTTTCATAAACATTTCGTATTTCTTCTTCTGAATATCGATGAAATTCTTTACTAACGTAAGATAATTTCCTTCTTGAAAACCGTACTCTTTGCTCCAGTTCGTCTCCCTCATTTATGTGTTCGATGACTTTTTCTTTTGTTTCTTTTAGCTCTATTATTAAATGTTCATGTTCCTCGCGAGCTTCTTCACTAATATTAAAAATTTCATCTTTACTATTTTCTACAACATCTATCATGTCACCGATAATATAATCCAACGCCTTCTCCTTGAATTTTAATGTTGTCATTATTAAACACCAACCTATGTTATAATTATACGCGAGTATGACTTATTTTAATAGGGTCTTTTAGCTTAGGTCTTGTAAAAATTCTACTTTTTAATAGTAAGTATAGCTAAAGACCTATTCTTTCTTCTAGTTATAAGGAGTTATTCTGTGATGGATTATTTTATTAACACTATACACCTGTTGTAAAATTGATATCACGCGGTTTAAATTATATTATATACTATATTTTCAGTTTAAGGGAGTAATAAATATGTTATCTAGTTATTTCACTGTTAAAAAAGAAGGTTCTGCGGAAGTAATGATTAAAAAGTCCCGGTTTATAGGTTATGTTAAACGTGTAGAAACTGAAGAAGATGCCCAAGCATTTATTCAGAGTATCAAGAAAAAGCATCATGATGCTACTCATAATTGTTCTGCTTACATGGTGGGTGAGCATGATCAAATTCAAAAAGCAAATGATGATGGTGAACCAAGTGGGACTGCAGGAATTCCTATTCTGGAAGTACTAAAAAAGAAGGGTTTAAAAGACACAGCAGTTGTTGTTACGCGGTACTTTGGCGGGATTAAACTTGGGGCTGGAGGACTTATTCGTGCTTATGGGGGTACAACATCTGAAGCTATTCGTCAAACCGGTGTCGTACAAAGGCAGCTAATGCAAGGATTTTCTGTTACTGTTGAATATCCACTGCAAGGCCAACTCGAAAATTCTCTAAGAAACTCAGAACACATTCTTGAAAATATTAACTATTCTGATAAAGTGGAATTTATTGTTTATGTCAAAGACGGTGCAGAAGATTCCTTTAATAATTGGATCATAGAAATTACAAGTGACCAGGCTATAGTCAAAGCAACAGATAAAGCTTACATTGAAATCGATGTAGAAGCTTAAAAAGATTTCACAGCAGAAATAAAGCGGTGGGGGTATTACTGCCAGTTAACGGGCGATAAAACAAGTTATTAATGAAAAAAACTTCTCACTCTGTTAAAGCTACGAGAAAACACTGTGCTGAGGCCGTGACCGCCGAAAGCAACGGACGGGACCATAGCGGAAAACAACAAAGTGCTTTGGAGGAAAAGTTGATATCAAAAAACTGACGATGGAGCTACCTAATGGTGCTTTTCGTCAGCTTTTTTAATCTGCTTACTCGTATTCTTTATTTTACTTTTTTCAATGCAGCTTCGTCCGCAATAACTGTTACATTGTTATGGTTTTGCAGGGCAGTTGCTGGACAATCTTCGGTTATCTCACCATTGATCATTTGAGCAAGTGCCTCTGCTTTACTTTCACCGGAAACTAGCATAACGATTTCATCACTTTCGAGGATACTTCCAATCCCCATACTTACTGCTTTCGTTGGAACATCTTCTTTACGCTCGAAAAAACGTGAATTTGCTTGAATGGTGGATTCTGTTAAGTCAACTACTTGTGTTCTACTCTGAAAAGAAGAACCTGGTTCATTAAAAGCAATATGTCCATTTGTCCCGAGCCCTAGAAGTTGTAAATCAACACCTCCAGCATCCTGGATAAGCTGTTCATATCTCTTACATTCTTCTTCTAAGTTTTCAGTATCTCCCTTTGGCACATGGGCATTTTCCTCTTTAATATTAATATGTTTAAACAACCGCTCATTCATATAATAATGATAACTTTGGGAATCATCTTTCGAAAGACCAACATATTCATCAAGGTTAAACGTCGTTGTATTTTCAAATGAGATATTCCCTTCTTTATACGTATCGATTAGACGATCATAAAATCCTTCTGGTGTGGATCCTGTTGCTAATCCTAAAACGGGCTGTTCTAATTTCTTAAGCTTATCAACAATTAATTCGCATGCTTTCTCGCTCATATCTTCATAATTTTTCACTTTAATAATATTCATTTTTATTCTTCCTCCTCAAAAGCCGTTACACCACGGCAAATAGTAGAATGGATATTCAACTTATCATCAACTAGTAATAAATCGGCATCTTTACCTTTTGCAATACTTCCTTTTCGGTCATAAACATTTAATTGCTTAGCTGGGTTGATGGACGCCATTTTGATAACATCATGTAGGCTCACTTCATTCAATAGAAGCATATTTTTAGCACCATCAACAAGCTTAAGAATACTTCCAGCTAAACTTCCCGACTCAAGGACAGCACGATCTTCGGTTACTATAACAGGCTGTCCGCCAAGTTCATAATCACCTGGTTCCAGACACTTTGCTCTCATAGCATCAGTAATTAAGATGAGACGGCCACTCCCCATATTGTCATAAATTAACTGCATCATTTCTGGGGAAACATGGATACCGTCAGCAATTAATTCTGCACGTAGTTCTTCTAATTGAAAAGCAGCACCAACTGCTCCTATGTCGCGATGATGAATCCCGTTCATTGCGTTACATAAGTGAGTCAATTGCCGAACACCGTGTGAAACAGCCTTTTTCATTTCTTCAAAATCAACGTCAGTATGACCTGCAGAAACATTGACACCTGATTTTGCAAGGGAATTGATAAATGAACCATCTTCATCATGTTCTGGTGCCATTGTAATCGTTTTGATATTATTTCCTGAAAGTTCTTGCCACTTTCGAAACAAATCAATATCAGGTTTTAAAATGTATTCCTCTGGTTGAGCACCTTTTTTACTTTTTTCGATGAATGGTCCTTCGAGATGGACTCCGATTACATCAGCAAATCCTGCTTTATTTTTGTATTGAGCGATATTTTTTAGTGCCCTCTCCGTATTTTCAATTGACTGGGTTATTGTTGTTGCTAAGAAACTTGTTGTACCCTCTTTTGGTAAAACTCCTGCCATTATGTCTATTGCTTCTTCCGTTGCATCCATTACATCTGCACCTGCAGCTCCATGGATGTGGCCATCAATAAATCCAGGAATTAAATTGAGATGATCTCCTTCAATAATTTTGAATGAAGCAGGAAAACTCTCAGGCTGTTCTCCGGCCTGATAGATTTCTTTAATCTTCCCATTTTCTATAAGCACATTCCCGTTTTCTATAACATTATTTTCCTGAAAAACATTAACATGTTTAATATATAAAGATTTTGATGGTTCCATTGTACCTGTTCCTTTCTGTATAATAACTATATTTTATATTTAAAGCCGAATGGAAGAAGCCATTCTTATATATGTATGCCTCTTCCCCCTTATTGCAATAGAGTAATTCATAATATTTTCAGGAACTGTAATACCATGCAGACCTGCATCACCAATATGGCTGCTACATATTCGGCATTTGTTAGTTCTGGATATAAAGGAGAACTTGTACAGATAACTTCACTTAGCAGAGTTCTACCTTCAGAAGCATGTATTGATTGGAGTAAATCTTGCTTTTCCATTTGTTTAAAATCAGATGCAGTACAATTTAATATTCGTTTCATTAAACCACCTCAGCCTCAAAGGATGTTAATATTATTTTACTACTTATAAGGATTTGAAGTAAATTATTTCTTCTTCTAGTTTAGCACAGCACCTTCAGCTTATTCAGCTATTACCTTACACATCTAATTTTTATCAAAAAAATCCCTGGTGAAGGGTTTACTTACTTGTTCACCAGAGATTAGAAATGTGCTTTTTGATTTTGATTATTTATTGTTTTATTGGTCAATTCAAAAATTAATGTTTGAATTACTTCATCGGTTGTCTTTATCTTATTATTTTCAGTTGCATCAATTATTTTCTTTAGTACTTTTTTATATAACTCCTGTTCTTTCACTTCAACCTTCCCCTTCAAACGAATTAATCGGCGATTAAGAAATTAGATGTACATGCATTTTATCATAAAAAGTCGAAAAAAGAGACAAGGTTTGTCTTTTTTCACAAATTTAACATATTATTAATATCATTGATACAAAAATTATCATTGATGTATCATATGATACATTTATAAAAAAGATAATACACACATTTTTCACAAAAAATAAACCGTTATTCCAAATTGAACGATTTACATGGATAATCTCTCTTTTTTATTTTTCCATTTATAAAACTCAAGATATTCTTTAAATTGTTCTTTTGACACGCCAGAATTCATGGCCTCTTTTACAATTTGAATCCATTCTTCATCCAATTCACTGGAATAGTTAGAATCATTTTCACTAATTAATTCATTAACGGTTACCCCTAATACACGGACGATCTTCTCGAGAAATTGAAGTGAAGGGTTAACTTGAAGGTTTCTTTCAATAGAACTTAAGTATGATTTAGCTACGTTTGCCTGTTCAGCTAATTCGGTTAATGACATCTTCTTTTCTAATCTTAATTGTTTAATTTTATTACCAATCAAGCTTACTCACCTTCTTTCTATAAAAAGTATAACATAAAATAGGAGATTAGTTCTATATAAAGCACGACTTTTTACCTAAAATCCAAATTACTTTTCTAATTTCTTTAAAATAAATCGAACCTCACCCTTCGAAAGACCTAAATCCTTTGCTTTCTCAATCAACCTTAACCAGTCTCTATCAAGTACTGATTCCTCTTTACATTTATCCAAACTTTTATGCATCTGGTCCGCCCCTTTCTCGTAAGACAGATTTAATGTTCACTTTTTCATCGTGATTTTCCCTTAAATATATTCTATTACATAGGAGTTAACGGGGGATAAAGAGTCATTTTTGTCAGTATTTATCAAAAAGGATATAAACGAACTAGTAACTTTCCTTTCACTTTTTCCTTATCAATCGGCCCTATATCACTATTTCTACTATCTAAACTAGCACCTGGAGTCCGATTATCCCCCATTACAAAATATGTATTTTCAGCAACTGTTATTTGTGGCATGTCACTTGACTCGCCATTTGTATAGTTTTCCTCAATAGGTTCACCATTAACTATCACAACGCCATCTTTAATTTCCACTTCATCATTTGGCATAGCGATAATTCTTTTAATTACATCAAATCCGTTAGAATCGCGGTATAAAATAATATCATTTTTCTCTGGTGTGAAAAATAAATTATTAGTTAAAATTATATCATTATCATGAAGGGTAGGTGACATGGATTCTCCACTTATTATCGTAATCGTAATCACATAACGGAAAACAAGAAATAGGGTTACGAGAATCAATACAAAACCTATCCAACTTATGATTGAATTTGTTCTTCCTTTGCTCGACTTATTTCTCATATGTAATCACCTGTTCATTTTTCTTCTTTGTCTTTTCCTGTTTTTGATTCTTCATCAACCTTATCATTACCTTCTATGTCATCCTTATTTTCAGTTTCTATTGTTTCATTTTCCGTAAATTCCTCCGCTTGTTCGGCCTTCTGTTTTTGTTGTTTTTCCTCTAGTAGAATCGTATTCATTTTTTCTTTTGCTTCTTCAAAAATATAATACAATTTCGTTTCAATCTCTTTTTCTTTTTCTTCGTTGGTTATTTCAATAGAGTCTATCAGCTGATCTGTATATCGTTGTAATTCTTTTAGTATTTTTTCCTTTTGTTCTTCAGTAAACTGATTCAACTGTTTCTCAGCTGCTTCTACTTCGGATTGCAACTCTTCTTTCAATCGTTTTGTTTGCTCTTTCTGTTCTTTGCTGACCGCTTCTTCCAGATCCTGTAATGCTTCATCTTTAGTATTATCAAACCAATTCGTTAATAAAGATTCAATATCCTGGTCTGCAAACGTAATTGTCACACTGCTTCCAACCACTCCGATTAAAAGAACAGCTCCAATGAGTATTTTTTTGAAAGGTAACTTTTTTCGCTTATGCCTTTCTCTTCTGCTTTTCATACCGTCACCCCCAATGGTAAAATGTCAGGGTCCAATTACGGACCCTGACTAAAAAACTTTTTATTCATTCATTCCATTAACAACTTCGTCTAAGCTATTTTTCGCATCTTCTTCAAGTTCTGCTGCATGAACGACTAAAATTTCTTGTTGTTCTAAAACTAGCTCTTCTTTAACTGTTGTTATTGTTGTCTGCAAGGCTTCAACAGAAAAATCAATTTCTTTTTTCAAGTTGTTCGTTAAAAATTCTTGATTCGAATCAAGTTCTGCTTCAATTTCTTGTTTAGCTTGTTCAATCGCATCTTCTAAATCTTGAACAGCATTGTCTGAAGCAAGCGTTAATTCGTCAGTTACATGCTGAAGCGCTTCTTCACCTTTTTCTCCTGTGTGAAGAGTAAGTTCTTCCCCTGCGTATGCTGCACCTTCAGCAGCTAGAGCTTGGATTTCCAACCAGTTATCCATATACACTTCAAAAATTTCTTGTTCCATATATCCTAAGATTTCACCTTTTTCTTCAATAAGTGATTCTAAATGAGCTTGTTTAGCTCGCTCAATTTCACTTAATGAACTTTCGGTTTCTGCGTCTCTTGTATTAAATATGGAAGCTTGTGCATCATCCATAGCATCTTGTAAATCTTCTTCTAGTCCTGACACTTGCCCTTCCCCATATTCTTCAACCTCATCAAGGGACTCTTCTACAGCTTGATCAAACATACCGTCATACCAATTTTTTAACGCTTCTCCCGCATTCGTATTTGCAAATGCAAACCCTGCACCTGAAACAAGAACAACCGCAAAAGAACCCGCAATTATCTTTCCCTTTAGTGATTTTAATTTCAACCCAATCTCCCCTTTTTTATATTTAATAAGTTTTTAAATCTAACAGTGATATTTACTGCGATGAAGAAAAAACTTGCCCTTTGTTTGGTTCTCAGACTTTCGCTAAAAAAACACTAACTACTTATCTGACAAGAGGTCTTGTAAGAAGTTAGAAACGTCTTCTTCCATTTCTTTATGGATTTTCTCACTAACATCCTCATCTACCTCTATCTCTAAGGATTGAATGATCTTTTCTTTTTCGGAATCTATTAATCTTTGATAGTTTTCTTGATAATTTTTAAGATCTTGCCTTGAATTTATACCGATTAAATGGCTAAAATAATCCAAAGAAAATTCAGTTAAATTAGCGTGTAGCAATTTCATATTATTTTTGAAATATTTATCTATGGATGAGAAATCTTTTGATAGATTAAAGGCATTATTTTCAAATGGAAGGCGGGTAAAATATATGTATGCGTCTGAATAATCGCCTTTATATGTTCCTGAAACGGTAGTTGAGGATAAAACAAGCACAAAACAACAAATCAACATGGCTAATAACGGCTTTTTAAAATTATTAAACACTAGCTATCCACCTTTTAAAGAGCCCTTCCCTCTAAATTCTATTACAACTAGATTACAAAAAATTAGGGAATTCGTAGGATATTTCTTTTTGTTAGTTTTAACGAACTCAATATCTATAAACACCCTCCTTTAGCACAAACATTTAAATTTCGGCTTATTAAATAGTACTATATAACGAACGATTGATTAAATTATAAGCAAATAAATCTAGTTTGAAAAACGCTAAAAATAAGCAATTATTCTATAAAATGATCGTTTTGCTACTAAACTCTTTAAATTACTATATTTTTCTTAATAATTTAATAATTTTGTAATATATATTAAGAGATAGATATTTTTACCTGATTCTAATTTAGAAATTTTCATGGTATCTTTCTTAATTTAAAAAGATGAGTAATATAAGCAAAAATGAATAGACTATAACTACTTGTCATACAATCCGTTATATTTTACGAAATAAGATTTTTTAAAAAGTTAAGTACATTTCAGCACATCTTAATAAAGAGGAGAATATTACGTGACAACGAGAACTGAACTAAGACATCAAAAGAAAAAACGAAAATGGCCTAAGTGGGTATTAGGAATTTTTGTTATCCTCTTAATACTTGGAAGCGGATTATTATACTATATATGGGATAAAGTGCATCACACAGTAGATTTAATGCATAATCCCTTGGAAAGAGACGTGGATCCTGAACGGCAAGAAGCTTTACAATCGCTTTTTAAAAATAACGAATCAATCAACCTTCTCTTACTCGGTGTAGATGAACGAGCAGGTGACAAAGGTCGATCAGATACGATGATATTATTATCTTTAAATCCAAAAACAAATTCCCTTGTGATGCTAAGTATTCCACGCGATACACGCATTTATATACCTGGACATGGAATGGATAAAATAAATCACGCCTATGCTTATGGGGGCGTGCCTCTTTCATTACAGACGGTTGAAGATACATTTAACATACCAATTAATTTTTATGCTTTAGTTAATATGGAAGGTTTTGAAGATGGTATTGATGCAATTGGCGGTATCAATGTGTATAATAAACAAGCCTTTACACAAGATGGAATCAAATTCAAGGAAGGAAATATACATCTTAATGGAACGGAAGCATTAAGTTATATTCGTATGCGTAAAAATGACCCACAGGGAGATATTGGAAGAAATGAACGTCAGCGAGAAGTGGTACAAGCTGCGATAAATGAAGCGGCAAGCTTTACGACGATTACTAAAATAGGAGAAATATTAAATATTTTAGGAGGAAATGTCGAAACGAATTTACACATGGATGAATTACAACAACTTTTTTTAGGTTATCGTAATACACGAAATAATATAAAATCATTGGAACTAAAAGGCAGTGGTCAAACAATTAGTGGCATATGGTATTATATAGTAAGTGATACAGAATTTAACCGAATAACTACTGAAATAAAGACCCATATGGAAAGTCATTAAACATGTGACTTTTTCTTTTTTTGTGACCTATTCTGATGGACAAATAATGTTATAATGGAATCAAAAGACAGTTTGATTGTGGGGGTTACGAATGAAAAAAAGTATATTAGTTGTGTCGATGATTATTTTCGCATTTCTTACTGCTTGCTCATCTGATGAAGTAACACCAAACGAACAATTCAACACATATGTTAAGCAATGGAATAATAAAGAATTCGGTAAAATGTATGAAATAATCTCGTCTGATGCAAAAAAGGAATATTCTACGGAGGAGTTTGTAGATCGCTATAAAAAAATATATAAAGACTTAGCTATTTCAAATTTAAACGTTACCTTTGAAAAACTTCCTGATGAAGATATAAAAAAAGCAATGAAGGAAGGAAAAGCGTCCATTCCTTTTCAAGTCGAAATGGACAGTATTGCAGGACCCATCTCTTTTCAATATAATGCAACACTCGTGAAGGAGGAAAATAATGAAGAGGAAGAAACTTGGTTTGTGAAATGGGATACTGGTTTTATCTTTCCTGAATTAAAAGATGGTGGAAAAATTGGTATTGAAACAACACCACCTGCTCGTGGTGAAATATTAGACAGAAATAAAATGCCATTAGCGCTTAATGATACAGTTAGAGAAATTGGCGTCGTTCCCGAAGAACTGGGCAATAACCCTGAAGAAAGTAAACAGCAAATCGCAAACTTACTCAACATGACGGTTGAGGAAATTGATGAAAAGTTAAATGCAAATTGGGTTGAACCAAACCTGTTCGTACCTTTAAAAACAGTTTTACCGACAGATACAAATCTTCTTGACCAACTTGGAGAAATTGATGGTGTAATGGGAAATGAAGTTACTGGACGATATTATCCACTTGGTGAGACAGCAGCACATCTTGTCGGATATGTCGGACAGATCACTGCGGAAGAATTAAAAGAAAATGATTCTGATACATATTCTCCTAATGATATGATAGGAAAAAGAGGACTTGAACAACTATTTGAAGACCAACTTAGAGGAGAACCTGGGGCAAAAATTTTTATTAAAAAAGAAAATGAAGAAGACATTATCATCGCTGAAAAGGAAGTAAAGAATGGTGAAAATATTCAATTAACCATTGATGTTAACATTCAAGAAAAAATTTATAACACATATAATGGAGATGCGGGAACAGCTGCAGCAATTCATCCTAAAACAGGGGAAACATTAGCTCTTGTAAGCAGTCCGGCATTTGATCCTAACGAATTATTATATAGTACAAATGAAAATAAATGGAGTAAACTAGAAGATGATCCACAAACTCCACTTATTAATCGATTCAGCGCAACCTATGCTCCAGGTTCAGTTATCAAACCAATTACTGCTGCCATTGGCTTAAATAACGGAACGATTGATCCAAATGAAGGTATTGAAATTAATGGTTTAACTTGGAGTAATGGTAAAGGCTGGGGGAATTATAAAGTTCGCCGTGTATCAACTGGGAATGGGCCAGTGGATCTTGCTGATGCCCTGATTCGATCGGATAATATATATTTTGCCATGAAAGCAGTTGAAATGGGAAGTGATGCTTATATAGATGGATTAAAAGAATTTGGTCTTGGTGAGGATTTTCCATATAAGTATCCAATTAGCCCGTCAACCATTTCAACAGAAGGAACGATTGAAAACGAGGTGTTACTTGCAAATACAAGCTATGGGCAAGGTGAAATCCAGTTTAGTCCACTCCATATGGCACTATCTTATACACCTTTTCTAAATGAAGGAAATTTATTAAAGCCAACATTATTACTTGATGAGAAAAAAGGTCAAGTATGGCGTAAAAATATTATTTCTGCTGAAGAAGCCATATTAATGCAAGATATTTTACGTGATGTCGTAACGGAAGGAACTGCAAAAAAAGCTAAAAAAGCAGATTTTCCAATCTCAGGAAAAACAGGAACTGCAGAATTAAAACTCAGCGGTGAATCTGGAAAAGAAAATGGCTGGTTTGTTGGTTACCCAACAGATGATCAAGACATACTGATCGCTATGATGATTGAAAATACAGAGAGCAAAGGTGGTAGTAGTTATACGGTTGAAAAAGTAACCGATGCACTACTACAGATTAAAAATTAAGCTGGATAATTAAAATAACGTCCACGGTATACAAGTGTGGACGTTATTTTTCAAAGCATTTGTATTAATTTGTAAAATAACTCTTCATCACGGTTATCTAATGCTTTATCAATTAAACGCCTTTTATTTTGTTGCTCCAATTCAAGAATAATTAGATCGATTTCAGCTTTATCTACGTCCCTTGTTTTTTCTTCTTTTTGATAATAAGGTTTAGCAATCTGAAATACTTGATTTAAAAAGTGTGGATGATATATCAATTTACTCATAGGGATGTAGACGACTTCCTCCACTTTTTGAAAAGCAAATGTCGCATCCGTGTTGAATATCTCTCCTGTTTTTCTATTCACAATAATTTCCTTTGATTCATTAGGAACAAATTGATATTCCTCATCGTTTATATATATCGAAAAAAACTGGTGCTCCAATTTCAAATGAATATATTCTTCACTTACTTTAATATGATAAGGCGTTAATATTTTTAAGGTTATCAACTCGGTTACCTCCCGATTATTAAATTATCTTTTATCGTTTATTATTTCAAAATTTGTAAAACCTTCGTATATATTTACATACCCAATATTGAAATAGCTTAAACCTTATTTTTTAAAAAAAGGAAGCATACTAAAATATGCCTCCTTTCTCATAGTTACGTTTTATCTTTTTTTGGTAAATATTTAACCAACTCTTTTAATGATTTATAATCACGCTTATCCAATGCCTTATCAATTAACCTTTTTAAATTCAGCAATTCTAATTCATTAATAAGTTCTTCATTTTCACTACGTTCAGTTTCTTTCTCCTCCTTAAAATATGGCTTAGCTATCGTGTGTAATTGAAAAATGAAGTCTGGAAGGGAAATGAGTTCAGTCATAGACATATAAATAATCTTTTTTCCTTTTTGAAATGCAAATCGAGCTTCGATATTTTCAATTTTTTTATTGCTGCGATTAACACGAATCTCTTTTGCTTCTATCGGTATAAACTGGTAAACCTCGTCATTAATTACAACTGAAAAATATTGATAAGCAAGTACCACACGCACATACTCGGCATTTGCTTTAATGTAATAAGGTTTTAGCATCTTGACAGTTATCATTTTTTCCACCTCCCATTTTGATTATCGTAATTTTCTGTAAACTAACTATGCAAAAAAATTACTGAAATTACAAGCCGTTATTTATAATTGATGTTTCACCGCCTGAAATAGGCGATGAAACTTAAACTATTTTGTCGTATATTTCTTTTAACCTGTCTCCTTGTTCTTTCGGATTAAACTCATAACGTTTTTCTACTTGGTCAAGATAGGCGTCTGCCTCTTTTAGCTTTTCGATTCCTTTTTTCATATAAGATTTATAACGTGCAGTTACTTCTATAATCTCATCTGCATATTTTTCATCCGTTCCTGGGGTTACCGTTTCTTCATACATATCAATTTTTTTATGTCCAGCCTGTTTTGGGAAAAATTCATGTGGATTTGTACTATCAAATATACAAAAACTTAATTCTCGAACGAGAACCATATCGATACTTTGTGGGTCAAAACTACAATGGTAAATTTCGATATCAAATCCATGTTTTTTACAAGCTGATAACACCTTTTTCATAAATGTTGATTTTCCTGTCCCAGCTCTTCCTTTGATGAAATAGGCATGTTGCATAGAAGATAAAATATCAGGTACAACATTTACTGCACCCTCTGGCGTGTTTGTTCCAAAAAGCCGCTTGTATATAATGGATTCATTTTCTTTTGTTGGAATGTTTTTAAATAATTCTTCAATAAATTCATTTGTTATTTTATCAGCTTTCTCAAAATCCATTTCATTGATATAGATGGATTCCAAATCGTCATGTATTTTTAAACCTTGTGCAAAATTATCATAGGATTGTTGAATATGATCTTTAACCTTATCTTTAAGTGTTACTATTTTTTTATCACTAGGAAGTTCTCCTATAAAAGGTGTTAAATCAATAACGTTTACACTTTCTAACTCTGGATCATGGATAAAATCAGAAATGACAGCTAAAGACTGATTCCTTACAATTAAACCATCTAAATATTTTTCTCCTAATGTACTTAATAAAACTTCTACTTCATTTTCTTCTTCAAACATTTTAAGTAAATATCGGAGAACAATTGTTTTTATTTTATTTGATTCATGCTTTAATACAAAAATCTGTCGAACACCTTTTAAATTAGATTGTAAATAATTTATAAATCCTTCCGCTGTATTTCCAGTAACATAATAACTAATTTGGGACACAAACACACATCCTTTTCATATAATGTGGATTAACTAGTAGAATTTATCCTTCATTCATTAAACATCGCTTTTAAAAAAGTTTCACTTTTAATAATTTATGATGAAAAAAGTTTGGTTGTGACTCTTTCCATATATATAGTATATCAATAACTACAATATTCATTAACAAAAGCGAAACTTACTTTATGTACTACGTATCAGAGTCCTTTGATTGGCTAGTTTTTGAAATACCCCTGGCTCCTATAGATGTGTGGTTTAAAATGCTAATCGTCAAATCCACCCATTATTTTTGGTGGATTTGACGATATTCTAGTTAATCAGCTCATTTCTTTCCTCTTCCGTAAACACTCTTGACCTTGTTAAAAACCTTTTCCCTTCTGGTCCTTCTAATGAAAACATACCACCTCGACCATCAACAGCATCAATAATCAGCTGAGTATGTTTCCAGTATTCATATTGATCCTTAGCCATATAAAACGGCGAACCGCCAATTTCACCAAGTAAAACATCGGAGTCTCCTACCCTAAATTCTCCATTCGGATAACACATTGGTGAACTGCCATCACAGCAGCCACCGGATTGGTGAAACATTAAATCTCCATGTACTTCCTTTAAGGAATGAATCAGTTTCAGAGCTTCCTCTGTAGCAATTACACGTTTAACCACTGTTCACACCCTTTCTTAATTTAGATGGAAGACAGTTATCCTTTTTGCTTCATATTGTTTCATCTCAAACCTTACCATTTTGACCATTTTCAACTTAAAACATACCAGCTGTATCTTCATTGTAACTAATCAACAAGTTTTTCGTTTGCTGGTAATGATCAAGCATCATTTTATGGTTTTCCCGACCTATCCCTGATTTTTTATACCCTCCAAACGCAGCATGTGCAGGATATTGATGGTAACAATTCGTCCAAACCCTTCCTGCTTCAATTCCACGACCAAATCGATAAGCTGTATTAATATTACGCGTCCAAACTCCAGCCCCTAATCCATACAATGTGTCATTTGCTATCTCCATGGCTTCTTCTTTATCTTTAAACGTTGTAAGTGCAAGCACTGGTCCAAAGATCTCTTCCTGGAAAATCCGCATGTTGTTATTTCCTTTAAAAATGGTTGGTTCAACATAATAGCCTTTCTCGAGCTCTCCATCCAATTTGTTTACATTACCACCTACAAGTACTTCAGCTCCTTCTTGTTTTCCAATATCCAGGTAAGAGACAATTTTCTCCATTTGCTCTTGTGATGCTTGAGCACCCATCATTGTTTCAGTATCAAGTGGATGGCCAATTTTTATTTGTTTTACTCGTTCAATCGTACGTTCCACAAATTCGTCATAAATGGATTCATGTACAATTGCACGTGATGGACATGTACATACTTCACCTTGATTTAGAGCAAACATAACCATTCCTTCAACTGCTTTATCAAGGAAAGCATCGTCTTTATCCATCACATCTTCGAAAAAGATATTTGGTGATTTTCCACCAAGTTCTAATGTAACTGGAATGATATTCTCTGAAGCATATTGCATGATTAAACGTCCTGTCGTTGTTTCACCAGTAAAGGCAACCTTTGATATTCCACTATGAGAAGCAAGTGGTTTTCCAGCTTCTACTCCAAATCCGTTCACAACATTTAATACACCAGCAGGAATTAAATCTTTGATTAATTCAAGTAAAATATGAATCGATGCTGGCGTTTGCTCTGCCGGTTTAAGGACAATACAGTTTCCAGCAGCAAGGGCGGGAGCAATTTTCCATGTTGCCATAAGAAGTGGGAAGTTCCACGGAATAATTTGCCCAACCACTCCCAACGGCTCATGAAAATGATATGCTACTGTATCATGATCAATTTGACTAATTCCGCCTTCTTGTGCACGAATGACACCTGCAAAATAACGAAAGTGATCAACGGCTAGCGGTAAATCAGCAGCTAGAGGTTCCCTTACTGCTTTTCCATTATCCCACGTCTCCGCAACTGCTAGCATTTCTATATTGTCCTCAATTCGATCAGCTATTTTGCTTAAAATATTTGCCCTTTCTGCAACAGATGTCTTACCCCACTCCTTAAAAGCAACTTGTGCTGCTTCAATAGCTGCATTCACGTCTTCTTTAGTAGATCTAGCTAACTCACAAAAAACTTCCCCAGTGACAGGACTGACATTTTCAAAATACTTTCCATTCGCAGGGGGCCTATACTCCCCACCAATAAAATTATCGTACCTCTCTTTAAAATTCACAAGTGCCCCTTCTGTGTTTGGATTAGCATATCTCACTTTAACCTTCCTCCTTAAATTGTAATCGCTTACATTAAAAGTTTAAGATTCTTGGTGCCTTTATTAAATTATAGTTATTATACTAATAATTATGATAATTGTAAACTTTATTGCCTTCATTATCTTAAAAGTCTAAATTTATCTATGGTATGTTCACCAAGTCCTCGCGGAGAAAATACATTTTAAATGCACACCAAAAAACCTCTATCTTATTGAATAGAGGTTTTTTGGTAGGTAATTTGATTGCTAAATTAAGAAGTGGAATTAGTATATATAAAAAAATGCCTTCTCTGACATTTTAATACCTAATTATATTACCATCTAAAAGCATTATTTCAATTCAGGAAGTACGCGTGTTTCCTGTTTCATCGGAGAATCACAAAATGGGCATTTTGGATCTTTGTTGAAGCTATATGATTCTCGCATCCAGCCATTACACTCCTTGTTCGTACAAGCCCAGACACTCGTATCAACTTCTTTAACAGATTCTTTTGGACCACGTGAAAACCCCATGACAGCATCCCCTTTCCTCTTTTCATTCCTATTATACTCCTATTTATTAGATATTGAAAGAGGAAGGGGAACTACATGGAAGCAGTTATACGTTATTCTCGGTTCATTATTTTTGTAAAACATATTTCTCAATTGCTTTTGCTACACCATCATTATTATTCGTTTCAGTAACAAAATCAGCGACATTTTTTATTGCTTGTTGTGCATTTCCTACCGCTACACCTACGCCAGCTTCCTGAATCATTTTTATATCATTTATACTATCACCACAGGCAAGAACATTATCCATTGTGATTCCTAATTTTTTACATACGGTTTTCAGAGCATTCGCTTTATTAACTCCTTCTGGGTTTACTTCTATATTTGTCGGCAAGGAATTTGTCATTTCAATTCCACCTATGTAAGAGATTTCTTCAATAATTGCATCCAATTTATTTTTATCTTTCGTCTCACAACCAAATTTT
>DATGTS010000061.1:0-19932 GCA_035301745.1 Candidatus Avamphibacillus sp.
ATAGTTTGATTGAACAAAGAGGAGCGGTTTTTATGCAATTAAGAGAAGATATTCGTAATATAGCTATTATCGCCCATGTAGACCATGGCAAAACAACACTTGTTGATCAGTTACTGAAGTATAGTGGGACTTTCCATGAGCATGAACAGGTGGAAGATCGTGCGATGGACTCCGGGGATATAGAAAAAGAACGTGGGATTACGATTTTGGCTAAAAATACAGCCATCAAGTATCATGATACAACAATTAACATTTTGGATACGCCAGGACACGCCGATTTTGGTGGAGAAGTAGAGCGGATTATGAAAATGGTAGACGGTGTGGCATTAGTTGTTGATGCGTTTGAAGGAACGATGCCTCAAACTCGTTTTGTTTTACAAAAAGCACTAGAACAAAAACTAACACCAATCGTGATCGTTAATAAAGTGGATCGTCCAAATTCTAGACCTGTCGAAGTCGTTGATGAAGTATTTGATTTATTTATTGATTTAGGTGCTGATGATGACCAATTGGAGTTCCCGGTTGTATACGCTTCTGCGCTTAATGGAACGTCAGGTGAGGAGCCTGATCAACTATCAGAAACGATGGATCCTGTTTTTGATTCCATTTTAAAATATATTCCTGCACCAAAAGATTTAAAGGATGAAGCCCTTCAGTTTCAGGTTTCACTTTTAGATTATAATGATTATGTCGGCCGGGTTGGTATTGGTCGTGTGTTTCGCGGTAAAATGAAAGTAGGCGACAATGTCGTTGTTTTGAAAAAAGATGGATCAACAAAATCTTTCCGTATTACGAAACTATTTGGATTTAATGGCTTAAGACGAGTTGAAATTAACGAAGCTGAAGCTGGAGATATTGTTGCCATCACAGGACTGGATGATTTGAACGTTGGAGAGACAATTTGTTCGCCTGATCACCCAGAAGCATTGCCGATTCCTAGAATTGATGAGCCAACCCTGCAAATGACGTTTTTAGTAAACAACAGTCCATTTGCTGGGAGAGAAGGTAAGTATTTAACATCAAGACAAATTGAAGAACGGTTAATGAAAGAGTTAGAAACGGATGTTAGTTTACGGGTTGATCCAACAGATTCACCAGATGCATGGGTCGTGTCAGGACGTGGTGAACTCCACTTATCTATTTTAATTGAGAATTTGCGACGTGAAGGCTTTGAACTTCAGCTATCAAAACCTAAAGTCATTATTAAAGAAATTGATGGTGTAAAATGTGAACCTGTAGAACGGGTTCGAATTGATGTCCCTGATGAGTATACAGGTCCTGTCATGGAGTCACTTGGGAAACGTAAGGGTGAAATGCTCGACATGGTTAATAGCGGAAATGGCCAAGTACGTCTTGAGTTTAAAGTACCGTCTCGCGGACTTATTGGTTATTCCACTGAATTCATGACACAAACGCATGGTTACGGGATTATGAACCACACATTTGAAGCATATGAGCCTGTAGTGGAAGGTGATGTTGGCGGAAGACGTCAAGGGGTGCTTGTAGGCATGGAGGCTGGTAAAGCATCCACGTACAGTATTCTGCAACTTGAAGATCGCGGAACGATTTTTGTTGAACCCGGAACAGAAATTTATGCAGGGATGATTGTTGGCGAGCATAACCGCGAAAATGATTTGACGGTAAATATTACAAAAGAAAAACACTTAACAAATATGCGCTCAGCTCATAAGGATCAAACAACAACCATGCGCAGTACGAAGCAAATGTCCCTTGAAGAGGCATTACAATACTTAAATGATGATGAGTATTGTGAGGTAACACCAGAATCGATACGTTTACGTAAAAAGATTTTGAATCAAAGTATGCGTGAAAAAGCAGCAAGAAAAAACAAAAAGTAATAATGATGCCAGCAACATTCTTTAATGAGGGATGTTGCTGGTTTTTATCATAGGTTTAGTGGAGAAGTAGAACTGGTCATGAGAGGATTCACATGGCATTGAAAGAATCACACATTTCATAAAGTTTACTCGGGGTGATATTTATGCGGCCATTATTCAAACGTATTCGGTTTTTGTTTTCAATTCGTAAATCCATACCTTTTATGAAAGATTTTTTCACCTCAAGAGAAGTGAGTGGATTAAGGAAAATATTGTTTGTGGGCTTAATCATTGGTTATATTGTTTTCCCATTTGATTTGATTCCGGATTTTTTCTTAGGGATTGGTTTAGTTGATGATGTAGCCGTTGCGTTATTAATGATGCAGCTAATGATAAAAGTTTCCCCTCCATCCTTAAAAGAAAAGTATGGAAAAGGCAAATAGCTTGAAAAAAGCTGGGTGATCCATTCTTCCACAAATATAAACTTAAACGAGAAATGAGCTGGTGGCCCATTCCTCGTTTAAAGAATAAATACCGTATTAAAATATCAAAGTGGTTTTAAATAAGAAGATGTTATAAGAGACCGATCATTTGCAGACCGTGTAAGATGCCATCCTCTTCCACTGATTTTGTAACATGTTTTGCAGCCTGTTTAACTTTTTCTTCTGCATTCCCCATCGCTACACTGTTTTCTACGGATTGGAGCATTTCTATATCATTCAGCCCGTCACCAAAGGCATAGATATTTTCAGTAGAAATCCCTAGTCTTTGTGCAATCTTTTCAATTCCATTGGCTTTTGAACCACCTTTAGGGAGTATATCGACTGAAACAGGATGCCATCTTATAAACTCAAAATCTTGATACTTTTCCTCATATTGTGTTTCCTCACCTTCTGGACAAAATAGGAGTGACTGGTACAATTCACGCCCTTGATAATAATGAGGGTCGTGCGTTGGGAAATAATTTATTTTTAATGTAGCAATACTTTCTTCAATATACGGATGTTCTGGTACATTTGCTTTCATATCTTCATGGTCCATAAAAACGATTGGATGCTCATTATGAAGCGCGTCATCTGTTAACTTAATAAGGGATGAAATATTCAAAGGATTGGTATAGATCACTTCTCCATTTAAAACAACATATTGTCCGTTATAACTTACATATGTATCAATCTCTAATTCTTTGCGCAAATCAGCATACATGAAAGGAGCACGCCCAGTAGCAATGGCTACGATATGCCCATTTTCTTTTAGTTTTAAAATTGCTTCCTTTGCTGACTTTGGTAACTCCTTCTCGTGATTCAATAAGGTGCTGTCTATATCAAAAAAAATAATACTTTTATTCATCATGTTTTGTCCCTCTTTCAGTAATTGTTAAAAGTGTTATTCGTACATTTCTTTCCAATTCATTTTGTAATATGTCTAATGACTAGATTAAGCGATGAAAGGCCTTTCATGTCAAACTAAATGATTAAGTAAAAATGGGGAATGAGTTAGTCAACTCGTTCCCCATTTAAAGTATCCTTATTTGATTGTTTATCATCATTTGGAATATATTTTGTAAAATATGTTGCAAACGATAAAGATATAAATGCTAAACCCCATGAAACAATACCTTTAAATTGAAAATCAGTTCGCAAACCGATAATTAGAATAAGAATACTTAACAAAAGAAAAGTAATCGTTAAATATCTTTTCATATGAAACACCCCTATGAAAAAATCAACACATGAGGTTAACTTCTTAAATTTAATATTAGCATATTTTTGATCATTTTATAAGTGTTTAATGTCCTGCAACATCTCTTTTTGTAAATACGAACCATGATAGAACAATAAAAATGGCGTAATAAACGATTAAAACACTGACTGAAAAACCTAAAGTCATTCCCTCTAACATAGGTGTATTCCCAGTCTTATATTGTGTTAGATCTGTGTTCGCAAAAAGAATGTACTTTGCCCAGGAACGCTCTGCGAAAAAGAAAACAATTTGTGTACCGGCCATCATTAAGAAAATCGCCAGCCCAATTGCAAGGGCACTATTGCGGAAAACAGTTGAAATCATAAAGGCAAAGGTAGCCATCATGACTAAATTAATTAATTTATAACCATAGGTGGATAGGATATCTCCGGCAATCGAAACATATTCAAATCCAGATTCAGTATGTAAGAGAATATGTGGATTAGCCCCTTCAATACCGAAAAAGATGGCTCCAACAATAAATGAAAAAACATATAAGAAAATAGATGTAATGACAGCAAAGATGAGAACTGAAATGTATTTTGACAGTAGTATTTTACTCCGTGAAATCGGGCGGATGAGTAATAATTTTATCGTTCCCCATCTAAATTCATTCGCAACAATTCCAGCAGCTATAATAATGGTAAAAAGACTAATAAGAGAAAGTAGTCCTTGATTTTCATGAACATAGTGAAAAGCTCCGTAACTACTAGGCTTTATATCATGCTCGAGATAATAGTTGTTTTCTGCGATGATGTCATTATTGATGCTTATAACAAAGCCTTCCTCTTCACCAGCTTCTTCGTTCTCTTTTAATAATGCTTCATTTTCTGTCTGTAATTCTTCACGCCAATTATCACCTGTTGGTTTACTTAGGTCTTCATCAAATGTTGCTACAATCGCAGCTCCGCCAATAATTAAAGCTGCTAATATAATATACATAATCCAAGTTGATTTAGTGATATATAATTTTAATTGTTCGTTATAGATTAGCTTTAAAAAACTACTCAATGACATTCTCTCCAATCACATCAAAGAATTTATCTTCTAAGCTTGCTCGGGCTTTACCAATTTGATATATCGAAACGTCATGTGAAACAAGGGTACGAACTAATTCGGGAATGGTATCCTTTTCACATTGGAAGGTAAGCGAATGTTCGATTTGCATGACATCGATATTATGCTTTGACTCTAGCAATTCGATTACTTTCTCATGAGGTGTTGCGATAAGTTCTATTTGTTGTAATTTTTCATGTTGGTCAGCTTCATCATGCACCGTTTGAGTAGAAATCAGTTCACCGTTTTTAATAATTCCAATTCGATCACACATTAATTCGATTTCTGATAATAAATGACTCGAAATAATGACGGCGACATTTTCTTCTGTCGCTAATTTACGTATGTACCTACGGATTTCACGGATTCCTGCCGGGTCAAGTCCATTCGTTGGCTCATCCAGAATTAAGATGGATGGGCGGTGAAGAAGTGCTTGGGCAATTCCAAGTCGCTGACGCATCCCCAGTGAATATTTTCCAACCTTATCTTTAAGCACTTTTTCAAGACCAACCAGTTCCACTACTTCGTTGATCCGCTCTTGGGTCACTCCGGGTATCATGTTGGCATAGTGTTTTAAATTTTGAATGCCTGTCATGAAGGGGTACATCTCTGGATTTTCTACAATGGCTCCAACTTCCCGGACCGCTTTCTTAAAATTAGTTTTTATACTGTGCCCCTGAATGAGGACATCTCCTTCCGTTAAACTCATTAAACCAACCATCATGCGAATTGTCGTCGTTTTTCCTGCTCCATTTGGTCCAATGAAACCAAATACTTCCCCCTTATTGATATGAAAAGACAATCCTTTAATAATTTCTTTTTTTCCGATTTTCTTTTTAACATTGATTAATTCCATGGCTGCTTCATTCATTGATTATAAAACTCCTTTCTCGTCCATGTGTTTATACGTACAGAAAAGAGAATTGGTTTCAAAAAGTAAAAAAGATTTTCACGAGAGATTTTCCCGTGATAAATAAAACGCCTGACTCAATCGATGAGCCAGGCGTTTAGATATCATTTATTCTATTTATTTTTTATTTTCTTGTTTTGCTTGTTGGACTCTTGGTCTACGGAAGTTTCCGGCAATATCTGCCTTTTTAAAGTCTTTCGTGTATCGTACTTCCTGTGCATCGGTTAATTGTTTATTCTTTGTTGGTTGATATGGAGTGTTTCTCAATGAAAGCATCCTTTCTATGATAAGTTGTCCTCTCTCTTTACTAATTCCCTATAAAAGAGAAATTCAAACATGTTAAGTGGATGTATAAAAAAGAAAGCGTTATACTTAGGGTGAATAAACGGAATAAACGATTAGGGGTGGAGTAATGAGAGAGGTAGTCATTGTTGAGGGGACTCGTACAGCTGTTGGAAGGAGAAAGGGAAGCTTTTCTGAATATCGTTCTGATGAATTGGCTGCTATTGTATTAGAAGACTTAGTGGAGCGTGCAGCCGTATCAAAAGAGCTTATCGAAGACGTTATTTTCGGTTGTGTGACTCAAGTGAAGGAACAAGGGGGAAATGTGGCGCGAACAGCATCGCTCATTGCAGGTTTTCCTACACATGTCCCAGGTGTGACAATTGATCGTCAATGTGGATCAAGTCAGCAGGCCGTCCATTTTGCCGCTCAAGCAATTGCTTCTGGGGATATGGACATTGTGATTGCAGGTGGTGTTGAAAATATGACCCGTGTACCCATGTTTTCCAATATGGGGGAAGTGAAACCGAGTAAGAAGTTAACGGACCAATACGAAATTGTTAATCAAGGGATATCCGCAGAGAAAATAGCTGATAAGTGGAACTTCTCGAGGGAAGAACTTGATCGTTATTCCTTAGAAAGTCATAAGCGGGCTTTAGAGGCAATAGAAAACGAAAGATTTGTTGAAGAAATTACACCTGTTGAAGTCGTAAATAAGGAAGGGGAAAGATACGCATTCTCAGAAGATGAAGGACCAAGAAAAGATACAACGTATGAAGCATTAAGTGAGTTGGAGCCTGTTTTTAAAAAAGATGGTAAAATCACAGCAGGAAACGCGAGTCAAATGAGTGATGGGGCTAGTGCGGTTTTGTTAATGTCTAAAGAAAAAGCAGATCAATTAGGCTTAAAACCAAAAGCTAAGATTGTTGCTCGTTCTGTTGTGGGGTCAGATCCTACTTTAATGCTCACTGGTCCTATACCAGCAACAGAGAAAGTTTTAAAAAAAGCAAACTTAACGATTGAACAAATAGACCGTTATGAAGTAAATGAAGCTTTTGCCCCTGTTCCACTTGCTTGGTTACAGGAAACAGGTGCAGACCCAGAAAAATTAAATGTGAATGGTGGGGCCATTGCACTTGGTCATCCGCTTGGTGCAACTGGGACTAAACTACTAGTTTCATTAATGAATGAACTTGAACGCTGTAATGGAAAGTATGGGCTTTTAGCCATTTGTGAAGGAATGGGTATGGCAAATGCGACAATAATCGAACGAATTATAGACTGATTATATTTTTATTTATTATCGAAAACTTTTTGGTAAAATCTATAAAAACTCATTGCTTTTTGGTATGATATTTTTATGTCTAGAATAAAGTAGACTAGGTGTAACTTGTTGAAGAAGTTTCACCTATTAATAGCTTATGTGCTTTTTGAACGATCTCATAAGCTGGAGGAGAAGCAGTTATGGAATGGAAAAATATTTATCGCGGTATAATTATGGGGGCAAGCGATGTGATCCCAGGTGTAAGTGGGGGAACAATCGCCCTAATACTAGGAATATATGATCAATTAATTAACTCTATTAATGGACTTTTTAGTAAGGATTGGAGAAAACATCTTCGCTTTCTTATTCCATTAGGGTTGGGAATTGCTATTGCTATTTTTTCGTTAGCAAAATTGATTGATTGGTTGTTGGAAAATTATCCTGGCCCTTTGAAATTTTTCTTTTTAGGATTGATACTTGGGGTTCTTCCTTATTTGTTCCATCAAGCTGGGATAAAGAAAACTTTTAAATTCAATCATTATATCATTCTTATTATTGGTGCTGTTGTCATCGGGGCAATTGCATTCTTCGATACATCAGGAGAAACGATCATTGAAAGCAGGTCAATGTGGGTATATGTTTATTTGTTTTTCTCAGGTGTTCTTGCTAGTGCTGCAATGATATTACCTGGTATAAGTGGTTCCATGATCATGCTTGTTATTGGAGCGTATGATACAATAATGAAGGCCATTAGTAATTTGTACTTTGATATCATTGTTGTTACTGGTATTGGTATTGCGATAGGTATATTTGCGATGAGTCGTTTAATTGCATTTTTCCTTGAAAAATATCGTACAGGTACATTTGCTTGTGTGATTGGATTTGTCATTGGGTCACTTGTTATTGTTTTCCCTGGGTGGCCGGAGAGTACCAATTTAATGCTTATAAGTGTCGTTACCTTTGCAGTGGGGTTATTTGTTGCTTATATTCTAGGAAAAGTAGAGTATGACGAATAGTAAAATAAGGGATGTATTGATTTAAAACATCCTAACAGGTTTACTTAGGGTATAAAGAATCAAATAAGATCTTAAGACACACGTTATTTCACATTAAAAATAGCGTGTGTCTTTTTATTGTTTTAGGAATTTTAATTATGGTGAAGATTGAGGTTTATGTTGAAATTCACTTAAAGATTATGAATCGATATTCTTAAACGCCAACGGGGCAGGTTAGGGGGAAGATGTCTTATCGTTATACCGACTCTTTTATAAGTGGTTTATTATTTGACTCTTTTGAAACCTTAACCTTGTAACAACCGTATATTATTTTATAGCTGTTGATATTGATAAGAAAGGAAGAGTTTTAGTGAACCTATTATTAAAGGGCTTGGTTAGAGGCAGAATTCCATTTATTTTCTTGCTAATAATTTCTCTGTGGAATAAGCTACAAGGGTCAGTAGATACTTCAAATGTTTTCTTTTTTTATGGTGTAATTGCTTTTTTCTTAGTTGCTGCTCGTAGACATGGAACTAAAATTTAAGGGAAAATCTCTCCATCTCCAACGAAATCGACTCCTTATCATTTGATATCCCCAATTACTTTTAAAACACATCTTCTATATGGTGCAAGAGTAGAATGATGAAATCTGAAATTCTTCTTATTTTATAATAACACTTAACAGTATCGAGAATCATAATGTTCTTTGTGAAATAAATGCACAAATAATGTAAGAATTTTGGTGTTATATTAACATAAAAAATGAAAGGGGGCTTGTTCTAATGAGTATTGATGCATTTGAAAGAAGGGAAGCAATCATTGATTTAAAGGAGAAATTATTAATTGCTGAAGAACAGCGATTAAATGTTGAAAAGACCACATCACTTAATTCCGCTTATCAAAGACTTAAGGAGAGAATTGATGGCAAAGTATAACATAGAGTTGCTTGCAGCTGGAAGGGTTTTAACGGGAAACAGGGAAGGGGATTAGATTCCATATGAGTGCAGAGTAGAAAAATGAACGATAGCCCCTTGAATTTGTGCCAATTACAAGTATAATAAGAATAATTTACTTAATGGAGGTTGATAGAATGAACCAACCAATATTAAAAGATTTTCCAAATGAATTTTATACAGATCGTTTGCATATTCGACTGCCTTTGCCTGGAGATGGTGGACAAGTACATAAGGCAATTTCACGGAGTAAAAATGAGCTTGCACCATGGCTGCCTTTTGCTAGAAAAGATCAAACATTGGAAGAAGCGGAAGCAGGTGCAAGAGAAGCTCATGTTGCTTTTTTAAAACGAGAAGATTTACGACTACATATTTTTAATAAAGAAACAAATGATTTTATTGGGTGTACTGGACTGCATCGAATAAATTGGGGTGTACCGAAGTTTGAAATTGGATATTGGATTGATACCCGTTATAGTGGACAAGGCTTTATAACGGAAGCAGTTGAGGGATTGACTGATTTTGCGTTCACCGAACTTAAAGCGAAGCGATTAGAAATACGTTGTGATTCACTTAATACAAAAAGTAAGGCAATTCCTGAGCGACTTGGATTTGAATTAGAGGGGATATTGAAAAATGATGATGTTGCTATAAATGGCGAGGGATTGAGGGATACGTGTATTTACGCTAAGGTGGAGCATTCATAAAACTTATGTGACCAAGGATAATCATACGTGCTAGTAAAACAATCACCTCTTTTTGGGAGTGGTGATTGTTTTACATAAAAACCGCCATGTACAATATGCATGGTGATGAATTTATTCTAAATCAAAATCCAGACCATCATCTTCTGTGAAAAATATTTTTGCGTTATGGAGTATCACTCGGTTTTTTAATAATTTACGAGGTTTAAGCTGATAGATATGTCGAAATCTTTTTATATCCATATTACCATAGTTAACTTTCGTGATTGCCTGTGGATTAAATAGACTTGAAATCTGATTTTCACTTTCCCACTCTATTAGAAAGGGAAGCACCTCTTTTTCATAATTATATTTAGGAAACAACATCCTCCATTTTAATTCTGTGCCATCAGGTTTCTCCCTACTTCCATGAAATGGACCTTCAAATGGAATCTTTTTATTTTTAAAATGAATAATATATTTATCTAATTGATTTGTTCGAAGTGCAAATTGAAAAGTACCTTCTTTTTTATAATCTAAAACATAAATCAAATGTTTGATTAACGGATTGTCAGAGTTCTTGGCTTTATCATAGTCATTGACGCCAAGCCACTCTAAATAACTGTCATTGGAAAAGTGCGCTAAATAATTATATGTTCCCCACTCTTCATGCTCCCCGCCTTTTACTGCTTTTATTTGGTTTTCTAAGCTGAATTTCTCTTGTGGGAAGCCAACTTCTTCACTTGTATAAACAATATGATCTAAGGCTAACACTTATATCACCCCTGTTTTTTTAATATAAAAAAGAAACTTCTAAGTAGTATATTTTCTCGTGCTACATGTTAAATATGTAGTCTCTTAATAGTTATTCATTATAATTCACTAGTGAGAATTAATTCAACCAAGAAGCTAGAAGTCTTGCAAGCATGAAAAGTTATTCTTATTTTATAAGTTTCTCATCACTTTTTAATAAATCTCTGTTATATTAACATTAAAACCTTAAAAAAAGAAGGTGTAAAAATGAATAAGGATCAACCTACTATTTTAATTGTAGAAGATGAACAAAAATTAAGCCGCGTGTTACAACTTGAGTTGGAATATGAAAATTACCAAACGGAAATTGCAGATAATGGAAAAGATGCATTTGAACGAATTATGGAAAAAGAATGGGATTTAGTTCTGCTTGATATTATGCTACCGGGATTAAGTGGCGTGGAAGTATTAAGAAGAGTACGGAAATCTGGAGATGTAACTCCTATTATCCTTCTAACTGCTCGTGATGAAGTTCATGATAAAGTGAACGGACTTGACCAAGGTGCGAATGATTATGTAACCAAACCTTTTCAAATTGAAGAGCTTTTAGCAAGAATTCGTGTCCATTTACGGAATACCCCTGTACAAAAGGCAGAAAAAAATGTACTCGAGCTTGGGGAACTATCCGTTAATTTGGATAGTCGGGAAGTGAAGCGTGCAAATGAGCAAATAGAACTGACACCCCGAGAATATGATTTGCTCGTTTGTTTATTGGAGAATAAAAACATCGTCTTAACGAGAGATAAATTAATTGAACAAGTATGGGGATTTGACTATTTCGGGGATACGAATGTTGTTGATGTATATGTTCGTTATTTACGTCAAAAGATAGATAAACCATTTGACGTGGCCTATATTCAAACTGTTCGAGGAGTAGGCTACACAATGAAGGATATCGATGAATGAAATTACAAACGAAAATCCAACTGTTTTCAAGTGTATTTATGCTTATACTCATTTTACTGATTAATACAGCGATTTATTTTTTATTTTATAATATTTCTGCTGACAGTGAACTAGAACAGCTTGCAGCGCAAACGGATATGATGGTGGAAGCATTAAATAATAGTTCTGATATTCCGGAACAGGAGCTTTTAGAAGCTTTTCTTCCCAGTGATGGCATGATTCGCGTTATTGGCGAAGATTCCAAATCGGTTATTCCAATTTTGACAAAAAAGAATGAGTATCGCAGGTTGGATAGTGCTTATTCTACATCTGAGTCAAGAACAATCAATACGGATGTTGCCAAAGAAAATGTTGCCGTTATTACAAAGCCTATTATTTGGAATAACGGAGATGTGGTGACATTACAAGTATCTGAGCATTTAATCGCTTTACATGAAAATATGAAGACTCTTTTTTATGTTTTACTAGTTGCATCAATCGTCATGCTTATTCCTATTTTTATTGGTGCGAATGCCTTAAGTCGTTTTCTGTTAAAGCCAATTAAAACATTAACAGAAGCAATGAAAGGAAACACAACACATGCACAGTGGAGAAAAATTACGAATTTAAATAAATCAAAAGATGAATTATATGAAATGGAAAAAACGTTTAACGAAATGATCGATTATTTAAAGGAAAACTTCCGGAAACAGGAGGTCTTTGTCTCTGATGCCTCCCATGAACTGAAAACACCAATATCAATTGTAAAAAGCTATGCACAGTTGCTTTCACGTCGTGGAATCGATAACCCTAAGCTGGTTCATGAATCCATTGAAGCGATTGATTCGGAAGCAGACCGAATGCAAAAATTAGTCGAGCAAATGCTCAACTTAGCAAAAAACCAAGCAACTCAAACGATGGAAAATGTTGATTTTACTGCTGTTTGTTCTGAAGCTGTTAAAATATTTAGGGGTGCAAGCGATCGAGAAATACACTTCCAACATATGGATGAGCAAGTGTCTGTATTAGGAAATAAGGACCATTTAGAACAAATCGTCTATATTTTAATTGATAATGCTCTAAAGTATAGTGAACAATCAATTGATATTCATCTAACCAGAGATGATAAGTGGATAAATTTTGTTGTGACAGATTATGGCCAAGGTATTCCCCAAGATGAACAGGAACGGATATTTGATCGATTTTATCGAGTAGATAAGGCGAGAAGCCGAGAAACTGGTGGTACTGGACTTGGCCTACCGATTGCAAAAGCAATTACAGAAGCACATCAAGGACATCTATCTGTTGAAAGTGAAGTTGGAAAAGGAACAACCTTTACATTGAAATTACCTTACCCGAGTAAAAATTAATTCTTTTCTAATCATATTCTAATCTTAATCACCATGAAATTTCATTCGGAAGGCTTACTATATAATTAGAGCATCACAAGGAGGAAATGAAATGAAGAAAAAAATCGCTTTAACAGCAGGTGCACTCGTAGTTGCAACAACATTAGGATTAGGAATATATCACTCTGATGCCTCACACGTAGAACCTACTTTAACAACAGAAGATGTTGAAAGCTTAGTAGCGGATCAATATCCAGGTACCATAACAGATATGGAATTAGAGAAAGATTTTAATAAGGCAGTCTATGAGGTAGAAATTGAAGGAGAAGGAAAAAAATATAAATTAAAGCTTGATGGAAGCTCTGGGGAAGTATTAGAGTTAAAAGAAAAAACAGTTATGAATACCGCAGAGAAGGAAAAGCCTTCAAAAGAAAATGAAGATCAAAATCTTACGGTTAAAGAGAAAAAAGACGATACAAAGCAAGATAAGAAACAAGAGAAACAAGACAAAAAAGAAGGAAAAGAATCAAATAAAAAGTCTAACCAGAATAACAATGATAAAAAAGCATTGATGGACACAAGTGAAGCATCCGAAATTGCATTAAATGAGTTTTCGGGCACGATTACTGATCTAGAGTTAGATGAAGAAGATGGTCGTTTAATTTATGAAATTGAAATAGAGGATGGAGAACAAGAAGCGGAAATGGAGATTGATGCCCATACAGGGGAAATTTTAGTGATTGAAATTGATGATTAAAAGGAGGCGTAATGTTACTCCTTATAAATCAGGCTGAACCAAGTGGATGCATGGTATCCATTGGTTCAGCTTTTTTATCGTTTGAGGGAAGTTTTTTCAATCAAGAATGTTTTAAGTTATAAAAACGGGTATACAGTATTGGTATGAAAAAGCAAGGCAGACTTGTAAAGAATTCTAAACAAAAGTAATAGATGTGAAATAATTATGTTTAATATTACAAAAAACGGGTAAAAAGCTATAGGTAAATTAAAAGGTAGATAGGCAAGAAGGAGGTTTTGACACCGATGAATGACAAAAAGGCGACTATTTATATTAGTGATAACAGTCCTTCATGTGAGAAATTAATAAATCAGATGGAAAAGTGGGGAATATCCTACCAAACAAAAAATATAACAAAAAATAATGAAATAAAAAAGGAATTACAAAACCAAGGGATTTACGGGACTCCGGCAACATTTATCAAAGGGTATTCAGAACCTATTTTAGGGGTTCAGTTAGGTAAATTAAAACGAGAATTAAATATTCGATCCTAGTTCATATCATTTATACACAACAACACACTTTTTTAAAGTAAAGCATACTCTGCTATAAGTGAATGAAGAAAGGTGTGTTTATTATGCGTAAAAGGCCTTTACATCCTGCCTATCAGAACAGACCGACATACTATCGTAATTTTAACCCCTATTTTAATCAAACATTTGATCAACCATTTTACCCTACTGGGCTAGGTCCGTATCAAACCCCTTTTACACAATATGCCAAGCCAGAATTACCAGACGATTGGTATCAGGGAAATCAAATTAATGTTGGGTATAATCATCCTTTACCAAAAGAAAATATGCTTTCAAACTTTCAACCGATGATGCAAGGTAATCCAGGTACGACTCAACCTACAGAAGAAAACATGTCTTCCGGATCAACTCAACCAATACAAGAATCCCCGGGAAATCCCCAAGCTATTCAAGGAGCTGAGCAAAATTATCCTTCAATGGGACCTAATGGAATGAATCCTTATTCTTTTCCAAAACAACCAAATAATTTATTATCCCAATTTCAAAACACAGAGGGACAGCTTGATGTTGATAAGATGATTAACACGGTCGGTCAGTTAGCTAGCACATATCATCAAGTAGCTCCAATTATTAAACAGTTTGGAGCGTTTATTAAAAACTTTAGATAGTAAAAGATAAAAGAGTAAAAGAATAATGATTAAACTTCAAGGGAATAAGAAGTGCATAGAAGACCAACATGAGGAGAATTAAAATGATAGGATGTTTAATCATACACGGGTATACAGGTGGCCCGTTTGAAGTGAGGCCATTAACTGATTACTTAAAGAAGCATACGAACTTTCATATTGAAGTTCCCACATTGCCAGGACATGGAGGAATACTCACCCTGGATAATGTGACCTATGAAAAATGGCTTTCCGCAGCAGAAAAATCATATAAAAAGTTAAAAAAGAAGACGGATCGGATTTTTATTATCGGATTCTCTATGGGCGGCATGATTGCAGCATATCTAGCAGCAAAATATAATGTAGAAAAACTCGTTTTGCTTGCAACCGCCGGGAAATACTTATCGTTTACTCAAATAAGTCGCGAGGTAGGAGAAGTAATTAAAGATGGACTGACAGGGAAGATAAAAGATAATATGTTTTATCAACATTACAAAACAAAAATCGGTGAAGTCCCTATCAAAGCAAATATCGAATTTATGCGACTTGTAAGGTTTACCAGAAAACACTTAAAAGATGTAGATGTTCCTGTATTAATTGCTCAAGGTCATTTGGATAGTTTAGTTCCTTACAGGACAGCGTATTATTTGGCAAAAGAGATTAAATCGGAACATAAAGAAGTTGTTTTCTTTGATAAATCCAAGCATCATATTTGTCTGGGAGAAGATAAAGATACATTAAATTCAATTGTCCATAAGTTTTTAAACTCAACTAGTGAAAAAAGTAAGCACACACTCCACTGAGCGTGTGCTAATGATTGATTCTGGCCCGCTTCGTCTAAAAAGATAACGGTACTTTTAAAAAGGTGAGACAGGTCAAACCAGCAATTGTTCATTGATTACATGGATATTTTAATGATCCCTGAAAAATGAGATTACCAATGCACCTTCTCCACCATAAGTGGAAATAAGTGGTCCTGTTTCGGTTAGAAAGGATTCTTTAAAAGAATACTGATCCATTATTTTACTTAATATCGTTTTCGCTCGTTCTTCAGAGGCACAATGACTGATGGTAATTACTTTATCTTCCATATTTTTCGCATAATCTCCAATTTGTTCAATAAATCGTTTTATTGATTTTTTGTTTCCACGTACTTTTTCAGTAACCTCAATCTCTCCTTCGTCACTGCCTCTCATTAATAATTTAATATTAAGCGTTTTGGCGATGGTCCCTTTTACTCTATCCAGTCGACCACCTAAAATTAAGTTTTCTAATGTTTTTAACAAAAACAATGTTGTTGTTTGCTCAACACGCTTATGAAGATGATCTACAAGTTCTACAAACTTCATATTTTCTTTCATTTGAACATGAGATTCATAAAGGAGAAGAGCAACTCCACAAGAAGCTGTTTTCGTATTAATAACTTCAATCTTTCGGTCAGGTTCTTCTTCAAGTAACATGTTTTTTCCAATGATTGCATTCTCGTAGGTGCTGCTTAATTCTTGTGAGATGCTTAACATAATGATAGGTTTATCACTATCTATTTGCTTATATGCTTCATAAAAATCATGAGGACTTGGTGCTGATGACCGTGGAAGTTCATTGTTTTCTTTTATTTTTTGAAAAAAAGTAGGCAGGGCAAGTTCACTGCTATTATAATGATCATCTTTAAAATGTATATAAAGAGGAACGATTTTCACATCTACCATTTCACTAATTCTGTTTGGGATGTCCGCTCCGCCATCTGTCATAAGTTGAATATTCATTCCATCACCTGTTTCATTTTAGTCTAGCCTTAGTATACCATTTTCAATTAGAATTTTATCTAGTATTATCGTTTTTTCTTGCAATCGTTACATCTCTTTTACGACGTGTTCCCATAACAAACAAAAACAACCCTATAATGACAATTGATCCACCAAGCCATTGAGAAGGAGTAACCCGTTCACCTAAAATAAAGTAGGCAAGAATAGATGCGCCAATTGGTTCAAATAAAATGGCCATGGAAATGGTTGCTGTGCTCACCCATTTCAGTGCCCAATTAAATAATGTGTGACCAAAGAAAGTAGGGAATACCGCTAAGGCTAAAAAGATCCACCAATGATGCGAGGAGTATCCGAAAAATGAGTTTTGTAATATTAAATTATAAATGATGAGTGTAATAGAGCTAATACCATATACAACAAAAGTGTAGATCACCAGTGATAATCTCTTTCTTACATTTTGTCCCATTAAAAAATAACCCGTTACTGCGATTGCACCCAATAAAGCTAAAATATCTCCAAAAAGCGCCATCCCACTTATTTGGAAGTCTCCCCAGCTAATGATAAAACTTCCTAATAAAGCAATAAACATACTGATAACCGCAGCTTGAGTAAAACGCTCCTTAAAGAAAAGGTATGTCCCTAAAAATGCAAAAATTGGCTGTAATGTTACAAGCACAACAGAACTTGCAACAGATGTATAATTTAAAGATTCAAACCAAAGAATAAAATGAAACGCTAAAAAAATGCCTGCAATTGCGGAAAGAATCCAGTCCTTCTGATTTATTCGTTTAAATTCATGACTATATTTCAATAAAATAATTGGCAGCATTATAATAACTGCAAATAAAAGACGATAATTTGCAATAATTGCTGCAGGTGCACCTGCAGCAAGCTTTACTAATACAGCAGAACTTGAAACTGAAATAACGCCGATGAAGATAGCTGCATATGGATTAAATGGTGGAAGCCTCACCTTAACACTCCTTACTGTAAAGTCCTAATACGTTCAATTTTATCATGGACGCATTCAAAAATCATATTGTTGCTAAGGAAACTATTGGATATCTTATCCTCATTTATGTTATCATATAATGACTGTTATTAATGCTTAGAAATTACAGGGGGCTTCTTTCCAACGTTTTGGGTGATGCCTTTTTTTATGGTCAGGAAATCGTATGAAATAATTTTGTATAAATATTTACACATGAAAAATGTATTTTAATAATACTAAATAATAAAATACGACAAGTATTATAATAGTATAGGCTTAAACAAAATACGTTTATACTTCAGAAAGATAATACGTTTTTTAAATAAAATGAAAAGGTTTCGCCAATCGTTTTTGGCATTAAGTATACAGATTTTGTTTACAAAAAGGAGAAGGAATGAACAGTGACAACAACATTTAATGAACTCGGCATATCACAACCGATTATGCGAGCGCTTGAAAAGATGGGCTTTGAAGAAGCGACACCAATCCAAGCAGAGACGATTCCACTTGCAATGAAAGGTCTTGATGTGATTGGACAAGCACAGACAGGAACAGGGAAGACAGCAGCTTTTGGTATTCCAATGCTTGAAAAAGTCGATCCAAAACAGAGAAAAATTCAAGGGATGGTTGTAACCCCGACAAGAGAACTTGCAATACAAGTTGCAGAAGAAATCAATCGACTAGGCAAGTTTAGAAATTTGCGGACATTACCGGTTTACGGTGGACAACATATGGATCGACAAATTAGATCGCTTAAAGCTGGACCGCAAATTGTTGTAGCGACACCTGGTCGATTGCTTGACCATATGCGACGTAAGACAATACGAACAAATGATATTAAGGTTGTCGTTTTGGATGAAGCGGATGAAATGCTTAACATGGGCTTTATTGATGATATCCGTGATATATTAAAAGGTATTCCAGATGAGAGACAAACGTTGTTATTCTCAGCGACAATGCCAAAAGAAATTCGTGATATTGCAACGAATTTGATGAAAGATCCACAAGAAATTAAAGTAAAAGCAAAAGAAATGACCGTAGAGAATATCGATCAATATTTCATTGAAGTACCTGACAGAAATAAATTTGATACACTGACAAATCACTTGGATATTCATGACCCCCAACTTGCAATTGTTTTCAGCAGAACGAAAAAGCGTGTGGATGAAATAACAGAAGGTCTGCAAGCGAGAGGATTTCGAGCAGAAGGAATCCATGGAGATTTAACGCAAGGCAAGCGGATGTCAGTATTAAATAAATTTAAAAATGGACGAGTTGAAGTACTCGTTGCGACTGATGTTGCGGCAAGAGGTTTGGATATTTCCGGTGTGACACATGTTTATAATTTTGACATTCCTCAAGATCCAGAAAGCTATGTCCACCGTATTGGACGTACTGGAAGAGCAGGACGAACTGGTGAAGCAATTTCTTTTATTACGCCAAGGGAAATGGCACACCTAAAATTAATTGAACGAACAACTAAGAGTAAAATGAAGCGTATGACGCCTCCAACTCACCAGGAAGCAAAACAAGGTCAACAGCAAGCAGCGGCTGATAAAATCCTGGAAACAATGGAACAGAAAGATTTAAAATCCTATCATCAAACAGCAAATGAATTGCTGCAGGAGCATGACTCGATTACAGTCGTTGCCGCTGCACTGAAAATGTTAACTAAAGAACGAAGAGACGTTCCTGTTCGCATTTCATCTGTTGCTCCAGTAAGTGTTAAAAAAGCTCAGCGAAGCAATAATAATAAACGTCGATCAAATAATAAACGTTTTCAAGGTAAACGTGGAAAAGGCGGCTGGAATAATAAAAGAAGAAAACAAGGTGGCAGGAGTCGTAAAGGTAATTTCCAAAAACGACGTTAGTCACGGTTGAGGGCTGGCAAAGTATGATGCTTTGTCAGTCTTTTTTGTAGGAAATTATAACATTTTAAGCCTGGGGATAACTGAGCAACAGGAAGAGCCACGTCCGGCGCAAGCCACCCAGCAACTAGCGCGACTTCCTTCACCTCATGGCACGATAAGTCAACATCGACTCGGGCTAAGGAAAGGCCGATTAAAATCGGGCTCTCTGCCCAACTCACGGCTCCCCTTTTGCAGGGGCATGTTTCCTTTATCTCCTACGGGAAGAATGGTCAATTGGCAACATTGACCCACCTTGCTTGGCAAGACGCAGTCGTATGCTGCTACGATGCACAGGACGTGCTAGTACAGGCGTTGCGACAATGGGGCGAGCATTCACGCGCAGTCCCAGGACGTCGCGTTCTTAGCCTGTAAGGGTGCTTGCGCCTTTGTTCTTAAAAAGTACTTGAAATAGTGTAATTAAATTTTCATTGGCGCTTTTACCTAATAACATATATAATAGATATCGAGTATAAATATATGTGTCAAATCTAGTAATCTATATTAAGTAATGATGAGAGTTTCTTTAAACCTAGCTTCAAAGCTATGGTTAGAAAATGACT
>DATGTS010000062.1:0-4448 GCA_035301745.1 Candidatus Avamphibacillus sp.
TTAGGGATTTGGACAGGACTACCATCCCCTAATTATAAGGTTTTTTTATGGACATTTGTAGTAAAAATTACCATTATTCATAATTCTGACAAAAAATAAATCGCTTGACTTTCGACTGGAAATTTAATGCAACGCTAGTGATTCTAAATGGACAAACGTATTATCCAAGAGAAAAATTAAAGAAATGGTTGCGGGAGATTGGTGATACCGAGAATAAATAGACTTTTTACCGTGTCAGCTTTCATTGTATACTAATGAAGGCTGACATTTTTAATTTTTAGGTTTCAATTATAAAAAAACAATAAAATCAGCAATAAAACTACACTCAAATGATATATTTATGCTACAGGAGGAATCATTCATGAGAGCACGTCTTTTATTAGTAGAAGATGATCCGGAAATCGCGCGGGTTATTCGGGATATGTTTATACGAGAAAACTATGAAGTGACCTGGGCAACGACGGGACTGGAAGGATGGGAAGATTTTCAGTCGGCGGCTTATGATCTTGCCTTGATCGACCTTATGGTACCAGAAATGGACGGCTTCACATTATGTAAGAATATTCGTTTGAAAAGTGATGTTCCTCTTATGATTATCAGTGCCCGTAAAGAAGATGAAGATAAAATAGAGGGGCTTGAGCTTGGTGCAGATGATTATTTAGCGAAACCTTTTAGTTTAGCAGAGTTGAAAGCTCGAGTGGAATCACAACTTCGCAGGTGGAGACGTTATCAGCGGATTCCAGAACAGGAAAATGTATCCAGATATACTGGAGGGCTCACGATTTATTGGGATGAACAACAAGCAAAACTTCACGAAGAAAAAATACCCTTAACAAGAGTTTGAGCTACTTCATGTTTTAGCAAAACATCGAAAGCGTACGTTTTCAAAGAATGAACTGTATGAACATATATGGAATCAAGTGGAAGCAGACGGATTACACACGGTTACCGTTCATATTAAGTCGTTGCGTGAAAAATTAAAGGACCCAGTGAAAACACCTCAACTTATTGAAACTGTATGGGGAAAGGGCTATCGCTTCATAGGTGAATTAGTATGAAAATAAAGACATGGCTGTTGCTCTCTTACTTTATCGTCATGGTTCTCCCGCTGCTTGCAGCCTATTTTTTATTTGCCTGGGTTAACTCATTTAATGACGAACGAAAAGTTGAAGAGCATATACAGCTTACCAGTGAATTAGAACAAATTAAAAACACTCTGGATCATCCGGAACTTTATAGTCCGTATGCCGACCATGATGAGGTTGAAAAGCTTTCTAATCAGAAGCAATCGATTGTGCTTTACAATCAAGATGGAATAGTTTTATACTCATCCAATCCAGCCTTTTCTTCTCGATTTGGTATTGGAAGAGAACAATTGTATAACGATCTTTATGATATCAACCAAGGTTATCGTTCTTATTCTTATAAACAACCTGTATTTGATGATAACGAGTTGATAGGATTTTTTCAGGTTGAAGTCTTGCGTGAAGAATGGGTTACTGGTGTGAACACTCGTGGTTATTTTGTGGCTGGTTTGTTTCTTATTATTTTTACATTGACCTATTTGACCGTTGTGTGGCTTGTCAATAAAAAGCTCAATCTTCGTTTAACAGGATTAATGGAAGATATGAGTGCTTTTGCCTCTGGTAAGTCATTTAAAGAAAGACAGACCAATCAAGATGAAATCGGCAAGTTAACAAAACATTTTTATAACATGAAGCATCAAATTGAATCATCAAGGGAAGTAATTGAACAGGAGCAACAGGCGAAAGAGTACTTAATTGCAAGTGTCTCCCATGATTTAAAAACGCCGCTCACTTCAATTAAGGCTTACGCGGAGTCTTTGGAATCCCGTGAATTAACAGAGGGGCAGCAGAACGAATACCAGCAAGTTATCGTTGAAAAATCAGATTTCATGCAGCAGATGTTAGATGACTTACTCACCTATACCTTGCTTCAGTCACCATCCCAAGCGATTGAATTCGTTGAAGTGGAGGGAAGTGAATTTTTTGACATGCTTGTCTCCGATTATGAACCAATTTGTAAGAAAAAAGAAATCCAGCTTCATACGAATGTTGATGTGGACGGCAAGTACAGTGTCAATCCAAAGCAAATGATGCGAGTGGCTGACAATTTAATGAGTAATGCCATTCAGCATACACCGAGTGGGGGACGTATTTGGATAGCGGCTTTATCACGTGAACAGATGCCTCCAGAATGGTTGTTTGAGTTTATGAAGGAAGAGAACATGATTTTTCAGGATGATTTGGTTTATCTCATCGTTCAAAATGAAGGAAAAGGGATTCCCGAAAACAAACTGGCTTATGTGTTTGACCCAATCTATCAAGCGGATGAAGCAAGAAATAAACAAAACAGGCATGGAACAGGACTCGGTTTAAGTATTACGAAACAAATGATTGAAAAGCATCATGGTGAAATTGAAATATTTTCAAAAGAGAGCATTGGAACTTGTGTGATATGCAAGTTACCGAAGTTCATGGAAGGGGTTAAAAATGAAAATAAAAAAACTGATTTTTAATCTTATAATTGCGGGGGTGACAGTGGTGACTTTTGGTTGTTCAGACGAATCAAATCATTATTCGCCAGAGCAAATGATAAGTAATGCTTTAGATGAAGAAACGAATCTAACTTATTATGCCGAATCGACATCAACTATAAGTGAAGATGAAAAAGAGATAGAGGTTGTAAAAATGAAAGAATGGCGTAATGAAGATGGAAAAATAAGAGTAGAATTAGAAAATGAAAATGGAGAAGAGCAGGCTATTACAGTGAATGATGGAGAGTCGATTATCACCTATCAAAAGGAGATCAATCAAGCGTTTATTATTGATGATGAAGAAATTTTAGAGCTAAATCAACCATCTCCAAAAGAACAAGTAGACTTTATTTTGGGTATGGTGAAGGATACGCATGATATTTCCACTGAGGGAGAAGAAGAGGAGGTAGCGGGAAGAACAACGGTGCATCTCATCGCAACTCCAAAAGAGGATGATGCTCTGCTCGGTGAACAGGAAATTTGGATTGATAAAGAAAATTGGATGGTTTTAAAAACAATATCGACTTCCGGAAATCAACAGACAGAAACGGTTTACACAAAAATTGATTTCGATGCAAACATATCAGATGATAAATTTACATTGGATTTGCCTGAAGACGCGGAAATCGTTGACTCTAATGAACTGCCCGAACCAGAAGAAGTTACACTAAAAGAGGCAAAAGAAGCCCTAGAAAAACCATTCCTTTATTTTCCTGAAACAGACGGGCTGGAACTGGAAAAGGTGGAAATGGATGAACTCACAGGGGAACTGAATCGAACGGAAGTAAATATAGACTATAACAAAGATGGTCTGGCATTTTTAACACTAACTGTTTTCGAATCACCAGATATGGAGGATGATTTTAAACTTCCAGATGAGGAGCCGGTGACGATTCGTGGCGGGGAAGGTTTTTATACAGATATGGATGGATTCCGCGGGCTCGTATGGCAGGAAAATGGATTGAATTATTCACTTATTATCATTGAACCAAGTATAGAATTAGAAGATTTAAAAGAGTTGACAGAAGAGATGGATAGAGTCGAATAGCTTGAAAACCATAATTTTTTAATTGAAACTTTTAGTTCTACTTCATCGTATTATTTAGTAGAAATGGGTGTTCTTTCAAAAAATAATCAAACTGTTAATCGAGAAAGGAGTTCTACAAATGCCAACTTGCCAAAATTGCAAATCTAAATGGAGTTGGAAACAAACTTTTAAAAAGTCCTTTACATTAGACACTGCAATGACTTGCCCATATTGCGGGGAAAAACAATATGTTACTTCACGGACAAGAAACATATCTACAATGATTACTATGATGATAATTACCATCGTCATGCTTATGAATATCTTTTTTGGTCCTTCATTTATCTTTGTATTCATTTTGATAGGTTCTATTCCATTCATGGTTGGGCTTTATCCTTATTGGGTCGAACTATCAAATAAAGAGAAACCTCTTTGGTAGTTTTGTTCAATATGTACTAATAATAGCGACACATGAGGAGACTATTAGACTAGCTTTGTAAAATTGGGCCGACCCGAATGTAAAGGAGGACGTGATTTTGATCGCAGAAATGTACAAGCGGCGGGAAAAACTGGGATATGTCTTTTTAGGATTCGTTATACTGATCATCGTAGGGTGGTTGCTATTGCAGACGCCTGAAACAACTGGGGAATGGTTGGAAATGCTATTTTTCTTACTCCCACTTGGATTGGTGTTCGCCATTATTATGATTAGCCGTTCCCATTACGGTGTTTGTCAATATAGTTGTCGCATTTTTTAATTCTAAAATTCCACCTTCGTCTCATCTAGGTTGATTCCACTTCTGCTTGTCCGCCACCATTGACATTACTTTTGTCCGTGTTGTGTTTTGAACGCAGGTTCGGTCA
>DATGTS010000063.1:0-5031 GCA_035301745.1 Candidatus Avamphibacillus sp.
GGTCCGGTGAAATTAATTTCAGCTGTTGGCCATGCGACGACAAAATCCGCCCCCATGGTTGGACCGCACATATTGCCGTATGCAGCTCCTATACTTTTTCGTATGACAATAGAAATCTTTGGCACCGTCGATTGCGCAAGCGCCTGATTCCACATCATAATCTTAGTTGGCATTTTCAGCTTTTCGGCATCACTTGATACTCGAAAACCAGGAATGTCATGTAAAAAAATAAGCGGGATATTGTAAGAGTCACAAAGGCAAATGAAATCCGTTGCTTTCTCACATTCCTTAGCTCCTGCCGCCCCGGCAAATTTCATAGGCTGATTGGCAATCATACCTACTACACGTCCATTGATTCGTGCTAAAACGGTAATAATCGCTGTACCATACAATGACTTGAGTTCGAAATAGTCTCCGTCATCAACGATTTGTTTAATTACCTTTTTCATATTATAAGCGCGCGTTCGCTTCGTAGGTACAATATTACCAATACTATCAAGTAATCTATATGGATCATCTTGTGTTTCTTTATAAGGTGCTTCTTCGTCCCCGTGCAGTGGCATATAACTTAAAAACTTTTTCAATTCTTCTATAGAAGCTTCTTCGCTATCCGTAAAGCGATCAGCCTGCCCTGTGAAATTCGCATGAACTTCCCAGCCTCCAAGATCTTCATTAGATACTTTTTCTCCTGTTGCTACCTCAAGCATCCGAGGACCTGCGACTGCCATCGCAGCCCCTTTTAGTTGTGTAACAAAATCTGAAGACACGGCTGTCCATGTTGGCCCACCAAAACTATCTCCTAATATAGCTGTAATCAACGGAACCTCCCGATGATGCAACAATAATTCATTTGGAAACAACATCTGGCTGATACCATCAGAACCCATCCCATCCGGCATACGAAGGCCCCCGCCTTCCATCAGATTAAGTAATGGGAAACCGCGTTTGAGCGCAAATTCATGGGCAGCTTTTGTTTTACGAAAATATACCATTCCTTCTGTTCCTGCAAAAACTGTTTTATCCGCAGATTGTACAACTACCGGGCGACCGTCGATTTTTGCCAACCCTGTAATAATACCATCTCCTGCACTTTTTTCTTCACTACCAGCCTGATCAGAATGGGCAAGCATTCCCAATTCTAAAAATGTACCAAGGTCAACAAGCTTATCAATTCGCTCTCTTGCGGTATAATGACCAAGCTGATTCTGATGTGCCATTTTTTCCTTGCCACCGCCAAGTTTAGCTTTTTCCCTTCGCTCTAATAATTCGCCTATTTCTTCTTCCATGAGTTCCATCTCTCCCATTTGCCCGCGGAAAGCGAGTATATTCCATTTGCGATCATTCAAGGGCTTTGATCGTTCCACAATTTTTCCGAAGCCCTTTCATTTACAACAATCTATGAATCTTCTTTTAAAAATCTTCGCAATACTTTACCAGAGCTTGTAGCCGGCAGACTATCACGAAATTCAACAAAACGCGGATATTTATAAGCGGCCATTTTTTCCTTTGCCCATTTGATCATATCGGTTTCGCTAATCTTTTCTTTGTATTCCGGCTTTAAAACGATAAAAGCTTTTACACTCTCTCCCCTTCTTGCGTCAGGTACCCCTACAACAGCTATCTGTAGAATAGCTTCATGATCGTTCATTAATGATTCAACATCTTCTGGGAAAACACTGTAGCCTGAAGACTTGATCATCTCCTTCACACGACCATTAAAGTACAAATAACCATCTTCATCGATCATCCCAATATCTCCTGTAAACACCCATCCCTCACTTAATGTTGCAGCTGTTGCATCAGGGCGATTTAAATATCCTTTAAATACACCGGGATTTTTCACCGCAATTTCACCTTGTTCACCTGTTGGTAAATCTTCACCGGTTTCTATATCTACAATACGAAATGCTGTATTATAGGTAGCAATCCCGCAGGATCCGAACTTGATTTGATCCATCGGCATAAACGTGTCACATGTATGTGTCTCACTTAATCCATAAGAGGCTTCAAAAAGCAGACACCCATCTGTTAGATGTTTCCATGCCTCTGCCAACTTTTCATCAACCGGAATGCCAAAACTTGTTGAAAAATTAAGTTTAAGTGACTTTAAGTTTCTTCTTTCTACTCCAGGATAATTAAGTATTGCTACATTCATTGGCGCAACCGTATACATTTTATTTACTTTATACATTTCAATTGCCTTTATCGCTGCCTCCGGTTCAAATCGGGTCAACAAAACACTTAAGGATCCGCTGTAAACCGGAAGATTAACTCCCATCACCATGCCGGCTATATGACAAAGCGGGGCAACAGCTAATGTTCTATCATTTTGTTCTATTTGATAACCTTGAACATTCGCAGCTGTTTTGAATAATGCATTTCCGTATGTGAGCATCGCTGCTTTAGGTCTCCCTGTCGTTCCTGAGGTAAAAACCATTAGCCCAACATCTTCCCAAATATTAATATGTTCTGTTTCGGTAATGGGATAGTTTGTATTGATAATTTCTAAAAGATCAAAAGTCTCTTTTATTTCTTTCTTTGCCGTTTTCAATTCATCAGTTAATGGAAGAGTCGTCAGATCTTTGATGAGAAAATCAGTATAATGAGTAGTAATAATAAATTGAAGTAATGAAGATTTAAATGTCACGTTTTCAAGTTGGTTATATAATTCTTGACCAGCTATAACTGCTTTGATCTCAGCTTCGTTTATGAAATATTCCAGTTCTGATTCTTTATACATCGGGTTTAATGGAACAACAACTGCCCCGAGCATTTGAATGGCATAATGACCAATAAGATATTGTGGACAGTTTTGCATAAATAACGCGATACGGTCACCTTTCATTATTCCCTGATTTTTCAAGAAATGTGCGAGCCTGCTTGTGTGATCATATAGTTGTTTCCAGGTAATTTGATTGCCATAAAAAATGTATGCTGTTTGGTCAGGTCGATCTATAGCATGGTCCATTAAATATTCATGTAAAGGTTTTTCTCCGAAGCGATAGTGAAGTGTTTCTGAAATGCCTTTTGGCCAACTTTTCTTCAAAACCGATTTCAATGTTCACTTCTCCCCTTTTTGGGCGTAATAAAATGGGTATAGTAATCCTTATTCCACGCTCTCTTCTCTCACTTTCCGCCTTAAAATTTTCCCCACATTCGTTTTAGGCAGTTCCTCTCTAAATTCAACAACGCGTGGAACTTTATATGCCGCCATATTCTTACGGCAATAGGCGATTAACTCCGCTTCACTGCATTGTTTATCGTGTTTTAGAACAACAACGGCTTTGACTGTTTCTCCCCGATATGGGTCAGGAATTCCAACAACTACCGCTTCTTGCACTGCAGAATGTTCATAAATGATTTCTTCCACATCACGCGGATAAATGTTATAGCCACTCGCGATAATGAGATCCTTTTTGCGATCTACAATATATAAGTATCCATCCTCATCCATACGAGCAATATCCCCTGTGTAAAGCCATCCATCACGAAGGGTTTGTGCAGTTTCTTCCGGCATATTCCAGTACCCTTTCATCACCTGTGGTCCTTTAAGTATAAGTTCCCCGACTTCCCCTACTGGAAGTTCGGTCTCCCCTTCTGCCAGATCAACAATTTTATAATCGGTAGATGGTAATCCGATTCCGACACTACCAGGTTTTCTTTCTGCAAAACTTGGATTACAGTGTGTTGATGGGGAACTCTCTGAGAGGCCATACCCCTCTAATATCTTTGCTCCTGACTTCCCCTCGAATGTCCGCAGTATTTCACCTGGCATCGGTGCACTGCCACTATTACATATTCCAATACTATCTAAATCATATTGATCCATATCCGGATGATTTGTGATTGCTATATACATTGTCGGAACACCTGGAAAAGAAGTAGGTTGCATGTCTTTTATCGTTTGCAGTACTTCTTCCAAGTTAAATTTCGGTAAAATGATACTCATCGCCCCTGTATAGATGGAAAGATTCATACAAGATGTCATGCCAAACACATGAAAAAGCGGTATAACTGTAAGACAACGGTCTTTTCCCAGTTCAGTTTTATCTTGAAAAAACTCGTATGACTGCATCACATTGGCAAGGACATTACGGTGCGTAATCATCACTCCCTTGGATCTGCCTGTTGTCCCACCTGTATATTGCAGAACTGCTATATCTTCGGAAGGAGTAATAGCAACAGGTTGTGGTGGGGTCTTCGCTCTCTTGATAAAATCTGTAAAAGGTACCGCCAACCCATCCTGATAATCGCGACCTTCTAAATTTACTTTAATCACATGTTTTATAGCGGTTTGCTCAATAATTTCATTTAACACAGGAATAAGCGGCTCATAAATAACGATTGTTTCCGCTCCTGAGTCCTTTAATATATAGGCTAATTCTTTTCCTAAAAGCATCGGATTAACTTGTGTTACAGTTCCGCCGGCTTGTAAAATACCATAGTAACTAATACAATATTGCGGACAATTTGGAAGCATTATTGCCGCACGATCACCCTTATGAAGACCGGCTTGCTGTAGGGAGGAAGCAAAAGCAGCCGCTTGTTCGCCGAATTCTTTATAATTAATCTCTTTCCCGTAAAAATGAAGTGCCGGACGGTTTCCATAATAAGCGATCGTTTTTTGAAGCATCTCCGGAACGGAATCATCGGGTATATTTATTTCCTTCTGAATATGTTCCGGATATTGCTTTAACCATACTCTTTCCATGTCAATTCCTCCTTGTGTGACAGCGCTTTCATTAATTAAAGCCGAAACAGTTTTTCAAGCGTCTTTTCAGGTACGCCACTTCGTATCAATTCAGGAATGATATTTTCAAACACATGAGTTGGGTGCCAATTTTTTACCAGTGCTGCTAACTTATCATTCATTACCGGCGGTCTTCCCATCCAATAATTAATCGAATCATGAGAAAGCATAATTTGTTCTTCATATCCATTATCAAGCAATTGTAATAGTGTCGCGATCCTTTCTTCATCCATTGGAGCGCCAACGAGCCCTTGAATCCCAAACCGGTCAAAACCTATTTT